>JBFZFB010000219.1:0-2844 GCA_041306605.1 Lentisphaerota bacterium | reverse complement strand
TAGCATGTTTTTCGGCATGGGAGGCGCTGGAGGGAGCGTAGCGACCGGAAGCCCCTCCCATGCCGGGCCTCGAATATCTATAATCAATCCGTCTGCCCTCGCAGCAGTTCTAAGGCCTTTTGTACAGTATCTTCGATGCCTGCCCTGGATACGTCACCAATTAAAATCGGATACTATATCCGGTTTCTTGGATTAGAAGTCCGCCAATACCATCTGCGATTCTGTAAATATCAGACGATTCACTATCGTCAAACCATGTAGTATTTTTAGAAGTAAACTCAAAACGGACTGTTTCCAATCGTCCCTTTAAAGTATTGTATATTGTAATTTCCTTCACTTGGAACTTCTCCTTTTATTTTTTAGCGTTTCTTTTAATCTGTAGCTTTCCCATGCGCAGTTGATTATGTGGGCCTTATGCGTAATGCGGTCCAGTAGGGCTCCGGTAAGATTGGGATCGCCAAATATCTGAGTCCAGTCGCCAAAGCCCATGTTGGTGGTAATGATCACCGGCCTTTTCTCATGGCGCTCGGCAAGCACTTGAAAAAGCAGTTCGGCCCCTTCTTTGGAAAACGGCACATACCCGAGTTCGGCGATGATCAGTAAACCATAACCGGCATAACGTTTAATCACCCGGCTGAGAATCTTTTCATCTCTTGCTTCGATCAGTTCATTGGCAAGACCGCATCCGGTGACAAACCGGGTTCGATATCCTGACGTGCACGCTTCCATGCCCAATGCCGTGGCCAGGTGCGTTTTACCGGTTCCACTTTTTCCTAAAAATATGACATTGCGCTTTTCTTCGATATATCCACCGGTTGTAAGTTCTTGAATGTATCGGACATCAAGGTCGCCAGCGGCCTCAAAATCAAAGGTTTCAAGTGGTTTCAGCAAAGGGAAACCGGCTTCTCTGATTCTCCTTTTACGACCGTTTTCCCTACGGGCCTGAACCTCGATTTCGGTCAGGTTTAACAAAAACTCCTCATAGGCGATTTTGCCTTCTTTGGCCTGGCGCAGCTTGGCCGCCAGATTCTGGATCATTGTGGAAAGCCTGAGCATCTTCAAGTTATCAAGGAGCATCGCATTCATTGCCGCATTCATAGGTCACCGCCGATCTGCCGGTAAACAGACACATCGGCCGGGGCAAGGCGGGGCCAGTCGGCTGCGCCAGCAACCGGCTGATCACATGATCGGGTGGCACTGCATAAAATGTATTCAACCGCGGCACTGGAACCGACATCAGCGGCAAGCGCAAGCTTGACGGCGGTCTCGATTTCACTCCCGGAAAATTGCTTGTAGAGCATTAATACCGATATGAAATCCTTGATGCCATTCGTGTTTCCCTGCCTGTTGCGAAAACGGTCCAACAACGCCTCCAGGCATTGGGGCCAGCGTTTTCGCCATTCGACGATTGGACGGGCGGTCTCAAACGATTGAGGCCGCTGCTGGATGAGTTCCAAATAATGCTCGGGATCGAGACACCACTGGTTGTTGTTATACAGCCGATGGTGAGTGGCGATTCGCTTCGGTCCGTAATAGATGTCAACCTGGTCAACTTGCAAGATCGCCTTTACTTTTACATGGGTGTAACGGGTCGGAACCGAATAATGATTTTTGTCAACGATGGCGGTGGCATATTTGTCAACTTTGGGAGAACAAATCTCCATATTACTGAACGGGACATCGGGAAGGGCGATCAGGCGGCTCCTTTCAGCTTCATAAAGTTCATTGACACTTTGCTCTCGGGTGGCCATCCGGTGCTCGCCATAGGCCATACATTCTTCAAGGAGCCTTTCATTTAACGCTTCGAGCGAATCGGCGTGGGGTACCGGAACCATATAATTGCGACGGGCATAGCCCACAAGTCCCTCAACCCCCCCTTTCTCATGACCCGCTCCGGGATTACAAAATCGCGGGGTAAAATTGTAATAGCCGACAAACTTGTCATAGCTTTGTTGCAAATCGCGTTTCTTCCCAAGGTAGACCCGTTGAACCGCCGTGGTCAGGTTGTCGTAAATCAATACGGGAAAGATGCCTCCGAAAAAGGAAAAGGCCTGTATATGGCCGTCAAACAATGCCTGCTGGCGCTCGCAAGGATAACAGCAGACAAAGTGCTTACCGGAATATTTTGACCGCATGCAGAAATGCTTAAGCTTGACAGATTGACCGTCGATAACCGCATGGCAGCTTCCCCAATCGACCTCAGCTTCACCGCCAATGGTGGGCTCACAAGGGATGAAGGCTTGCTGTCCGCATAATCCAAGCCTCAGCTTGGCTTCCTTCACATACTTTCTCACCGTCGTCTCGGCACCGCAAAAGCCATGCTCCTGTTTTAACCGGCGATAAATCCGAATGGCTGTATGACGCTGCTTTTTGGGCTGGGTCTTGTCATCTGTGAGCCACTTGTCGATGATCTTCACATAAGGCCCCAGAACTGGATATGGCTGGCTGGTTCGTGACCGGTAGCCGCAATATTCACCCCGTAGCACTCTCTTGATCGTGTTCTTCGAATGGCCCGTCTCTTTGGCAATTTGCCTGACCGATTTGCCATAAACCCGATGCGCTATCCGTATGTACCCATATTGATCCACCTTTAGCATTCTCCTTTCTCCTCTGGCTGCTGGATTTAATTACCACTTATCCTTACCAGAGGATTGCATTTGGGTGGGTCAATTTTCGGTTGTCGTTTTGCCCTTTAGGGGGTCAGTTTTAGATTAGCGAAACCAGATGATCTCAATGTATCTGTAATTGGGCTAAAACTGATACAAGATACTGTTATCAAAAGATCCGGTAGGGCTGAATAATCTGCGATAGATCGACCGAATCATTACCCTTGGGGAATTTGAA
>JBFZFB010000218.1:0-4547 GCA_041306605.1 Lentisphaerota bacterium | reverse complement strand
AATAAAGGTTAAGCTTAGATCAAGCCACGTTCTTGCCAATAGTTGAAGAAATGCGCCAAAGGGCCACAACCAGGATTGCCCCAAATACCGCTAAAGAAACTGCCAAGAACTTTATAGCCCGTCCCCTGTATTGTGCAGCCTTGCCTTCAAGAATTGGGGTATCGCGAACCACACGATCGCTTAACAACGGAAACCGCTGGGCACGCAATACTCTGCAGCCATAGGACCAAAGGTAAGCGGAGTATGCGAAAAGTGGAACCGACATGGCGACTGCCATAATAAGGCAGAACAGCCAAATCCTGTGCGCCAACTGTTCCTGGTCGGATAAAAGCCAGTCAATCAGAACAGATCTGTATCTTTGAAAACCAAAAACAAGAAAGGCTCCGGCTATGACACCGAGGAAAATAATCACCAGTGTTTTTCGTCTTGCAGCAGGATCGGCATTCTGAACTGCGGCCATTCTAAACTATCATCCTAATGCTGAAATCTTACACGCATTGGTCAGTTCGTGTCAATTCCGCCCTGGACCATTTTTAACTGCGGTTTTCGGTGATGTATGCCGTGAAACTCATGTTTTCGGAAAGCGGATATGCTGAGTGAGGGACGCTGTCAGTATCCAACTTTTATAAAGAACTTGTTATCATGCGATAGATAACAGAGAGTTAGCTAATCGGTGGACCACCTGATTATTTTACCTTTTGGAAGCTCCCCAATACCTGAGAACCCATTTTTGAGCTGCTTATAGTTCTTCGCCCTTGCATTTTTGCCTCCCCCTTTTTACACGACAAACTAAATTGAGCATTGGTAGTCGTGTAGTTAAAAAAATATGTATCATCATCTTTTTTGATTTCCCCTGTTCTTTCTTCGCTTTTGTTTTCATCCCCCCAGACATGAGTAAAGTAGACTTTACCAGCGCTTATTTTATGAATCAAAAGTATTTGTTCGGAATTTCCCCAAGAGCCCTTCCACATTCCCAACAACTCTCTGTATTCGGCATCACTTCCTTCAACATCAAGAGGTGTGGTTGGCTCAGCAACACAGAAACCGTTTTCCACCAAGAAGAATACGAGCATTGAAATGACAATCGTGATTGCTGAAAATGATGATCTTTTCATTAAAACCTCCCCTTATTCGATTTTGTTATTAGCCGCACCGCCTTGTTAGATCTTCGCCTTAGGCAAAAACGATTATTTTTTTGCCGTAACATTTCAGTGATAAATTTGGAACTTCTTTCTTGCCGAAAAAGTTGTCTTACGTGGAACCCTCTGAAAATCAATATCACTTAAAAATCGATTTTGTGGTTTGTCGGATAAATTCAAAGTATCCAACCACCCAAGATCATATCAGATTATCCCTTTATATCCAGTGCCATAGGAGAAGAAGGGTTGCCTTTCCCGGGGTAGAAGCCTTCTGCCTCACGTTTTGAAAAACCCAACCAACAGGCCCGATGACCGTGCGGTTCGCGTTCCTGCAACTGGCTCTTTTGGCCCGGAGTCAGGTTTAAGCGAGTGTTAGAAGACATATAAAACATAAAGCCTTCAACAACCATACTATTTCAAATCTTTTTTCCAATATAGAAAACATAGCCGTAAAACTCTTTATATTTGTAATATAATTCAGCTTCATGCCTTTGGTTTTCTATAAGTTCTTCGGCAGTTTTATTGCCTGCATATTTTTTTAAGAAATTTTTTTGTGCAGAAATTTGTGGATCATAAAAATGTTCAGTCCAACAATTTTCAGGCAGAACAAAGGTAGCAATTGGAATATATCCAGCTTTTTGCATTTGTGCGACCTTCCTTGAAATGGTATCTATCTCCGGATAAGCATTCTTCCAAAACTCGTCGATTTCGACAGGTCGCTCTTCAGTAAACCACGAGGCCTCAGAAACTGCAATATAGCCTCCAGTTTTTAAAAAATTACGCCATTCATTCATGCCACGTTCAAACCCGATATTGTAGATTGCTCCTTCCGACCATATTAGGTCTAATTCTTCATGCTGAAAAGAAAGGTTGTCCATCGAACCAACAATACCCTTCATCCTATCCTGAAGATTCAATTTATTAGCATTAATGTTAAACAGATCTACAAAGGTGGGAAACAAATCGATACCAGTAATATGTCCTGGCGTATGATAAGCCATTACAATTGTCTGACCGCCGGTTCCACAACCAATATCAGCAATGCGGGATTCGCTTGTCAGATTATCAATAAAGCTCAAGGCTTTAATAGTTACTTCAGGGCTACCAGGCCCTTGTCGTTCTATACTTGAAAAATATTCGCAGATTAATTTGAAGTCAAATTCGTGAATTGATTTATTTTCATCACTCATGGTTTATACCTCTTTAGCGATATCATATCACAAAGCTGTTGTTTCTGTGATTTGTCGGATAGTATTCAGGGCATCCAACAATTCTAAATCATAGCAGATTTATTGTGTGTATTTAACCCTTCTGTCATCCATCCATGTGTAAGGGCCGCCTGATAATACCAGTGTCCAATCGAATTTATTGGATATAGCGATTGCGCAATTCAGTCCAATTTTCCGTTTTCATCAGCTTCAATAAAGCCTTGTTTATCGGCTTTCGGAGCGGACTGTTTTGCGGCAAGGCGATGCTGACGAAATATTCGTCATAGATTCCGGGCAGAACCTGCACTCGGCCCGGGAAGTCTTTTTTGGCTTGATATTTTAGTATCTGTTCGTTCAGAACGAATGCATCGATCTTTCTGCTGGCAACCGCTGCCAGTCCATCTGGTATACCTTCAAAGGGAATTACTGCTATTCCTTGTTTAGTCAAAAAATCGAAACCTTCCGATTGGGATATTGATCCGACTTTGGCATTGTATAGATCGTTAAGGCCGTGAACCTTGCCCTTTAACTCATTGATGGTCAGCGATGTCGTAATGTTGGCCGTAAAGCTGGCGATAAATATGATTGAAAAAAGCATCCAAACAAGTGCGACGATCCGTCCGCCCGCTGTTTTGGGAGCCTTGTCTCCATAGCCCACCGTGGTCATGGTCACGATCGCCCACCAGATGCCGTGGCCAATTCCCCTCGCAGTGCCGTCACCGAACATATCGTCGTTCTTGCGCCTTTCAAACAGCCATACGAATATTCCAGCTGCCATGGACAACAACACCAGCAACCCTATCGCTTTCAGAACATGCTCTGAGAAAATGCTCTCAAAAACGCGCAGCCAGCGGTATTCGGTGCCTTCTACCGGTACCGCAATGGACAGCCCCGATTTCAAATAGGATTGACTGAAATCCATGGTAGATTCAAACCGCTCCCCTACCGCCAAGGAAGGAAAGACGTCTATTTCCCCCCTTTCCAAGGCACCTATCAGATTCTCCAGACTGCTAAATTCTCTAAATTCGAATGGAGCGTTTAAACGCTGAGCCACGGCTTGCCAGAGCTCAATGGCGAATCCTTCCCAGCGGCCATCGGCGGTTTTCATGTACAGTGGCGAGGCAGCTATCACCCCTACTTTTAGAACACGAGGGGTTGGGCTTTCATTCTGAGAAAAAGAGGTTGCGGGGAAAAGGAAGAATACCCATAAGGCAATCATTCCGAAGACTATTCCATGGAGGGCTCTGAGATATGGATACATGGTTTTTGTAAATTTAGGGAGTAATAATGCCAGGGTTCTTCTCCACCCTCCGGAGGATGACCTTGACTAGGGGTAGAGAATCAAATAAAATCGGCCCTTGGGTGGAGCCCCTATCACTGCAGCTCGCTACCCTCAAACTCGCAGATCGAAACCAGGATGTAACCGTGTGCCTCGCCGTCAATACCGATGCAAAAGGCCGTTTATCGGAGGATTCCCCGGATGTGGACAAGCTGGACTTTATGCTGCTACACCGGGTCGTTGCGGAGTATATGTCTATACGCCTGCGGGCGGCGACCGACGAGCTGGTCTTCAGCAAGAAAAAAATCAAACTGCTGCTTTCAAAGGTCTGAAGGTTTACCTGCAACTCAGTTTCTTTTCTACTTTCTGTCCGCAATCATATTCTGATCTTGCCCATTTTGGACTCTTCGAGCGTTAAATTGGACATTTGCCCCTTATCCAAAAAATAGAACTGACAATCGGGTCCTTGGTGTTGTGGTTTTAGTGGTCAGTCTCATTTAGAGCGCCGATTTTTCCGCCATGAAGTGGACCCCCAACCGCCTCCGGTAGACCCTAACGTTGCAAAAAACTTCAGGTTGAACTGGCAATCAGCCCTTTATTCATATGAGATTGCCCCTTTTTCACAGCATCGCCAAAGAATGAACCCAGGATGAATTCCTGTTAAAAGGGAAGATCTGGCTGGAAATTAGCGCACAGCTTGATGTTGCAGCGAGCCATAAGCGAAATTTTTGCAACATTAGGGTATACACACCCGATATGCAACCGGATCTCGGTTCGGACGAGATGCGGATAACGTTCTTGGGCTCTGCTTTCCCGCCGACCCGTCGTTCCCAGCAGATGATGAGCATCTTTGTCGAAATCGGCCCTTGGACGGAAAATCAAGGCGGCGGCATTGGGCAGGCAACCGACTCGTTTGTATTC
>JBFZFB010000217.1:0-15649 GCA_041306605.1 Lentisphaerota bacterium | reverse complement strand
GCCTTTATTCTGGTGGTGAGGTTTTCATCATGAATCTGCAGCTTGATATAATTCTAATCTTGATGATCTTGAGCACGTTCCTCCTGCTGGGGACAAGCCGGCTCGGAGCATGCATCCGAATCGGAGCCATGCAGGGAATCATGATCGGTCTGCTGCCTCTAGCGATCAGCGGCTCCTGCCTGACCCTGCGGATAGCTCTCATTGGAACGGTTGTAATGGGGTTAAAAGGATTCATGTTTCCTTATTTGCTGTTCAGGGCACTCCGGGAATCCAACACAAGCCGGGAAGTTCAGCCGTTCGTGGGTTACATTGCTTCTATTTTCGTTGGAGTACTCTCAATACTCGCCTCTTTCTGGCTGGATACCAAACTCCATTTCCCGATTTATTTCGCTTCTGATCTGGTTGTCCCGGTGGCATTTTTCATAATGATAACAGGCCTGTTTCTAATCGTGGCACGAAGGACAGCCGTTAATCAGGTCATCGGTTACATCGTTCTAGAAAATGGTATATATACATTCGGACTGGCAATCGTAAGAGACATCCCGGTTCTCATGGAACTGGGTGTTCTTATGGACATGTTCGTAGCTGTTTTCGTTATGGGTATTGCGATTTACGGGATAAACCGTGAGTTCGACCACATTGACTCTCATAGGCTTAATACTTTAAAGGGATAAAACATGAATAAGGAATGGTTATTGCCGATTTTGGTGCTGATACCAGCATTATGCGCCGGTATCTGCCTTTCGCTCCGTTCACAGCGGGCAATCATGCGGTTCTGTGCTATCGGAACACTGGTTGTGGCCGCTGTCGCGGCTAAAGCAGTATGCACCGTATTTCGGCAGGGACCGCTATTTGCCGCAGGAAATTGGTTCATGCTAGACGCCTTGTCGGCATATCACATGGCAGTCATGATGATTATCTTTTCTTTAAGTTCTCTCTACAGTATTAGTTACTTCCGCAAGGAAATTGAACTCCAGACTCTTACCATCAGGCTGGCACGGCGATACGGCGGGCTCTGGTTCGGAGCACTGGCAGCAATGGTGCTGGTACTCATCTCCAACAATCTTGGAATTATGTGGGTAGGAATTGAAGCAACCACTCTGTTGACAGCTTTTCTGATCTGCCTGCACGCCTCACCCGGCGCGTTGGAAGCCATGTGGAAATATCTTTTAATGTGCTCTGTCGGTGTGGCAGTTGCCTTTATCGGCACACTTCTGATCGTGGCCTCAACGAGCCAGGCAGGTTTACATGGAACAGAGGCCCTTCTCTGGACCAACCTGCGCGATGCTGTGCCAAAGCTAAACCAAGTCATGCTTAAGGCAGGCTTTCTCTTTCTCGTAATCGGATACGGCACAAAGGCGGGGTTGGCACCCATGCATAACTGGCTTCCGGATGCGCATAGCCAGGCACCAGCGCCAGTGTCTGCCATTTTTTCCGGATTTCTTCTAAATGCCGCGTTCTACTGCATTCTTCGATGCCTCCCTCTTGTCGAAGCCGCGACCGGCAATACTGGCTGGGGCAGAAGCATCCTCGTTGTATTCGGCATTCTGTCCATCCTCGTCGGGGCAGTTTTTATCGTGGCCCAGAGTGACCTGAAGCGGATGTTGGCGTATTCGAGCATGGAGCACCTCGGCATTATCGCCCTAGGGGTCGGCCTCGGCGGCTTTGGCGCTGTTGCGGCGCTTTTCCACCTGTTCAACCATTCCCTGTGCAAGTCGTTTTCGTTTTGTTGTGCCGGCAGAATGGGGCAAATATACGGCACCCATGACATGCGCCGCATGACCCGGATGCTTCAGGTTTCACCCGTGTGGGGAACGGGCCTGTTGATTGGCCTGCTGACACTAATAGGGGTGGCGCCTTTCGCCATATTCATCAGCGAATTTCTGATCCTGAAAACGGCCATGGATATCGGGTACTACTGGGTTGCCGTGTTGTTTCTGATTGGCATCGGCATCGTTTTTATCGGCGTGCTACGGCATGCCATCTCAATGGCGTGGGAGCCATCCACGGATAACATAAACACACAAAAAACCTGCTGGATGGAAGGAGCTCTTGTGTTCGGTCCACTGGCCGTTCTCCTCGCGCTCGGTGTCTGGCTGCCCCAGCCGTTAATGAACATTCTTACTCAAGCCGCTCAAATTTTGGGAGGTAAATTATGATTAATCACACCTCAATTACAAATGGCGGCACCACACCATTAACCAATGTTCCACAACTGCCGGTTCAGGAATTCCGCCAAAGTATTCTGGACGGTATAATGAAAGGAGCACGTCTGTCGGCACTCTTCGGCTGCCCGTCGAAAAACTCCGTGCGCCTGTTCGCCGTGCTTGCATGGAAAGATACAGGCCTGCTTTCACTGATATCATCAGACGTCAGAGACTCATATCAGGCGCTGACACCGGAATGCCCGCAGGCTCACCTGTTCGAACGTGAAATAGCAGAACTGTGGCATGTCAAACCTACAGGTCATCCCTGGTTAAAACCCGTACGATTCAGCATGCCCGGTTGCAATGAAAGAAACACCACGGATCAATCGGAATCAATCCAGTGCGGTGTAACAGATTTTTTCAAGGTTACGGGTGATGAAGTTCACGAAGTTGCGGTCGGCCCCGTTCACGCAGGCATCATTGAACCGGGTCATTTCCGTTTCCAATGCCACGGCGAAACCGTCTATCATCTGGAGATTTCACTGGGCTACCAGCACCGGGGTATAGAGCAGGCACTGACTGGAGGCCCTGATACCCGCACATTGCATTACATGGAAACACTGGCAGGTGACACAACCATCGGACACACCATGACGTACTGCCGCATCATGGAAGGGCTGACCAAGTGCCGCGTACCTGCACGAGCACAGGTGATCCGCGGCATTGCACTGGAACTGGAACGCATAGCCAACCATATCGGGGACTTGGGGGCACTGGCAGGTGATATCGGCTTTCTTCCAACCATGTCATACTGCGGACGTATTCGCGGTAATGTGTTAAATTTGACCGCCGAATTGTGTGGAAACCGCTTCGGCCGCGGCTTGATACAGCCCGGGGGTGTGGGTTTTGATATAGATGATACAATCATAACGGATATCCGCCTTCAATTAAAGTCAGCCATTACAGACGCTAAAACAGCCGTTGAACTGCTATGGGAAACACCATCAGTAATGTCCAGATTCGAAGGTACCGGAACAATCAGCCCGGAAACATGCGAAGCCATCGGACTTGTCGGAGTAGCCGCAAGAGCCTGCGGCGTCGAGCATGATGTGCGGCATGATTTTCCATATGGTATATTCCAGTTTTCTCAAATTCCTGTTGTCACCCTGAACTCCGGCGACGTCTTCGCCAGAGCCTCGGTACGCTGGCAGGAAATTGAAAGATCTGCCGCATTCATCCTTGAACAACTGGATGCGTTACCCGATGGGCCCACAGTAGCAACACAAGGCAAAACGGCAGCTGATAATATAGCGGTGGCTCTAACAGAAGGCTGGCGCGGCGAAATATGTCACATAGCCATAACCGATAATAGCGGCAAACTGTCGCAATACAAAGTTGTGGACCCGTCATTCCATAACTGGTTTGGCCTGGCTATGGCAATGCGGAACCAGCAAATCTCCGATTTTCCGCTCTGCAACAAAAGCTTTAATCTTTCTTACTGTGGACACGATTTGTAATGGAATATAAAATATGATCAACATTTTAAAAGCCAGATTGCAACAAGGATACCGGACAATGAAATATCCTGACGGCCCTGAACCCGAAATGCCGAAGCGGTTCACGGGGCGCCCGGCACTTAAACCCGGCACCTGTAGCAAAGACTGCAGGGCGTGCATGGAGGCATGCCCTACCGGAGCCATAACAGCTCAAGACGGTAATTTACGCATTGATACAGGGTTATGCATATTCTGCGCCGCATGCAAAAAGACCTGCCCATCAAAGGTTATTGATTTCACCCGCAATTACCAACTTTCTGCAACTAATCGCGACGACCTGATTGCAACCTCTGCCAGCAACAGCACTCCTGTGTCATCTAACCAAATGGTCAACAAACTGTTCGGCCGGTCACTTAAACTCCGACAAGTAAGCGCCGGAGGATGCAATGCCTGCGAGGCCGATACAAATGTGTTAAATACACTGGCATGGGACTTGGGACGGTTCGGAATTCAATTTGTAGCTTCACCCCGCCACGCGGACGGCCTGCTGGTTACCGGTCCGGTAACAAAGAATATGGAACTCGCTCTGCAAAAGACATACGAAGCAACTCCAGCTCCAAAAATAGTGATCGCCGTTGGAGCCTGCGCAATATCAGGCGGTATTTTCCATTCTCACAATGAGACTCATAAAGGTGTGGAAGAAATAATACCTGTAGACCTTTTCATCCCCGGATGCCCTCCCCATCCGGCAACTATCCTTGATGGATTACTGCTGTTAGCTGACAAAATTCAAAGAAAATCCAACCCGAAAACCTGACTTTCAAACAACTTGATGTGTGCATATTTCAACCTATTGCCTCACCACCCCTTTCTCCCGTTCTAATCCGTACACAATCTTCAAGATCTAATATAAAGATTTTACCATCACCTATTTTCCCTATACGCCCGCCTCTCGTAATGGCATCTACCGTTGGTTCAACAAAACTGTCATTAACCGCTATCTCCAGCTTCACTTTCCGCAAAAGACTTCCCGCCTCCTTGTGGCTTCTATACACTTCCGCAACGCCCTTCTGGCGGCCGCGCCCCATGACGTTAGACACGGTAACCAAATGAATTTCATTCTCCTCAAGAAGCCGCAACACTGGCTCCAGTCTGTCCGGCTGAATAATCGCAATGATATATTTCATTTTAATCTCCTTATTTGAATTACTCGATCATTGTATAAGCTGTTTCCCTATGTTGAGTTAAATCCAAACCAACACGTTCCTCATGCTCACTGACACGCAAGCCCACCAGAGCATCCACAAGTTTCAGCAGGACAAAAGAAACCACAAAAGAAAAAACCATCGTCACCAGCACAGCTTTGAGTTGAACCATCAACAATCCTGCGTTCCCGTAAAACAAACCGTCATTACCAGCCGGATTAATCGCCTTTTGAGCCCACAATCCGGTTGCCAAAGCACCCCAAATACCACCCACTCCATGAACACCGAAAGCATCCAATGCATCGTCATATTTCAATTTTGGCTTAACAAAAGTAACCAGCACAAAACATACTATGCTTGATCCCAGCCCTATCCATATCGCGTCAATAGCCGACACATATCCGCAAGCCGGTGTAATGGCCACCAACCCTGCCACAACACCTGTAATAATACCCAGCGTGGTTGGCTTCTTGTGAATCAGCCAATCCAAAACCGCCCAAGTCGCTCCTGCCGCCGCCGTGGCAACATGTGTGGCAATAAAAGCATTTGCCGCAAGACCATTTGCCCCCAGCGCACTGCCGGCATTGAAACCAAACCAGCCGAACCAGAGCATGCCGGCACCAAGAATAGCCAGTGGCAAATTATGCGGAGACGATGCGGATTCTATACGTCTCCCAAGCACCAGAGACGCCGCAAGCGCCGCCATACCGGCATTAATATGAACTACCGCGCCGCCGGCAAAATCCAAAGCACCCATATCGCGAAGAAAACCGCCCACTCCCCATACCCAATGTGCAACCGGATCATAAACCAACGTTGTCCATAACAATGTGAAAATACAAAACGCTGAAAACCGCATACGCTCCGCAAATGCACCTATAATGAGCGCCGGAGTAATGATGGCAAATTTCAATTGAAAAGCCATAAACGCAGTATGCGGAATAGTCGGCGCATAATCCACGCTGGGTTCAGCCCCCACCGTACTCAAAAACGCCCACTTCAGACTGCCAATAACCCCATCAACATCCGGACCAAAAGATAAAGTGTACCCAAGCAATACCCACTGCACGGTAATAAGACACATGGCCATGAAACATTGCATCAGCATCGACAATACGTTTTTTCTGCGAACCAAACCTCCGTAGAAAAACGCAAGCCCGGGCGTCATCAAAAGAACCAGCCCGGCACTGGCCAGCATCCAAGCCGTATCACCTGTATCCACTTTGGCTGCATTGCACCCTGCACCACCAATCACATCAGCACTAACTCCACCTGCAAACAACAACATCACAATGAAAACTAAAAACCTTCTCACAACTTACCCTCCCTCCTAATCTTGATTCATAAAAATAAACCTTTGCAAAAAGCCTTATGCACTTATCGTGCCAAACTTTATAATTCAACCTCATCTCATTAACC
This sequence comes from Lentisphaerota bacterium, assembly GCA_041306605.1. Taxonomy (GTDB): domain Bacteria; phylum Verrucomicrobiota; class Kiritimatiellia; order UBA8416; family JAQBFJ01; genus JBFZFB01. Next base: position 9,382 of record JBFZFB010000217.1, on the reverse strand, counting down.
TGCAACGACTTACAGCTATATACACGCCCGATGTTTACAGATAATTAATTACATTCTTGTATACTTAAACACTTTGTAATACATTTTTGTCGTTACCAACCAGTCATCGTTATCAATTACAAGATAAAGAAAGGGCTTATAAATGAGTACTGATATTGAAAAACGGAGCAGACTGGAGCTGGATATCCTTTACAAGGTATCACGCGCTGTAGCTCACCAGCATAATGTATCCGCCCTCCTTAATGAAGTGCTTGATGTCATGAACACAGAAATGGGTCTATTAAGAGGCACGCTCACCCTGCAAAGACCTAACAGTGACGTTTTCGTAATAGAAGCCTCATGTGGCTTGTCACCTGAAGAAAAAAAACGCGGTCAATACAAACTCGGCGAAGGAATCACCGGACGCGTAGCCAAAACCGGAAAATCGGCATTGATCCCTGATATATCTCAGGAACCCGACTTCCTCAACCGTACCAAGTCACGTAAAAATGCCAAAATAGCTTTCATCTGCGTTCCTATAATCCACCGCAAAAACGTCATAGGCACCATGAGCATTGACCGCGAGGCCGCCAGCAAGGAAGAACTTGACCGAAACCTTCACTTCCTCGCACTGCTGGCCAATCTCCTTGCCGAAGGTGTTGCCGGTATTCAGGAAACAATCGAAGAACGCGAAAGCCTGATGGCTGAAAACCGAAACCTTAAACGCCAGCTCGATGAACGGTATCACCCCGCAAACATTATAGGAAACTGCAGCGGCATGCGGCTTGTCTACGATCAGATAGTACAGGTGGCAGACAGCAGTGCAACTGTTCTGATCCGCGGTGAATCAGGTACAGGCAAAGAACTGGTAGCCAGAGCCATCCATTTCAGCAGTCCCCGCAAGAACAACCCTTTTATTTGCGTCAACTGCGCCGCCCTGCCGGAAAATCTTATCGAAAGCGAATTGTTCGGCCATGAAAAAGGAGCTTTCACCGGCGCTTCCCATCAGAGAAAGGGCCGCTTTGAACTGGCAAACGGCGGCACTCTGTTTCTGGATGAAATAGGAGACATCTCCATGCCTGTTCAGATACGGCTACTGCGAGTCCTTCAGGAACGTATTCTTGAGCGTGTGGGTGGTCACGGTTCGATTAGCGTCAACGTCCGGATAATCACAGCCACAAGCCGCAATCTTGAAGAAGCCATTCAAAAAGGTCTGTTTCGCGAAGACCTGTACTACCGCATTAATGTGTTTCCCATTCACCTGCCGCCTCTGCGCGAAAGACGCTCCGATATAATGCTGCTGGCCGACCATTTCGTCCAAAAATACAACAACGCTTACAAAAAGAATATCAAACGGATTTCAACAGCGGCAATAAACATGATGATGGTTTATCACTGGCCGGGCAATGTCAGGGAACTGGAAAACTGCATTGAACGTGCCGTCCTGACCAGCACAGATAACGTCATTCACGGCTACACTCTTCCGCCATCTCTCCAAACCAGCGAACAGACAAACACCTGCCTGTTACCATCGGCCGGCGCCAGCCTGAAGGATATGATGGAATCATATGAAAAAGAATTGATAATAGATGCTTTAAAAAAACACCGTGGCAACGCGACAGCCGCCGCGCGCGAACTCAACACAACTCAGCGCATCATGAACTACAAGATCAAACAATTAGACATACAACCGCAGAATTACAAATAATCCGGCAAGACGGGATTGAATTGCCATAGGGTTACACAAAGACTTGGGTTTATCAATGCCGTTAATCATATTTTCATTATCGTATAGAGGCGTCAGACACCAAGACGCTAAACAAAAAATGTTTCATGCCCTTACAATCCCATATGTTCTTACCTTGCAACAAACCAATATCCGGGATGCGGCGGGCTCGGAGATGTTGTCCAGACCGCCTCGAGTGTGGCGGTTATCGTTTGGGATATTGAAGCTGTCTTGTTTTCCGGTAACTTGAAACGCTTGCGCAACGACTGATTTGTCATCTCCCTGCGCAAGACCCACTGTAATGCACAATGCTGGTAACATGTGCGAATCCTAGCCAGACGGTCCATGTCATCGAAAGTCTGCGGCCCGTAAAGGATTACCTCGGTGCGCCGGAAAGCGTGGCGAAAATCCGGCGCGGGAAGCTGGTACGCCATCTTGAGGAACAGCAGGAATGTCAGTTGCTCAACATAGTCCCCATAGGACAAACCATCATCCCTGAGAATATTGCAGTAATTCCATAGTTTCTGAACAAGTTGTTGTGGTCCGGTCATAGGTATTTTATCTCCATTTCAGGATTTGCTTCGGACAGGATGCAGTCCAGCATTCCGCCGCGATTTAAGTGTCCAATAACCAGCCGGTTGCTATGCGCCAGCACATATTGGTTGCACCATACCGCGCGGCGGGCGCTTGGGGCTTCAATCTTGTCATCAAATGGCGAAACAATAAGCAGGCGGCCTTCTTCAATGGCGCAACGTACTGAGGCAGTCGGCTCCTGCACCCCCCACGGTTTTACCCAAATCAATGGTGTTCCATTTTTAAGGCTATCCTGAAAAATCAACCGCTCCATGGGCGAAAGGAATCCGGAGAGAATTGCTTCTCCCTGCTTTACAACCAACCGGCTTGGGATCACATCCTTGCCGCGCGATGCGAGAAAACCTATCATCGGCATATCCATGAGCGCTCTGTTCCCCGCAAAGCGGGGCTTGCCGACATTCATCACCGCATCATAATTCTGCGGATTATAACGGATATAATTCCGGATATTGGCCAGCGCCTTTTCATCCCTCACAATCACATCCCAATAATTCCGATGCCAAATCGCGGTACGGGCTTGGCATGCCAAGCCCCTCCGATGGATTCCCCTCGACACCGCCGCTTTATACGCCCCCGCCACCGTTCCCAATGCCCCTGCAATCGGCTTCCCGAATTGCGCGGGCTTGTACGGGCTTGACATGTCAAGCCCGTCAAACCCCACAATCCCATGCATATGATCCGGCATAATCACAAATTCATCGATTTGCGCCTTCGGAAAATGGGCTGGAATTTCCTGCCAACATGCCTCCGCCACCCGCCCTGCATCACTCAACACCATGCGCCCGTTCACGATCGTCCCGAATAGCGCCTGCCCGCCTTTCGTGTTGATTGTTACAAAATATAATCCAGCGGTATAATCCCACCCTTTCTTGCGGATACTCGCCCGGTTTGGCAACGCTTCTTTCATTCTCATGCAAATACTAGATTCCTTTCAGACGCCTTTTGCAAAATCGACTGCCCCAACCTCACAGAACGAACCGCAACTTCCTCTTTAATCACGTCATCCCATCATTCGATAGGACTGGTTCGATATGACAGGTTCGATAGGATAAATCACATCAAAAAAAGGCCTCGCATTTGCCACGCTCTAAACGGATGCAACATCCGGGTTAAGCCCCTTTAGCAAACAGCATAACAACCGTTATAAACATTTCCACAGCGGCTATGGCAAGACATGTCATGCTGAATATCTGAGCGCCATTAACACCACCTCGCTGTGGTGAAATATATTCTCCATCATCTGCCTCAAAACACATCAAACGATTGTCAGCCCTCAAGAAATCAAGCTGCATATACGTATTATTTTTCATATTGCCATTCTCCTTATTATTCCAACCAGTTTACCCAGAACCGAAACATCCCTTTCAGAACCAACCATCAAATCCTTGTACGCCGGATTCTCCGCTTTCAAAATAACGCATTTCTGCTTCTTGACAAATCGCTTCAATGTTGCCTCCTCATCCACCATCACTGCGGCTATCTCCCCATCGTCCACAGATGCCTGCTGTTTTATGACAGCCATATCGCCATTCATAATTCCAACATCCTTCATGCTGTCACCCTTCACTCTCAAGGCAAACAAACCATTGGACCGGAATAAATCACGGTCCAGATTTATTGTCCCCTCAATGTTTTCAACCGCAGTAACCGGCGTTCCGGCCGCTATTGTTCCAACCAGCGGAACGCTTATTGTCCTGCCGTCCTTTGCCACTGGAGAACTCGCGCCGCATAATATATGTATGCCACGCGCCTTGCCGGGATCACGCTTTATGCACCCTTTCTTTTCTATAAGCTCCAGATGCTGACGCGCGTTGTTAGGACTCTTAAACCCGAAATGCTCTGCTATCTCCCTTACTGTAGGAGGCATGCCCGCCTTATCCTGCCGGTCAATTATGAAATCCATTATCTTCTGCTGTTGCTTAGTTAATTTCATCGTGCGGCAAATATACTGTACAAATGAACAGTATGCAAGAAAAAAATAAACAAAATAAAAAACCCTGTTTTTAAAGGCCAAAATCAGCACATTTCGCCTATTCAGAATGCCACAGATGCGCGGTACGCAGATTTGAATTAACGAGACTTTTTCATGTTAAACAGGGTTGCTGTCGCAATATTAGAGCATGTTGCGATTGAATGTGGCCTCAAAATATCGTGAAAGTTTAATGAAAACGGCATTTTTGTGGTTTTCTGACGGCTACGACATTAATTAATATGCTCTAGTCCCCGGAATAACCATAGCTTCACCTATAAAGTTCGTATTATCGTATATCACCGCTTCTGACCCGTCAACCTTGTTTGATCATTTGTTGGTTGGCGTCGTCTCCAATCTTACAAGACTATTTCGACATATCAACTTATGAATGATCCACCAAGTAAGAAGCGAAAGTATCCACGTTATAAAACCTTGACATGCAAGAGCTATGAAACCCATGGCATTGCCAAAGCCAAAACCTAAACCCCAAGGCAGAACGATCAACCATCTTATCGGGGGAAACACCTCGAAAACGGCATGGCTACAATTGTATAACGCGAAGTAGATTCCGAACGAGGCGAGAGCACTGAAAAAGAAGACTGCATATCGCGGCAACTTCGTCACGAGAAGCATCCAAGCAGTAACGCTACCAAGAACACCTCCAACAATCAAAAAACCGAGGACAGGCAACCAGAAGATAGCTCGAAACATTGGACACCTCTTTTATTAAGTAATTTTTCTATCTTGATACTTTATCTGTAACGCTCTTGTTTTTCAACAAACCTTCTTCTAGTTGAAAGCCTGCCGTTCGCCTCACCTTTTCCGCATCACTTGTTACTTGTCGACATTATAATCCGGCTGCCACTGATTGCAGGAAATGTATTCATGACATCACAGCGATACGTTGCACACCGATAAATTGATTTGAGACAGGCTTTTCAACTTCCAGACAAAGTTCAATAGCTTCTCTTATTCTTCTCATCAGAACATCAAGCGATTTGGCTTGTGTGTGACACCCTCGCAGAGCCGGCACAGATGCCACAAAATATCCGTCCTTGTCTTTTTCTATTACAACGTTGAATTCTTTAGTCATGTTTTACACCTCATAAATTTACATGAACTTTACCAGAATAAGCCGTAATTGCCAGTTATTTTTTCCGGAGTGAATGTTATAGTTGTTTTATCAATATCATAGACAATTATCCTCCCAAATCCTGTCAAAATTCCCATCTTTCGCAGCCCCGACATCCGCCGTCGGGGAAGACCCGGACGAAGGAGAACCTGCCCCGATCCCGATAGCGATTCCGATTAAAACAACGGTTTGTCTTTGGAGGGGAAGAGGCGCAAGAAAATGCAACTCCTCTCCTCCCCCATGCAATGTTTCAATAAATTACGGATTGCATAATCCGGAATTTATTGAAAGCCTTCTCCTCGACCCCAACTCCGTCCCCCTCCGTGGTAAATTTCTTCTTTCCCGTTTTCCATCATTTCAAATCCAGTTATCCTGTCAAAATTCCCATCTTTCGCAGACCCGGACGAAGGAGGGCTTTACTTCTTCTCTCCCGCTCAACCGGCTTTACGGTGAAATGCCTGATTTATCAGCTTGGTCAGAAGAGTGTCATAAGACAAACCTGCCACCCGGGCAGACTCGGCAAATTCATCATCCTGCGCCAAGTCAGGGTTGCCGTTCGCTTCAAGAATATACAGCTCGTTGTCTTTAGTCAGTCGGCAATCAAAACGCGCGCAACCGTCTATATTCAGAGCACGATACGCCTTTTTGCAGACAGCAAGAATCTTCTTCGTCAGATCCAAAGGAAGATCATCCGCGAACCTGCTGGATATGCCCCACTTGTCCCGGTAAGCGTCATCCCATTTGGCTTTATATGTGGCGACCTTGGGTTCATTTTCAGGAACCTTGGCAAAAATTATCTCACGAATAGGAAATGCCTCCACCCTGTTCTGCTGTCCCATAATGCTTACATACAGTTCGCGGCCGTCTATATATTCCTCGGCCATAGCCGATCCACTCACTTTTTTATGAATAAAATCAACCCGCTCGCGAAGATGCTCTTCGTCTGTCACATAAGAAGCCTGAGAAATTCCCGTTGACGCTTCTTCCCGCAGTGGCTTGACTATCAATGGAAATGAAAGTTTTTTCGGCTTCCACACCCTGTCACCTTTGAGAAAAATGCGGAATCCCGGAACCTTGATCCGGTGATATGCCATGATCTTCTTACTCAAGGCTTTGTTATTGCACAAAATAAGAGCATCCGGCCCGCAACCGGTATACGGTATATTCAACAGATCAAGCAAAGCAGGAATATTTTTATCAAGCTGAGCCTGCCCCATGAAAACTTCGGTCAAGTTGAAAACAACGTCCGGCTGATGCTCGTCAATTTCCTTTATCAAAATGCGTATATCATCATAAATGCCCATGATCCGGACATCATGCCCCGCCGCCTTAAGAGTATTGATGACACCGGCTTCCGCGAGCCACTCTTTCTGTTTCAACTCTTCAGTATAATCCTGATCAGCAGGCGGCGTTCCCGCACTATCAAACAAAACAAGTATTTTCAGATTCCTCATTCATGTACTCCGCATTGAAAACACGGCGCCAACTGCCTATGCAAAATCTGTGGCAAATATAATAACGATTCCCCCGGAAAAAAATAAAAAAGAGGCATGGTATGGTTTTTCCATGCCCCGGAAAAAAGATTAATAAAAAATAAACATCAGGAGACTGTCACAATACTGTTTAACGAACCAAGCCCGTTTGGCGACCATTCCGCACATCCCGGATCAACACACCATACTTCATCAACCACAAACTTATACTCATGCCTGCCTTTAGGCAAAGCTATAGTAATACTGTATTTCCCGTCCTTATAACGCATCTTGTACTCACGGGGGTTCCACCCGTTAAAAGTACCAGCTACAAAAACCTCACTGCCGCCCTCAGCCTGTATCTGAAACTTTGTCCTTTTTGCATCACCTAACAATAAACCTGTCATATTTCCACCTCCTTCCTTGTTAAATATGAGCTGGCACAATTGCCAGGCACAATTCAAGTTCATTGCTAAAATGATTTTAGCCGGAAACAAACCCGCTACACCGTTGTTGTTTTAAAGCATAGAACATGCCATCACGACTCATTCCATCAGACTATTAACCGGCCCATCGAAAACACCCCTGTCAATGCGACTTTCAACATGAACAAAAAATCCTTCTCCAACACCCATTCTTTACCCTTTTTCACTATTGAGAAACAGAGGCTCGCAACCACCGTGAATTGCTATCAAATCATTGCTTGGCATAAACAGTAAAACCATGTAAAACCTTAAGTAAATGAATATTCATACATCAAATAACAAAAAACTCTCGTTTCAAAACATATTCCGGATTGTCATAATTCTTACAACTTTGATTTCTTCCGGCTGTATAGACACAACACTTCTGGTATTTGTCAGAAAAAATGGCAGTGGCTACATACAGGAAACCACCTACAACGCTCAATCGGTAGACCAACTTATCCAGCAAGCTGTGATAGGCAAAACAGAAACCACCTCGCCACCCATTAATATCGAGCAATATAAGGCAAGAACCAGCAAAATAGGCAGTGGCGTAAAGTTTGTTTCTGCAAAGAAAATAACCAATGCCAAAGGATGGGAGGGCGTTCAGGCAATTTATTCATTTACAGACATACGCCTGTTGAAAGTAAACCCCGACGCCGCCCCGCAGGTCGAACAAAACACGCTTATACAGGCGCCTGCATCGCACAAACAACAGGATCTGCCCATTACGTTCGGGTTCACACAAAGCTCTTCTTCAAAATTAACAATCAGCATGCCAAAAGTAACACTGCCCGAAGGCTCGGCACGCCCCACCCCTCCTCCCCCCGCCCAATTGGCAATGATGAAACAAATGTGCGCAGGTATGCGAATAAGAATTGTAATCAGAGTGGATGGAGAAATTTCAAAATCTAACGCAACCTATGTTCAATCAAGTCAGCCCGGCGGAAAAAAACAAATGGTTGCTCTGTTTGAAATGGAGATGGATAAAATACCCAACGACAACCAGACACTCGGAAAAATAGCAAATATAATGCAAAGCCCAGATATAACATCGGCCGCAACCGCTCTCAATAATATTCCCGGCATCGAAGCCGAAACAGTGAATCCCATCGAAATAGAGTTCCGCTAAATCTGTATATTTCTTGAATTTTCAAAAAATCAATGCAATATACAAACCCATGATTGATTACCCCGGAAAACTCTGTCTCTGGATATGCCAGCTGTTGCAATTGCCGGGCCGAAACGCCCAACACCTCTGGCAAATAACCGCCATATTCATGACCTTGATTGTCATCAGCCTCGCATTATACAGCTTTTCTTCCAGAAAAAATACCCCCTCAAAAATGGCCCGTTTCTTTAATTCAGATTTTCTATTCTTGAGCATTATCGCATTAACCGTGCTTGTCCTCCGCATGCCAACACTGGTTCTTTTTGAACAGAATGTGGACGAAAGCCAGCGGATAGTCGGAGCCGCAACACTCCTGCATGACCCGAGATTCTGGATATCTGTAGACGGAACAACATCGGGCCCTCTGGCTATTTTACCTCTATGTATAATCCATCTTATCGGCGGCACTCTTAACTATGCCACCGCCAGACTGCTTGCTCTGCTCCTCTGCGTAATTCCAGCCATAATCCTGACCTACCGCGCCCTGGCAAGACTCTTCAGCATTGATTTTGCAAGATTTTTCATAATCCCGCTCACGCTGTTTACGGCAACAGCCAACTATCCTGACTTCATATCCTGCAACACCGAGCAGATTTCAATGTGCCTTACAGCCTTGGCGTTATTCCTTTACAGCAAATTGCACACAACTGATAAGCCGGGCAAAGGCACACTGCTCTTACTTGGAATTACACTCGGCTGTATGCCCTACACGAAACTGCAGGCAACCCCGATCGCCATCGTTATAGCATTGTTCTGCCTGTGGAAAGTTGCACGGAACAAACAACCGCCCGGAAGAGCCATTCTCTTCATATCAGCATGCCTCTTACCCACCATTATAACTTCAATATATTTGAGTATCGCCGGCGCCTGGT
>JBFZFB010000216.1:0-6600 GCA_041306605.1 Lentisphaerota bacterium | reverse complement strand
CGATCCCGAAAAGGAATTGTCAAAACTGGCTGAGGCGCTGGGGTTTTCAGGTTTTGATATGGCAAAAGTGGTTAGCTGTGTAGAGTCGAAGCGCCGTCATTTTAATCCGGGCAAGTTAAGTGAATATGAATATGTAAATAAAATTGAGGAGAAACTTGGTGTTGGGTGCCTGGATCCGGAGGAATACCGTCAATATCGCGAGATAGGGGTTCTTTTTCAGGGTGCTGACGAACTGGTGACGCAGTCGCGCAGTGCGGCAGAGGGGGTGAATCTTCAGGTTTATTTTCATACGGAACAAGGATTTCGCGAAGACATATCGCAGAAATTGCACTATCCGCTTTCGGTTTGGAGTCATTTAAGGTTCAAAGTACCGTCGGCGGAGGGAGGAAAGATACGGATTGATCCTGCCGATCGTGTTCTGGTTGTTGATATTGCGGGAATAACGGTAAGGAGAGAAAAAGACGGTAAGGTGGTTCAGCGGTTTAGAACCAGTGAGGAATTAAGCAGGGTGGTTGTGGTTGGGACCGCTGTACATCTGTCGCATGATAGATTGCTGAGGATATTCTGCTACAAAGAAGATCCGCAAATATATCTACCCGTGCTGGAGGGGCATGAGGATCAGCCTCTAAGGCTGGACATCTGGGTTAAGGCATATCATGGTCATGATATTGTAGCGGCTCATCTGGACTGGCTTGCGCGCAGTGCTAAAGAGCATTTGCGCGATGACAGACAGCGTCTGGCATTGTGTGAGGCAAAGATAAAAGAATTAACCAGTCAGAAAGCGCATTTTGAAGAAATCGTAAAGTACTTTGATGAAAACTTATTGTTCTCCGTGAAATTTGTTATTTCGCGTATTTTTAAAAAGATTGGGCGTGTTTTCGCGAAGATCCGCCTTGCGGCCGGGCTTCTTGCGGAGGGGGATTTTGATCTATTCCGCAGTAAAATGCTGCATCACTGGCAGAGGGGGGTGTTGGATAAGTATGAGGGTTGGATCCGGCTCTACGATACGCTGAATAAAAAAGATCGTGATGCGATCGTGAATCATAGCCGAACATTTATAAGCAATCCGCGGTTTTCGTTGGTTTTGACGGTGGAAAAGAACGCGATGTTTTTGAAAAGAACAATTTCTTCCGTACAGAAACAGTTTTATGCGAATTGGGAGCTTGTTGTTGTAAATGCTTCGCCGGATCCGGATGTGGAAAGGGTTCTTGAGCGGTGCGCTTCGCGTGATAACAGAATCAAGGTTATATCTTCATGTAACAGTTCTTTTCTCGATGCTGGTTTGAACAAGGCCGTTGAAACTGCCGGCGGTGATTTTATTGCTTTTATTGAAAGTTCCAGTGAGCTTGCGCCTCACGCCTTGTACATGCTGGCTAATGAGATAAACAGTTTCCCGTATGCCTGTATAATATATTCAGATCATGATTACGTGGATGTGAAAAACCGTAGGTGCAATCCGTGCTTCAAGCCCGACTGGAATCCGGATTTAATGACCGCGTGTAATTATCCCGGCCGGCCGGTTTTTTACCGGTTAAATGACGTGAAGAAGGCCGGTGGTTTTCATGCCGGATGTGAAGATGGCAGGCATTGGGATTTGGCCCTCAGGATTATTGACGGTACCGTGTCAGGGAAAATTCGTCACATTCCGCATATTCTTTATCACAAACGGAAAACCGTGGCGGGTGTTATCTCTGATAGAGCAGTGATTCCGGGTCAAGGGCGGCTTGCTTTGGAAAGTTATTGCCAGCGGCATGGCATTAATGCCGAGGTGATTGCCTTGAAAAATGGCGGTATGCGTGTAAAACACAAACTGCCGGATCCTGTGCCTTCAGTATCTCTTATTATTCCGACCAGAAATCAGCTGGCCCTGCTTCGCAAATCAGTAGAGAGTATTTTGAGAAAAACACGTTATGCCAATTATGAAATAGTTATCGTTGATAATGATTCGGATGATTTCCTTACGCGGCAGTATCTGGACAAAATGAGTAAGAGGGAAAGGGTGAGAATCCTGCGTTATACGGCGCCGTTCAATTTTTCCGCGATTAACAACTTCGCGGTACGGCATGTTCAGTCGGATATCATAGGCCTTCTTAATAATGATCTGGAGGTGATTAACGAGGACTGGCTTGAAGAGATGGTGTCGCAGGCGATAAGACCGGAAATAGGCGCGGTTGGCGCCAAGCTTTTCTATCCGGACAACAGAATTCAGCATGCGGGTGTGTGTCTGGGTATAAACGGCGTGGCGGAACACAGTTTTAAGCAGGACGAAGGAGAATCTGACGGGTATATGAACAGGGCGGGTCTGGTTCAGAACTATTCAGCGGTAACGGCGGCATGTTTGCTGGTGCGGCGTGAAACATATTGGAATGTCGGTGGCTTTAACGAGACAGACCTGGCCGTGGCTTTCAATGATATAGATCTTTGCATGAAGATCAGAGAGCAGGGCTATCGCAATCTGTTTACGCCCTTCGCGCGATTTTATCACTATGAGTCGGCAAGTCGCGGCTATGAGGATACTTTTGAGAAGGAAGAACGTTTCAGAGCGGAAACCATGTATATGCAGAAAAAATGGAGAGAAGCGCTGTTTGAAGATCCGGCGTATAATCCTAATTTAACTCTGGATATTACGCCTTTCGCGCTGGCTTTTCCACCCCGTGTCTGCAAACCGTGGCTTTCTCAGCCGTACAACCGGAAGGATTTTGCCTCATTGGGCCGTGATCCGAGTCTTGATATCTATGGCGCAAAATCAAGCAGTGACAGGATCAAGGAATACAGAAAGCATGAAAGCCGGAATATATGTTACCACAACAGGGAGCCCGGTTTGTCTGTGATTGTTCTAACCAAAGATAAGGCAGATCTTGTTATTCCTCTGGTTGAACAGCTTGTCGGGCAGAAAGATGCCTTTGACCGTGAATCACTGCATTTGGAAATTATATTGGGTGATACCGGTTCCACAACGGCAGAGGTTTTATCTTTCTACAGGAGCAGTGAGAATAACATAAGGATCATAAGGAATCTGGATTACAACTTCTCGCGTTGCAACAACATGCTGGCTTCACTTGCCAAGTGCGATACACTCCTTTTCCTTAACAATGATATAATTTTACCGGAAGACAAAGAGATCCTTCTGAAAGCGCAAAAGGCGCTGCATGCCAACCCGGGTATCGGGTGTCTTGGTGCCGTGATGTTCTATCCGGATGGAAGGATTCAGCATGCCGGCGGCGGTTTCCTGAAGAACCCGGAATGCCGGGGACTGCCTTGTCATATTAATCATCAAAAAAACAAATCGGAAGTAGAGTTGCCTGCAGGAAGTCAGGTTTGTCCGTATGTGACAGGAGCATTTTTGATGGTCAGAAAAGAATTGTTCGAAAGAGCAGGCGGCTTTGACGATTTCTACCGGAGTGAGTGTCAGGACGCGGCTTTGTGTCTGGCTCTGCACAGGTTGGGTTATGAATCTTCATGTTACAATTTGGGCGATATCGTGCATCTTGAAAATGCTACTCGTCCGAAGAAAGATGAAGACTGGGAAGACAGGCGCAGGTTTCTCAGGAAATATGGAGCATATATCGAGGCGGTTTTTTCATGAAAAACGTATTGTTTCTAACTGTTCATATGAGACAGGGGTTTGGTGTTCCGGTCGAGATCCATAATCTCTCTTTGCGTTTAACCGGGGCTGGTGTCAGGGTGAAAACAGGATGCCTTGAGTCTGACGGGACTTTTAAGGATTTGAATGTTGAGGTTATAAGCGCTGACAAGAAAGATGTATTATTGTTGGCGGAATCCATGGCTCCTTGTGTAATTGTGGCGCATGCCAGTCCGTTCTTTGAAATACTGCCTCAATTGGCGGATAAATTTGAATGCTGGGCATGGGAAAACGGGGACCCCACGCCATGTCTTTTCGGAGCCGACCAGGCTCAGCGTCAGGCGATAGTTGATTACAAGAGAAATAATGTTTATCAGAACGTCAGCAAAGTTATAGCGATTTCTGATTTTATCAAGCATGACATAGGCGTAAAAGACGCGCGTATTATCAGCTGTGGATGCGATCATGTTTCTGTGTTCCCGCCCAAGCAGAGGTCTGATCTCGGGGCGGCGTCGAATGGGGTCGTAAAGATAGGCACATTGATGAGGCTTGGATATGGTGAATCATGTTACAAAGGCAATGAAGCGCTTGTCAATCTGGCGTCCATGCTGAAGAGAGAACAACTGCTTGTTGAGGTGCATGCGGCAGGGCAGGGCACATCCCGCGATACAAGGCCATTTATTGATAAAGGGATTATTCCTCATTTGAATTTATCAGAAGAAGAAAAATATAAATATCTTCGCGGTCTTGATATATTTGTGTCCTTAAGTCAGTGGGAGGGATTCAATCTGCCGCTTGTGGAGGCGCAGGCGATGGGGACGTTGAGTCTTTGTCTGGATACAGGGGCGCATCCGGAGGTTTGTCCTTTTGTGCTTAACAGTGAAAGAGATGTGGTGAGTTATGTCCGCCGCGCTGTGGAGAGTCCTGAATGGTTAATTGCAAAGTCGAGGTTGTGCTGTGACTTTGTGAGACGTAAATTCAGCTGGGATAACGCTGTTAAAGCAATGCTGGAATTGCTTTAATCCGGATATTGCAGGTTAATCTGCAGAATCCTTGTCTAATATTTTTACGGATTGAAAAATGCTTTCCCTTATCCGTTGCGAAATGTCATAATTACCGGCAGTTATGAATGAAATATTTTCACAAATAGAAGCCATTCGTCGCGAGTGGGGCAGTCGCCTGCTGATTCTGGGGCACCATTATCAGGGGGCCGCGGTTTTGAAGCATGTGGATGAAACCGGTGATTCTCTTGAGCTTTCGCGGAAGGCAGGCGGCTATCCCGAAGCGGAGCGGATTGTGTTTTGCGGTGTCCGGTTTATGGCAGAATCCGCTGACATTTTGACTGCTCCTGATCAGCATGTGTATATGCCGGAGCCGGATGCGGGATGTCCCATGGCAAACATGGCGGATGATGTTGCCATGCAGGCCGCGTGGAACAAACTGGAAAAATCAGGCGGTCAGGGCTGGGTCCCGGTTGTATATGTTAACAGTACGGCATCGGTCAAGGCCTTATGCGGGGAACTGGGCGGGACCACCTGCACCTCCAGCAGTGCCGACAGGGCGTTTAAGTGGGCTTTCAAACAGGGGAAGCGGGTCTTCTTTCTGCCGGATGAACATTTAGGCCGTAATACGGCGCATGATATGGGGATTCCGGATGATGAGGTGGCTGTGTATGATCCTAAAGCAAAGGGATTGCCGGATAATCTGGAGTGCGCCAGAGTTGTGGTGTGGAAGGGATTCTGCATTGTGCACACGGCTTTTACCATGTCGCATGTGAATCATGTGCGCGATATAATGCCGGACGCGAAAATCATAGTGCACCCTGAGTCACCGCATGATGTCGTGAGAGCTTCCGACGCGCATGGTTCAACTTCGCAGATCATAAAATATGTCGAGTCAATGTCGGCGGGTTCAACGGTGGTGATAGGGACAGAAGCCAATCTTGTTGAGCGGCTGGCGGTTGAACATAAAGGCAGGGTTACGGTAAAGCTTCTTTCTCCTTCAATATGCTCCAACATGAGCAAGACAAGGGAAGAAAGTCTGCTTGAATTATTGACCAAGTGGCCTGATGTTTGCAGGGTTAGTGTTCCTGAAGAAACAGTGCGCAACGCGCGGCTGGCCCTGAAGAGAATGCTGGATGAAATATAGCAATGGAAAACCGGGAATGTTTCAAGGCGGAGTGAGGTTTTGCGCGAATGACCAAGTTTAAACTGCATTCTTTTTTTGAGCCGGCGGGTGATCAGCCTCAGGCTATAGACGCGCTTTGCGGTGGTCTTGCCAGCGGGCAGAAACATCAGGTGCTGGAGGGTGTTACAGGTTCCGGCAAGACCTTTACGATGGCAAATGTGATAGAGCGTATTGGCCGGTCTACATTGGTTGTTTCACACAACAAGACGCTGGCAGCTCAACTTTACGGGGAGCTGAAAGGGTTCTTTCCTGAAAACGCGGTTGAATATTTTGTAAGTTATTATGACTACTATCAGCCGGAAGCCTATATTCCGCAAACAGACACTTACATTGAAAAAGATGCTTCCATAAACCGTGAAATAGAGAGATTAAGGCTGTCAGCCACCAATTCATTGCTGAGCCGTGATGACGTGATTGTGGTGGCATCGGTGTCGTGTATTTACGGATTGGGCAGTCCGGATGATTATATGGATATGCTGGTTACTGTTCAGAAGGGAGATGTTGTGGATCGCGATGATGTTCTTGAGCGGCTTGTGGCGATTCAATACACGAGGAACGATTATGAGCCCGAGCCGGGCACATTCCGTGTGCGTGGCGATACGGTTGATATATTCCCTTCGTACTCTGAGAAAGGAGTGCGCGTTGATTTTTTCGGCGACGAGGTTGAAGGTGTTCATCAGATAGATGTTGTCACCGGTGACATTGAAATGGAATTAGGCAAGGTAATGATTTCGCCGGCCAAACATTTTGTGAAGACTAAAGAAAAGGAGAAGCAGGCGATAAGCGGTATTATCGCAGAACATTACGACCGGATAGACAGGTTTGAAAAG
>JBFZFB010000215.1:0-7717 GCA_041306605.1 Lentisphaerota bacterium | reverse complement strand
ACATCCAATGATGTGTTTGTGTCATTTGAGGCGCCGCCGGAACTGCCGCCTCCGGAGTTGCCGCCCCCGCCGGATAATGACGTGGATGAGATGGCGGACACATGGGAGACGGTGTATTTTGGCGGGACGAATGCTGAAAACGGCGGAGCGACGAATGACTGGGATCATGATGGTATAGACAATGAGAGTGAATACATAGCGGGGACGTGTCCTACAAGTGCAAACAGTTTATTCATGCTGACGATATGCTATACAAACGGTAAGCTTGCGGTGATGTTTCCCGCGTTGGAGCCGGGCACGAATCATTACGGCGGGTATGACAGGTTATATTCGTTGGAGAACAATACGAATCTTACGCTGGGTTTATGGACAGGGATCCCGAATTACACGAACATACCGGGCGCGGATCAGACGGTGAGTTACACCAACACAATAAACCCGCGATCATTCTTCAGGGCAAAGGTAAAGCTTCAGTAGCCGGAAGTTATCGGCCGGTGCAATTTGTTTGTAAATCAAATTTCTGCATTGCCATTTTGCTGTTCATGGACGATTATTGTTGTTTCGGGAATTTAATTCATACAGGAAATTTTTAAGGAAAGGAATAATCATGGCCATTCCCAGCTGGAAACTGACAAATGATTACAATCTAAAGAACAATGATCTTGTACTGTTGTTCTTTTGTAACGGACAGAAAGCGTGTTTCCCTGCCGCTAAGCTTCCGGTGCAGCTGCAGGATATAAAACCGCCGCGTGAAAAGGGGGCAAGTGCCGCAGTTTTTATCGGCAAGATCAGCGGTAAAAGAATCCATGTTAAAACCATAAGGCTGGATGCCGAACATTTCTCGCCTCTGCAAAAGATGAAAAAGGAAATAGCTTCCGCCATTTCAGCGGCCAAAGATTGCGAAGCGGCGCGTATTTTTGTTCCAATGGCAAAGGAACATGAAGATCTTATTTGCGCGGCGCATGAAGGAGCGGTGCTTGGTGGATATTCTTTTGACAAGTATTTGAAGAAAAAAGCCAAACCGGCGGCAGTAGTTGTTGCTACCGGTTCTGTATCATCTGCATTAAATAGAAATTTGGGTAAAGATAAAGCAGTTTATGAGTTTGCCAACTTTGCGCGCGATATATCGAATGAGCCTCCCAATTACATGTCGCCATCCACGATGGCTCCTAAGTTGAGAAGCGCTGGGGCAGGCGCGGGTTTGAAAGTTACAATCTGGAATGAACAGCGTCTGAAAAAAGAACACTGCGGCGGCATTGTGGCCGTTGGCAGAGGTTCGAAAGACAAACCGCGCCTGATGATCGGGGAGTATGCGCCGCGCGGGGCAGTGGCATCCATTTGCCTTGTTGGCAAAGGAGTTACATTTGACACCGGCGGTTACTGTCTTAAAGGTTCTGCTCATCAAATCGGGATGAAATATGATATGAGCGGGGCGGCAATGATGTGGGCGGCTTCCTGCGCCATAGCGCGGTTGAAACTGCCTGTAAAACTCACTGTTTTTGCACCTCTTGTTGAAAACCGCATTTCCGACATTTCATATCTTACTTCTGATGTTCTGAAAATGCGCAATGGCATGACAGTGGAAGTTTCCAACACGGACGCGGAAGGAAGGCTGATTATTGCCGACTCTCTTGTGCTGGCAAGTGAACGCAAGCCGGATTGCATCATAGACGCGGCAACGCTTACCGGCGCGTGTGTGACAGCCCTCGGCGAAGACATTGCCGGTGCATACGGCACCAATGACAATATTGTCAAGCAGTTGATATCGGCGGGACATGCCGTGGGCGAGAATTTCTGGCAATTACCGCTTTACATGCCGTACATGGGACAGTTGGATGCGACTATAGCCGACTGTAAAAACTGCGGCAGCGGACAAGGCGGAGGTTCAATAACAGGAGCTTTGTTCCTGAAGAAATTTGTTTCCGACAAAACAAAATGGATGCATCTTGATATCGCGGGCCCGGCGGGGAAGGAAGATTCCCTTGATCATCTGGGGAAGGGATCAAAAGGTTTTGGTGTAAAAACAATTGTTAAATTCGTTGAGACCATGGTCAGTTGATTTTTATAAAAAATTACATGGTGTTGACAAAATAAAGGATGTGGATATTTCGTGGCATCTTCTTCGCAAAAAAGAATCGGTATTCTGGGCGGAACGTTTAATCCGGTCCACACGGGTCATCTTGTCATTGCGCAGAGCGCTATGGAGGCATTTGGTTTGGGCAGAGTTGTCTTTATTCCCTGTTCCGAACCGCCCCACAAGAGAACATCATTTCTAGTGCCGGCACGTCACCGTTTAAACATGTTAAAAGCCGCTATTGCGGGTGATCCGCGGTTTGAGACCAGCAGTATAGAAATAGAGCGCGGCGGCACATCATACGCAATAGACACGATCAGGCAGTTGAAAAAGATTTTACCCGGCAGGCAGCTTTTTTTCATCATAGGGTCCGACACATTACAGGAGTTGTATTTATGGAAGGATATTTACAAACTGCTGAAACTATGCAAATTTGCGGCCATAGAGCGGCCCGGGTTCGATATAAAATCCATTACACCGGAAAAACTGCATCTGGATCCGCCGTGGCCTGAGAAACTGCTTGAAACAACAGCCGCCGGCTGTCAAATTGCTGTTTCATCATCTGATGTAAGGCGTAAAATAGCAGGTGGTATGAGCATACGTTATCTTGTGCCGCCGAAGGTGGAAGCGTATATTGTCCGGCATAACTTATATGACAGATAAAAAAACATTAGCATCGGCGAAAAAAGCGGCGAAAATACTTCATGATTTCAAAGGTGAAGATATCGTCCTGATTGATGTGCGGAAGACATCAGGTGTGACAGATTATTACTTGATCGTAACGGGCAACAGTGCTCCGCATCTTAAAGCCCTGCTTCGTGAAGTGCAGTATATCATGAAACATGAAGAAACAATTGCGTGCCGTACGGCGGGAATGCCCGACAGCGGATGGGTGGTTCTTGACTGCGCGAGCATTGTTGTACACATATTTTCTAGGACATCCCGGGAGTATTATGCGGTTGAAGAACTGTGGGCTGGGAATCCCCGGGTAAAGCTTCAACTGCCTCCTCTCCAGTAAGATCATCCATGGTCAACTCTTCCAGTATCAAAAGCTGGTCAGCCACTTCTTTAAGTCTGCTCTCTTCATCTGTTCCTTCCATTTGAAATGTGTTTTCTGAAAGCATGCTCAATATAATGCTGATTTCATTTACACGGTCGGGCTTACCGGTTTGCTGGAGCATCAGCCATGCGCCTGCAAGCAAAGTAAACACCGCGGCGCAGGCTGCAAACCGGAAAGCAGGCCAGCCGAAAACAGCTTTTCGCGCAGTGATTCTTTTCCGCGCCGCGCTACGGATGCGGGCCATGGTGACAAACGGCATTTGCCTGTCCTGTGAAACATTTCTTGCGGCAGAAATAATCCCCAGCACGCCGGACCTGTATTCCCTGCATTCGGCGCAATTCCTGATATGCTCTTCCAGCTTCTCAATGTTACGGCCTGCCAATTCGCCAGATTCCATGAGAAACATTTCACGTTTTGCTTTACAGCAGTTCATCTTCCACCTCCGCTCTGTTTCCCGGTTATTTCTTCATAATCCGACTTTAAAATCAGCCGTAGTTTATCAACAGCGTACTGCATTCTCGCAAGCGCCGTATTGATGGAAACTTTCTGAATCCGTGCTATTTCTTTAAACGATAAATCCGATTGTGATCTCATCACAAAAACCTCTTTCTGTTCCACCGGTAATTCCGCCATTGCCCGGGATATCCTGTCGCCGAGCTCGGCATTTTTTATTCCGGCTACTGGTCCCGGGTTGCCGCCCGCTATTTTTTCAATCAGAACTCTTCCGTCTTCCTGTTCCGCATCAAGACTTACTGCCGGTTTTTTGCGCCGCGCCGCGTCGATCACCAGATTGCGCGCGATTCGCATCAACCAGCCCAAAAAGTTCCTGCTTCTGTACAGTGTCAGTTTTTTTATGACTCTGAACCAGACCTCCTGAAAGACCTCTTCCGGATCTCCGCCGGCTCCGGTCATACCGCAAATAAAACCAAACAGGGGCCGGCGGTACTTTTCTACAAGCTCTTCCAGGTCTTCAATGCAACCATCGAAATAACTGGCCAGCAATTCGTCGTCTGTTCGATCCATGATATTCCTTCAAATATAACAACGTATAAGCATGTCTTTTTATTGCAGACTTTTTTCAATGCATGTCAGCATAAAAGCCCATGTTTCCCGCGAATAAAGCCCTGTAAAACCAAACATTTGTTCAATTGTGGCTGAAGATATGAGAACGGTCCATAAGCCAATGCCTATTATATTAAACAGGTAAATGATCACATAAGAGAATAAATGTCCATATTGCTGAATATCGCTTTGCCGCTGGAGAAGGGAGCTGATTGTAAATGTGAAGTGGAATCCCCAGGTAAAACCGACCAGGCCGAGCCAGTATAAATAATATTTGTCCATATTCCAGAAAATGGACAACAGATAGTAAATCACGACCACCAGCACAGCGTAGAGAGGGAAAAAGTAGGGTGCCAGCGTGATAAGGAAATCTGTTTTTGAAAGTGTCACACTCCCGCCGTTTTTTGATACTTTCATGCGGTGAATTTCCGCTCCTCTGAATAATCCCCATAATGCATGTGTCAGTTCATGTGCCAGCACGTAGGTTCTTACAGGACGCGGTGCCGTAAAATATAAAAACAACCAGAATATATAACCAATCACAAAGGCCCAGGCGGCGGGCGGAATGGCGGAAACCGAATCAGGCTGTACCGCTTTGATAAGAGCGATAGCTGTCCGTGTTGTGATAAAACACACCGGAATCAGCATGATTCCTATTAATAACCGTAAAAGTCTTTTTAACATGTTTCTATATTAACCCTAGTTATCACCGCCGTAAAAACAAAACCTCTAATCCTGATAAAAACACCGGCAACTGCTGAAATTTTAGGAAATGACCATTTTTAAGGTTGACCCTGCATATTTTAACACTATTATTACCGCGTTTCTGTATAAAAGTTAAAACAGGGAATAAAATATGCCCATTACCAAAAGTGCAACTAAATACGTCAGGATAACCAAAAAGAACCGCCTTGCCAACAGGGGCGTTAAATCAGAAATTCTTTCCATACGGAAGAAACTGGACAGCGCAATTGCCGGCAAAGACCTCGAGCAAAGCAAAAAGCTTTTCAGGGACTACAGCTCTGTGCTGGACAAGGCCGCGAAGAAATCCGTTATAAAGTTCAATAATGCAAGCCGCAAAAAGTCCAGAATAGCGATAAAATTGGCGGCGATGTCTAATTAGTTAGTGGATGATTCTTTCGCGCATCAAATCCGGAACACAGGTCAGTCATACCAGTATTCTGTCACAGTTTCTACAATATCATGAGCCAGGTCTCTGCATGCACCCGGCAAAGCTATTCTTTTTGCTGACTGCATATCTGAACCTGTATAGAAATCGTATTCGCCTCTGACCCGCTTTGTTATGGCAACATTCTTTGTTGATGTCCGCGTCATAAGAATATCAGCCGAGAGTTCGACCCTGTATTCAGAAGTGGCTTTGGCGTTATCGCGCTGATAACGGAGAGGCTTCATATCACAGCTTACCAGTGTTACTTTTAAAACGAAATCGGCCGTATCTCTGTCCACAACTTCAAGAGTGCCGTCCTTTTGCAGTTCGCTGATAACAGCTTGCGTTGCTTCTGTTTCAAGCCGTGGTTCTCCGCAATGGTTGATAAAAGTTGGTACCTGCACCGATCTCGCACCCGGGGGCAGGGTGGAACCAAGCGTGTATCCCATGCCGGTACAACCTGCCAAACCCGCTACCAGCAAAATCAATCCCGTGCATATCGTGTTTCTTAAAATCGGTAATATTCCGCTTTGTAACCGCATATAATTCAAGTCCTTCCTGTCTTTTAAATACATTCTTCGCCGGATTTTATTGTTTTTTTGCGTCCCTTTGCGCTATTTCCTGCTCCAGCTCGCTTACCCGTTCTTTGGCTTTTTCCACTTTGTCGGATGATGGACAGTTTTTTATGAAATCACTGTAGGCAATAAGCGCGGAGTCGGGCTTCTTGCCTCTTTTATCGTAAAACAGAGCCCGTTCATAATATAAACCTGCAAGCTGGTCGCTCATTTCTTTTATGTACGTGCGTATTGTTTCTGCATCCTGAGCGTCCGGATAATCCCTGATAAACGAAGCCAGCGCCGAAAGGGCTTCTCTGCATCTTTGCTCGTCGCGCGGGTTTTCGCTTGCCGCGTGATATAAACAGCAAGCCGTCCTGAACCGGGCGCTGTCGGTAAAATCACTTTCCGGCCAGCGGTTCTGAAGCACTTCATAAGCAGTTGCGGCCAATTCGTATTCTTCGTTTTCTTCCTGAATAAGTCCTATGCAGAATTGAGCTTCAGGCGTCTTTTCCCAGTGTGGCGCGTTTCTGACAATATCCTCGAAAAGGGGCAGGGCTCGCTCGGGCGCGCTGTATTTTGGAAAGATAAACAAAAACCGTTTCCGCTCGGTTCTGATGTAATTGGCTATCTTGAACTGACGTTCGAGAATATCATTGTACGGAAAGTTGCCGGAGTAGTGGTCTATCAGATATTGATATTCTTCAAAAGCTTTCTCGTAACGCCTGCGTTCATCAAACAATCCGGCGTATGACTTTTGAGCGGTCACCGCCTCATCAGAGTCGCCCCATTTATGAACAAGGGCTCCGTATTGCCGGGTAGCCTTTCGCTTCCTGCCTTTTTCCTGCAACGTGTTTGCGTATGCAAGCTGTTCGGCCGGTGATTCCTTTGCGGGCCGATGAAAAATGCTCGGATGCTTCTTCTCTTTTTCGCTGGGCTTCGGCAGTTGGGGTGTTGTTTCAAAATCCGAATCCTGCGCCCAAACCAGCAGAGGCAGGAATAGGGAAACAACAATAATTGCCGCAATACCTGTTTGTAATCGTTTTTGCATAACCTTATGAAGATATAAGCACATAAATCACTGGTCAATATGTATTTACACCGGACAAATCATTCCTTGCGTCAGTATGAAATGATTTATAACGCCAGACGGCTTATTTCAAGCACTTCTGCTACATCTGATATAACACGACAACCGCATTTCCGGAGCCGGTTCTCTGCCTGATGCCCGCCTGCCAACAGCAGACAATGGCATTTTAATTCATCCGCCACTTCATGATCATGAGTCGTATCGCCAACCAGCAGTATGTCGCGCGGCGGCAAACCTATCTCCGCAATAAGCCGCCTGCCGGCTTCATGCTTGGAATCCGCGTAAATATCCATCAACCCGTAAACGCCTTGAAAATAATCCCTTATCCCGTTCTTCACCAAAGCATCTTCCAGAAACCTTGCTTCCGACGCGGAAAGAACCGACATGGATACGGCATCCGCCTGCAAACTCTTCAGAACATCAACCACACCTTCCCTCAGTCGCCTGTCACAGGATTTCTCTCCGTAAATATCATGAAACTCACGCGCCATGGCATCCCAGTTCTCCACCTGAAAATCTATTCCGAGTTTTTCATAATAACGCTTGACCGGAAAATCGAATATCTCGCGGTATTTTTCAAGAGTCACCTGCGGCAGTTTCCGCTTGCCTAGAATAATATTGAGAGTTTCCACACAAGCCTGAGCATCATCAAGCAATGTTCCGTTCCAATCCCATATTATATGTTTCATGCGTCCGCTTTTCATAACCC
>JBFZFB010000214.1:0-3288 GCA_041306605.1 Lentisphaerota bacterium | reverse complement strand
TTAACGCCAGGACCTTCTATGATCTTGCTGACCTTATTCTGGCTTTTATTGCAGAATGAACATATTTTCCTGTCTTTGTTCGACACTTTATTTCTCCTTGGTTTTCCTTACGGCTACAAGTTTCCTGCTGGAAACAACTTCATCCACCAAACCATAATCTTTTGCTTCGATTGAGGACATAAAGAAATCCCTGTCTGTATCTGCCGCTATTTCAGGGACAGCTTTACCGGTATGTTCCGACAGTATTTCATTAACTTTGTCCCTTAACCTTAAAATTTCCTTGGCTTGAATACTAATGTCAGACGCCTGCCCCTGCACCCCGCCCCACGGCTGATGTATCATGATTCTGGCGTTCGGCAAAGCATAGCGCTTTTTAGGTGACCCTGCGGCCAACAGCACTGCACCCATGCTAGCCGCCTGCCCAACACAGTAAGTCGCCACATCACACTTTATAAATCGCATAGTATCATAAACCGCCATGCCTGCGGTAACAGAACCACCCGGCGAATTGATATACATGCTGATATCCTTTTCCGCGTCTTCTGCCTGCAAAAACAACAGTTGGGCTACTATAAGATTACTTATTTCATCAGTAATCGGCGTGCCAACAAAAATAATCCGGTCTTTCAGTAGACGCGAAAATATGTCGTACGCCCTTTCTCCCCTGCCCGTCTGCTCCACAACCATTGGTACAAGCTGATCCCATCCATTCATAGTTTACAACTCCTATTTCTTGACTTTTGCTTCCTCAAGAAGAAAGTCTAATGTTTTTTCAGCAATCATCTCTTTCCTGAGACGTCCAACACCATCATTTTTTTCCATTTCAGACCGCAACTTCTCGGAAGTTACCCCATAATAGCCTGACAACAACTTGATGCGCGCATCAACATCGCTCTGCTCTATCTGAATTTTTTCCTCTAACGCTATCTTGGCTAAAATATATGAAATTTTTATTCTGTCCTTCGATGTTTGTTCCGCCGTTTTCATTATCTCGGACATACGACTTTCAACCTGCTCTTGTTTCTGTCCTCCCATGATCATCCGCCTTGCGGCATTTCTCGCTGTTAACTGGATCTCCTGCTCAACTATTGAGGCCGGCAGTTCAAAAGAAGTTTTCTCAATCAAAAACCGGGAAATCTGCTCTTTGGATCGATCCTTCTCCTGCCTTTCTGCATTTTCCAGCAATTTCTGCCTGACTTTATCCCTCAATGCGGACTCTGTATCCACTTCAAATTCTTTCAGAAATTCCTTTGTCATGTCGGGAAGGATTCTCTCTCTTATGCCTTTAACAAGAACATTGTAAACAGCATTTTTCCCGGCCACTGTTGATACATGATAATCATCCGGGAAACGCACATTTATCTTTTTCTTCTCATCAATAGTAACACCTGTAAGCATTTCGGAAAAACCCGGGATAAAATCCTGTTTCCCTATCATTACCCAAAAATCTTTCCCCTTACCAAGGCCGGAACAATCAGGAGCAATCTCTGCAATTGCCTTGCTGTCTATGTCACCTTCATAATCAATTGAAACTATATCGCCTTCTTTAGCCGCACGCCCCTTAACATCTTCAAAACGCGCCGATTCCTCCCTTATTCTACGGATCGAATCATCAATATCTTTTTCGGCAATTTTAACATCATTACATTGCACAGGTATTCTCTTGTATCGTGGCAATTTAAACTGCGGTTCAACATCAATAGTGACTTTGAACGTTAAACCTTTAGTTTTTTCCATCACAACATCCTCTACATTTACCACTGCGACCGGTTCTATTTCCTCTTCCTTTAGCGCTTCACGATAAAAACGAGGCATAAGTCTGTCTTGAGATTCCTCTTTGATTTCTTTCTCAAAATGTTTTTCAACAACATTAATAGGTGCTTTGCCGGGCCTGAACCCCTTAATTCTGGCCTGCTGCGCATATGCGTTCAATACATTATCGTATTCCTGAACCACCATGTCTGCCGGCACACTTATATGCAAAACCTTCCGGCATGAACCCTTCGATGAATCAACCTTTACTTTCATCCCGTATTTCCTCATTCATATTCTTTAAATAAAAAATCACTATTCCTTCATTGCAACAAGAAATTCCGCGTTGTTCTTTGTTTTCTTCATCCTCTTAATCAACATTTCCATGGCTTCAACCGGAGGCACACCGTTAATCGCCCTTCTTAGAATCCATATCTTCTCCAATTCGTCAGGATGAAGCAATAGTTCCTCTTTACGGGTACCAGATTTCTCTATATTTATTGAAGGAAATACTCGTTTGTCAACGAGAGCCCTGTCAAGACAAAGCTCCATATTACCCGTGCCTTTAAATTCTTCAAATATTACATCATCCATCCTGCTACCCGTTTCCACAAGAGCTGTGGCAATGATATTAAGGCTCCCCCCGTTCTCAATATTACGAGCTGCGCCAAAAAAACGCTTCGGTTTGTGCAAAGCATTGGCATCAACACCACCCGACAATATCTTACCGCTGTGCGGCTGTATTTCATTATACGCCCTGGCCAGACGAGTAATACTGTCCAGAAGAATAA
Organism: Lentisphaerota bacterium; assembly: GCA_041306605.1. Classification (GTDB taxonomy): domain Bacteria; phylum Verrucomicrobiota; class Kiritimatiellia; order UBA8416; family JAQBFJ01; genus JBFZFB01. Next base: position 745 of record JBFZFB010000214.1, on the reverse strand, counting down.
CCACATCTTTTCCGCATTCAACCATGCGCTTAGACATTTCTATAACAAGTTCCGCAATCTGCACATGACGTTCTGCAGCTTCATCAAAAGTCGAACTCAATACATGCGCAGACGTGTTTCTTGTCATATCAGTCACTTCTTCAGGTCTTTCACCAACAAGCAAAATCATCAAATAAACGTTCGGATGATTTTTTGAAATACTGTTTGCTATTTTCTGCAAAAGCACCGTTTTCCCCGTGCGAGGAGCCGCCACAATAAGACCTCTCTGCCCCATTCCTATCGGCGTGAAAATATTCATTATCCGCATGGAAGGATCAGTATCATCTGTCTCCAAATCCAGCCGGCGATTCGGGAAAAGCGGAGTCAGATTTTCGAACGGCACTTTAGATCGCGACCGCTCAGGATCATCTTCATTAACTTTCTCAACACGCAACAAGGCAAAAAATCGCTCTTTGTCTTTGGGTTGCCGTATTTCACCATCCACAAGATCTCCCGTTCTTAATCCAAAACGCCTTATTTGTGATGGCGAAACATAGATGTCTTCAGGACAAGGAAGATAATTACTGCGAGATGACCTCAAAAAACCAAAACCATCCGGCAATATTTCCAGGATCCCCCGACTAAATATCTGCCCACCCTGATCAGCGTGCGCTCTGAGAATTTCAAAAATAAACTCATGCTTATGAGGAGCACCCAGCTCCATCAAACCATAGCTTTGCGCCATCTCATGAAGTTCCGGAACCGT
>JBFZFB010000213.1:0-5823 GCA_041306605.1 Lentisphaerota bacterium | reverse complement strand
AAAAACCACAAGCCGTTATTTTCAATTTCATCGCAATGGTTCAAAATTATTTGAGATATTTTTCCGCATTTATCAGCAATCATATCACCGCCGCATTCGCGGTAACGCGCGGTCAATACATCAAGGGCTTCAGCCGCATAACGCAGATGCGTTTCCATGCTGTCTGTCCACGCGCCGTGCGGGAGCGTATTGGATTTCTGCATTCGCAGGGCAACCGCGTAGACAATCATCGTCTGCATGGCGCGGTATAAAGGCTTTCCCGTCACATTCCATAACATGGCATAGTAACCATGGAGCAAATATGCCACCTGTTCCTGGCATATGCGTTTTGACCCCGCTCTTTTATGCCGGCGCGGATCATAAATACGGCCATCAATGAGAAAATCATTCAGACACAACGGCTTTATGCTATTGCTCCCATAAAGCGAAAAAGCGCGACGCTCAATATTAAACAAACCCGGACTCAGAATACTTGTCATTGTCTTCGATCGAAACACATTAAAACAACAGCTTAAGTCACCCGGATAAATCGTCAGCGACTGATCCGTTACAGTTGCCCTGCATTCCTGTTCAAGGCAAATTCTGGCATGCTCATCAAAACGGCGCGAACATACAGGCAGTACAACAAGATACTGTTCGTCAGAACCATTCATTCGCGCAAGAATACAGCCGTCGTCACGCCTCCCGGCAGAATCGAACAGCAGTGTGATTTCCTCTTTTTCCGGCCCCCTGATTGAGGCAACAGAAAACGCATCAGAGCCAGCGCACGTCTGATCCAGAGTGAACATCCAGCCATCACGCGTTGCCACGTACCGGGAGAACGGCATTGCAGATGCTGTTTCACTGAAAACAGGCTCCATTCCATCTGTCACCGCAAATAAATTGTGCATACTAATTTTCATCATCTCCGCCTTTTATCTGCAATTAACATGGAATTTCTTTTTCACTTTTCTGCTGTATAGCAGACCGGAATGTCATGATAAGTTTTTTCAACTTCATATCTTTCAAGATCAAATCCAGAAGAGCAGTTACGGCGATATACGTGAACCCTCCAGTGAGAATCAACAACGCCAGTGAAAGGAATGTTGTTGAATGAAAAACATTTCTAACCAGTTCAAGAACGATTATCATAATAAGCATCGCTATCATGGGCCGCATAATGGTCGCAAGGAACCTGCCGAATCCGCAATTCAATACTTTACAGGCGACAATGACGGCTACAGCAAACGCCACAAACGTGCCTGCAGACACTGCATATGCCGCGCCCATGATGCCAAACCGCAAAATAAGCGGACATATTGCCGTGAAAATGAGAACCAGCCGTAATGCGGTCATTTGCGCCTCAATTTTTGGTCGGCCAATAGCGCGGAAAAGCCCTTCAAAATCACCTATTGTTTTGACAACGCCCAGTACGCAAAGAACACGAAGCACAGGTATAGCCGACTCCCACTGTGGCGTCAGAATCACATTTACAATCTCCGGTGCGAGAATAAAAATACCGCCAGACAGAGGGATTGTGAGAAATGTTTTAAAATGTATGGTTTCAAGCCACGCGTCCCGCAATCTTGCCAGATCCTCCTGCATTTTGGAATATGCCGGAAACAATATCCGGCTGAAAGGATTCCCCACATATAACACCGGTATTTGGGAAATCTTATTTGCCATCTGATAAAGACCTAGAGATACAGAACCAAGAAATTTTGCTATTAGAAGAGAATCACCCTGTGAGATAAGAAATTTCATAATCCGTGTGCCAAATATCCATCTGCCGTACTCAAAAAGAACACGGACTTGAGCCTGATTAAACTTCCAGCACGGCCGGAACGGATGCAAGGCATAAGAGATTAAAACACATGAAACAGCTTCTGCCAGCGATAAAGCAACAAGCCCCCACGCATTACGCAGAAAGAATGACACCGTCACGCCTGTGGCAAACGATATAACGGCAACTAAAGATTCCAGCACGAATAATTTTGAAAACTCCAGTTCTTTCTGAAAAACAATTACACCAATATTCTTCAATCCCATTATAATAGGATGCAAGGCCATAACACAGATCAGAATTTTTACTTTCGGCTCGTGAAAAAACCATGCGGCAAGAGGCGCAACAACAACCATGATCAGGCCCAGAAAAAAACCCCGCACCATCTGCACTATCAGCGCCGCATCCATATACGGAGCAATATCTTCGTTCCTTTGAATAAGCGCTGATTCAAATCCCGTTTCAGAAAACATCATTAAAGCAAACATGATTACCGATGCCATGCCGAACAAACCAAAATCCTGAGGTAAGAGAAGCTTCGTTAATATAAAAACCTGAAGAATGCCAAGAAGTCCGGAAAACACACGGATAGTCAATACCCACAAACCACTGCGGATCACCCGGCGTTTTATATTTGAGGCAGGTAAAGTCATAGTTAACGAATCACATTTTCTCTTAGCAATGAGATCTGATCATCTTCTTCCGTGGGCGTGAGGGAACCCTGCTGTACCGGCGCCCACACCGCAGCGGCCCAGATCCAGATGCCGTTGCTGACATACAAAAGACTGGCAAAGTCCAACAGCAGGTTTAATCCAAGATATAAAAACATACATGGGATGAAAGCTAATGCCAGCACATGCTGGTAAAATGTTTCGTACTCTTCCATCTTGATCTGACGCCAGACCCGGCCTACCACCAGAAGATGAAGGCCCCAGTAAAAAATAAATCCCAACGGCCCGAGATCTCCCCATATCGCAGTATAACCGGCGTTGGGATAACTGGTAATGCTTCCTCTATATACTACCGTTGCTCCATACATGTTGATAAACGTCAGCGGAATATACCGCTCCGTCAGCGGACGGTTTGAATCCATCGCGGTACTGCTGGCAAAATTTCCGGGGCCCGCTCCCAATACAGGAAAAGGGAGATCTTTCATGGCATGATAAAAAACGTTTCGATACATGGTGCCTTTGGCACCGTACTTGACATCATCAACACGTTTTTTGATTGCATCAACCGTCAAAACTTCATCAATCCTGATACTGCGTCCTGTCACCGGAACCCGCAACACCAACGGCACAAAAGGAATACACATTATTATAGCAACTACGATTCTGAACTTGTAACGCCCTTTCGTGAAGAAAAAAATAAAGAAACCAACGACTGGTATAAGAAGGATATACGCATGCAAAGTAAAAGTTAATACCAGCTGAAAAAGAGCCAGCACCATGAAAACAAGCGTAACAAAAGTGCCTTTCCTGCTTTCCATGATCTGGCTGGAATATTGACAGGTCAGGAATGACAACTCCAGAACAAAAAATACGATCATAAAATAAGCTATATTATTAGCACTGACTCCCGTGCCAACGGCAAAATCAGGACCGCCCAGTGCCAGATTCGGCAAAAAACTGATCCCTAATAACCAGCCAACATTGAGAGCTATCTGCATCAGAAATGTCACTATCATTGTTATATAAACCATCCGGGAACCGTTGTTCCCAAGAAAATAGCCGGCATACAGAAAGAGAACAGCAAAACGGCAGTACGTAAGCGTGAATTTCACAACGTTCAACTTAGGCACCCGATTTGCAAAAGCAGACAAGACCAGCAGGAATAACATCACAAACAACGGTCTCAGGAAACTTCGGTACTCAATAAAGCTGGGCTCACGAAGAAGGATGTGTATAACCAGCACCACCAGCATACTGACTGTAATCACTTCGTCAATATAGCGCAGTTCGCGGATAAAAGAGATATAGTTCAGCAAAAATGGGCTCCAAAGCGCATAGAACCAGTACATGGTCAGCAAAATGCGCGGCTTCGTGCTTACCATGATCACGCAGAGTCCCATCATGAACATGATGTACCCCTTAACACCCATCACCACAAAAGAAAACAACCCGATCAGAACTGTGACGGCGGTAATAGCCAACTTGCTAAACCTCACATCTGCCGTAATCATTGCTTTACCGTGACTCATATTCCTGCACCTATTCCAAATTAAAGATTAGAAAAAAAACTGTGCTTGATGTCGTATTTACCGGATATCTCACTTTGACAATATATCCACTTTAACCAGATCCATACTATCATCAGTAACTCTAAGAAAACATAGAGGAATTTCCGTCCAGGCGCCCGTATTTATATACCGTATACCGTCAATCATCATATCATCCATGAAATGCGTATGACCACAAGTTACCGCTGAAAAACCATTTTCCCGGGCATGCTCAACCGCGTTCCGGGCCACATTCCTCCTCAACACTTCATAAAAAAAAGGCCATCTTTTGGCATAAAACGCCACATGCATGGGCTCTGCGCCAAACTTGATCCTTATCCAGTGCAGAAACCTGAACAGCATAAGAAAAGTCCTGTTATAAGGCATTACATTATCAAAATCATACCCATGCGAAATAAACAACCGCTTGCCAATCGCATACTCATTCACAAACTCAATGTTGCCTTTATTTTTCAATTCATACATCGCGTCATGATTCCCTCTTACCCATATTACCTTCCTCTTCAAAGATTCTTCAGCCAAAAGATTCAGCACGTTCTCATGCGAGGCAGGCAAAATCTTGTGCCAGTAACTCACAACATCTCCGTTCAACATCAACGCGCCGTCAGGAAGCTCTTTAAGAAATTTCGTGAACTCTTCATAATAACAATATTTTGACCCGAGATGCAGGTCACTCACAATGGTATAGTTCATTCACACCCCGCGTCAGAGGAAACACCCTTTTTATCGCCCAGTAAAGATGCAGGTAATGCCGCAATAGAAGTCAACAGCCACACAGTTGCCGGCATCTGGAGATTGAAATCACCCAAAGAATGAAAAAACATCGCCACACAGCACAGAACCGCACCAAGCGCCATGGCATGCTCCCGCCGCCGCATGTAAAGAATAATTCCCATCAGCGTGATAACCGGAGAAATAAATAAAATCACACCCACGATTCCATACTCCTCAAGAAGCTGAACCCAATCGCTGTGAACTTCATAAGAATGATACGCCGTATAATCATACTTCGGCCGCTTCCCGGCCTCCCTGTTCCCGTCAGCACTCGTGGCGAAATAAGGCCATAACACCTGATGCATCCCGGGCCCCACCCCGAATACGGGCGCCGTTTTCCACGCTCTTAACGCGCCGGAAATCATGTGCCCACGCGATGAAATCCTGAGCTTTTCGTAAACATCAGAAGCATAAGCGCCCAGCTTCTTCCCTTCAGCACGCTCAACACGGAAATACTCCTTGAACCGCTTCATGTAAGAAGTCTCCACCTTCATAAAAACAACCAGCACCAGACCTAACAGACAAAGCACCGATACCCTGTAACACCAGCGCTTCAATCTCGACCATTGCGACAACCCCCACATCAATGCGAACACAACAATAACTATCAACGCCATCCCGCCACCCCGCGATTTGCTTAAAAGAACACCTGCCACCCCCAGCATAACAAGAAACACACCATACCAGCGTGCCGCCGCCTTACGGTCTCGCGACAACAAAAGACCCAACCCCAGACACGCGGCAATTTCCATTATGCCGGAAAAATGGTCAGGACAGAAATACGAACCCGTAGCCCGGCATTCTTCAACATAAGAGGGATAACCTTCCACCCAGAGCACATACCGGCTTCCTGTAATAAAATGATTGATTATGCCGTATAATCCCAGACAGCAAAGATTCACATTAATCATTCTGAACAGCCATGACCTCTGTCTCGCGTCAAACCCCAGAATAATCTGCATGCCAAGAAACAACGGCGTCAGAAAAAGCAGAAAACTCCTCTCGGCCGTCATGTAAACTTCCGCCTGCAAAAATCTTACAAGCGCAT
>JBFZFB010000212.1:0-6508 GCA_041306605.1 Lentisphaerota bacterium | reverse complement strand
CGTAAATCACTGGAATATTGTTTTTTCTGCATATTTCCATTATATCTGCCACATTTTTCAGCAGAAGAACCCGGCAGGCCACAAGCAGATCACTGCCGGAAAACGCTTCAGGGCAGGGAATATTTTCACCAAAGACAACACATTCAATCCCCATTCTTGTAAGTTCTTCAATGAGATTATACACCCTGTACCGCTGTGTGCCTTCGTCAAAATAGTTCACCAGAAAGGATATTTTTTTGATGCCTGCAGACTTCAAATTGTTTTTTTCAGCCTTGAAGATTTGACAGGCGTGCGGTTTTTCCATCCGACCGCAGGCTGGTGTTTTCGGGAAAATTTTCCGGGCTATTTGCTTAAAAATGCCTGTCATGATTAACAACGCTTTTTGTAATCGCCTCTTGAAAAATATTTTTCAAGCCACACGTAAAGACATATAAAGAGATACCTGCTGCCCATTTCCTTGATTTTCAATTTTGCCTTGCCTGACCTGCGATTGCGCCATGTTATCGGGATGCTGGTCCAGCTATATCCCCTGACAATAGCTTTCAGCGGCAACTCTATTGTTAAATTGAAATGAGGCGAAATAATCGGCCGGCATCCGTCTATAACCGTCCTTCGATACGCTTTAAAAGCGTTTGTAGTATCATTGAGCTTATATTTAAAGAGAACCCTGATGAAAAGATTGGCCATTCTGTTAAGCACTAATTTGACTCTGGGATAGTCAATCACGCCGCCGCCTTTCGCGAAGCGGGTACCGAACACACAATCGTACCCTTCATTCAATTTATCCCAATATCGGATCACATCCCGGCAGTCATCCGACTCATCTGCCATCATCACAACAACCGCGTCCCCTTTATAATGATGAAGCCCGCATTGCACAGCCCTGCCGAAACCGTTCAGGTCTTTATTTTGAACAGGATGTAAAACAGGGATTCTAGCGGTCAAATCCTGCAATATCCGCCAGGTGTCATCGGTACTGCCATCGTCAACCACCACTATTTCATGAGGTATGTTCTTCAGGCGCAATTCGACATGAAGGTGCTCAACTGTTGAAGCTATACAGCCCGCTTCATCCCGCGCGGGAATAATGACAGACAAAAGATTCAGTTTTTCCGATTCGTTCATAATTCCTGTGTCCTGTAAAACCACTTAGCTCTTCATGGCGCCGAAATATCCAGCCAATTGGAATGATGCCGCGCGAATGCGGCTATTTCCTCCAGAATCAGCTCCATACTGGTTTCCGGCTGCCACTTCCAGAATTTCCGCGCCCTTTCACTGTTCAACACAAGCCATGGCACATCAAACCGCCGCGCTTCCGGATCCGGAACAACTGTATGCGGCCCAAAGTGATCATTGCACCAGGAAGACAATTGCGCTAACGACATGGAATTCCCGGTGCCGCCGGCAAGATTGAAAATCCGGTACTCCGGATTTTCCGTAAAATTCATCTGGCGGATTAAAACAGATTGAAGGTCTCTGGGATGCAGACAATCACGAACCTGATGACCGCCGCCGCCAAACCCGATATATTTCAAAGGATCTTTTCTCAACCAGGCATGAATCCAGTAACTGAATATCCCCTGCTCCGCGTGACCAAACTGCCATGATCCCGCCAGAACACCGCAACGGTTGATCCACACCGGAAACTCAAAAGTCTGCCCGTATTCAAGTGCTAATATTTCGGAACATACCTTGGTGGAACCATAAAGAGAAACCGGCGGAAAAGTTGAAAATGCCTCATCCACCCCCTCGGCTGAAAAACCGGCCGGCCATTTGTCAGGATTTACAGGCCGAAAAGCATTATTAACAACATCCACAGGTATACCAGCCAGCGCCGCGATGGAATAAACCCTGCTCGTACTCAGCAGAATAAAACCCGCCTTATATTTCTTGCAGAATTCAAGCATGTTGACCGTGCCGGAAAGATTATGCTCAAGCAACTGACGGCTTGTAATCTTCTTATCCACACCCGCCAGAACACTTGGACTTGCCGCAGCGTCTATCACCCAGTCAACCTTGGGGAAATTTTCAAAATCACTCTGCACGCGAATGTCGGCATGCAGAAGACTAACACCCAGTTTCTTCAGAACCTGACGATTTAGTTCACTGCCGGGCCTCATGAGATTGTCAATCCCATACAGTTCATGCCCGCACCCGGCATCTATAAAAGACCTTGCCAGTGTACTGCCCGCGAACCCGCAAATCCCTGTAATAAGAATTTTCATGTTATGACTATATCCCCGGAAAAATCTTTCAACGATCCAAACGTTTGTTCCATGACGTTACAATATCACTTGCAATATCCGCCAGTGTTTTTGTAATCGACCAGCCGGGATAATGTTTCTTCATCTTACGCAAATCACTGTAATAACATATATGATCACCTATCCGGTTCTGATCCACATAGGTGTATATCTGCTTTTTGCCGGACAACGATTCAACCATCTGAAAAGCTTCCAATATTGAACAGGAATTATCTTTGCCGCCGCCGAGATTATAAACCTCCGCGCACCGCGGCGCCCGGGCAAAATTGAAAATAAAATCAGCCACATCTTCCGAATGAATATTGTCCCGCACCTGCTTGCCCTTGTAGCCAAACACCTTGTATTCGCGCTTTTCCAGATTGCACTTCACGAGATAACTCAAAAAACCATGAAGCTCCACCCCCGAATGGTTGGGCCCCGTCAAACAGCCGCCGCGCAGACAGCAGGTAGGCATGTTGAAATAACGGCCGTATTCCTGAACCATAACGTCACCGGCAACTTTTGAAGCTCCAAACAAAGAGTGTTTCGACTGATCTATTGAAAAAGATTCCGGTATCCCGTTTTGGTATTCCGGATCATCATAATCCCAGCGGGTTTCAAGCTCTTTCAGCTTTATAGAATTGGGCAAATCACCGTAAACCTTGTTGGTTGACATGTGAATAAACGGCGATTCAGGACAAGCCTGCCGCGCGGCTTCCAGCAGATTCAGCGTGCCGACAGCATTCACATCAAAATCATCAAACGGTATGGCCGCGGCACGATCATGAGACGGTTGAGCCGCCGTATGCACAATAACATCAGGCTTAACGGTCTTTACAAGATCAAGAACACCTGACCTGTCACGGATATCAATTTCATGATGCCGGAAACCTGAAATGCAGTCCTGAAGTCGCTTCTGATTCCACCGTGTGTCCCCAGCCGGCCCGAAAAACACCGCCCTTTGATTGTTATCCACTCCGTTAACAGTAAAGCCCTGTTTCGCGAAATAAATACAAACTTCCGAACCAATTAAACCCGATGAACCGGTAACCAGAACTGTTTTCATAATTCAATACTTCCAGTTTTAATAAACCGCCGGCCCGCAATCAACTCTTTGTCCCGGCAATCTCCTGCATGCGCATTATTTCGATTCACCATCCGATCCTTCCCGGTAAACCGACAACTTATACTTCTTAAGAACTCCAGCGCGCTGTCTAAGTATTTCCGCGGAAGGATAAAGCCTTTTCTGCAGATCATCATTCTTGAGCGTAAAAAGCTCCTCTCTCGCAGGCGTTAAATAACGATGTTCTCTGCGGAAATCCTTGCAAGCCCGCACTGAAGTCAAACCTGCACTAGACAATATCACTATTAAAACAACCGTAGACAAGACAAATATGCATTTCTGCGTCAGACATTGTTTTCGCCCCATGAGATGATCATCATCCACACGTATTTTCATTGCATTGCGGCTGGTTTGAATCAGAAAAAACAGGAATATCACGTTTGCGATCCAAAACAGAATCGTAAACGTCGTATAACGCGGACTGCTCGCCTGCCAGACCCCGATTTGCAAACGCGCGGCACCAACAATCGGCGCGCTTAGCAGAGGATACAAACCAATAGCCGCGTAGGGCGCAATTTCTCTCCACTGCACATGTTGAAGCCTTGTCAGAAGAATAACACCAATTACCGCTACAAAAATACCCAGCACCCCGAAAACAAGAGCATGCTTACTGCTCACAGACGCGCCGTAGAACACCAGAATATATTTGATATATTCAACAGGATGCTGAAAAACATACAACAACGACATCTGACTTCCCTGCGGTTTATGATAATCGTAAAAAAACACGATGAATACCACTATCGCCGGCAAGAGCCAGACGATAATTACCTTCCTCTTTGTTTTATGCCCTTCAAAGGAAGTTAAAGCCAGAATCATCAGACCAATAAACCAGTACAACAAACCATTGCTGAACGAGAACGAGGCAATCACCCCCAGAACAATAGGCCACACAATCTTTATCCATCCAAGACGGCCGTTAACATGATTGCAAAGCAGGAATAATCCCGCCGTAACAGCAAATACGTTCATTAACATCTGAAACTGCCAGCCCCACAACCAGTTCTCCCACTGAATAAGAGAAAAAACCAACAGCGAAATAGCGCAGAGCGGCCAGCTTAAAACATGCCCTCCTGATTTGCCCTGCGTCCTCTGGAATTGACAAACAATAACAAGAAAAGTTCCAACCGCGGTAAGGAAATTAACGGCCAATTCCCATGAGATATTCCATTTGCTCAAATCCGCCATCACTACCATTATAACAAGCGGAAAAAACAATCTATGCTCATTGTGCTGACGAAATAAATCTTTAAAAGACAGATTATGAGAATAAAATTTATCCAGCAAAGGGACCAATTCCCATTGGTCCCAGCGTGGAACATTTACCATGTACCGGGAGATAAATACGGCCAGAATGACGGGCGGTATAAGGATCAGAACCAGATACAAAATCTTTTTTACGCAAATTTTACATACTGTGCTCATAATTAACTGCACAATTAATAGAACAGGTTGCCATGAAAGTCCAACAAAGATAAAAACAAAAATTCGTTTTCATCTTGTTTCTCAAACCTGAAAACAATATTTTCATTTTGATGAGAAAATTAGCACATAAAATTAAGCGTGAAATTTACACCTACCGCGGACTGATTGCCGATCCGCGAACACCTAAACGCACACGCTACCTGCTGGGCGCCGCCATCGCCTATGCCGCATCCCCTATTGACCTGATTCCCGACTTCATTCCCGTCATAGGCCATTTGGATGATATCATTATTCTACCCGTTCTCATCTGGCTTGCCCTCCAGTCAGTACCGCCGGAACTAATCAAAGAGCACCGGCAGAAAATAGAACATCTGCAATGAGACACAAAAAAATAACTGTCAAAGATTCCATGCAAAAGGGATTCAAGTATGTCCTCACCAAACCGATGGGCAAGGAATTTCATTCTGAATTCCTGCCGGAACTCACACCAAAACAAATGCTGGAACTGGGGATATTCGGCGGAAAGTACATGACCGACTGCCAACCTGAGTTTCCAAAGTCATGGTTCACAAAAGCCAAACTCTCCCCGGAAAAAAATAATCCTGATTTAAATTACTTCGGAATCAGCGCATCCAAGCCATTGTCATACTGGATCCAAAAGGGCTGGATATACAAGGATGATCCCAGGGGATGGTTCCAGTGGTACTGCAGATATTACATGGGCAGACGTTGCGCCGATGATGAACGTCAGATCAAAAGATGGAAGGCGATGCGTAGACATATTGCCCAGCTACGCAAACACTGCAGAAAAGGCGACATACAATGCCGCCCTAAACAAAGACAAGCTTTATTACACTGGGCTTACGACAGCAGAAAAATATGAATCAGAAAAAATGGTAGCGGGGGTTGGATTTGAACCAACGACCTTCAGGTTATGAGCCTGACGAGCTACCAGGCTGCTCCACCCCGCAATTATTTTTTTTACTGAATTCGTGATAATAAGCCCTTCTTTAAAATAAATCAACAATAAAAGAACTCACCCAAATCATCAATCTTACCTATCATGAATTGACGAATCTTAATTAAACTGTCACTATCTACACAAATACAAACAGAGTTCATACCCATGATTGCAGTAATTGATTACAAAGCAGGAAACCTTACAAGCGTACGACTCGCTTTCGAGACGCTCGGATTGAAAGCGGAAATCACCAGTTCGCCCGAAAAAATACTCTCCGCCAGTCATGTCGTTTTCCCCGGCGTCGGCGCCGCACAGTCCGCCATGCACGAACTCGATCAAGCAGGACTCATCAACATAATCAAAAAGGTTGTCTGTAATGGAACACCATTCCTCGGCATCTGCGTCGGTTTACAGATACTTCTGGAACGATCCGAAGAAGATGACGGCGTTAACACAATAGGATTGATACCCGGCGTCGTTAAATTGTTCACACCCACCGATCCTTTCGTCAAAGTACCTCAAATAGGATGGAACAGCGTGAACTTGAACCGATCTCATCCCGTATTTCTTGATATCAACAATAACAGCAATTTCTATTTCGTTCACAGTTATTATCCCATGCCGGCAAACAGCACGGATATTCTGGGCCAGACAGAATACGCGGGCGTTAAATTCGCCTCCGTCGTAGCTAGAAAAAATCTCATTGCCACCCAGTTTCATCCGGAAAAATCCGGCAGAATGGGATAATAACTGTGA
>JBFZFB010000211.1:0-9181 GCA_041306605.1 Lentisphaerota bacterium | reverse complement strand
ATCATAAAAAAAAGGGCTGACATAAACACGGGAAAAAAATAGCATCCTATGCTTTGCATTACAGCGCATCGGGAATTGATACGATCATGAATTATTATTATTTAATAGCCAGCCTGCCCAATATAACCATCAAGGATGCCCCACCCCTGTCTTTCGATGATTTCATGAGCTTATGCAGTCAACACGTCTCTCCTTCCGATTTAAACGCCATTAATCAACTTCTCTCAATGCCTGCAAAGAAAACACGAAACAAATTCATCAACAACTGGCAGGACAGCGAAATTCAACTGCGTAATTCCATAGCGAAAAACCGGGCGACTCGTCTCGGACTGGATGCTGTGCCTTATTTGAGAACGCATGAAGGATTGGATTCTTCTATTGACAAGGTTGTGTCGGATGCTTTTGCGAAAGCAAATCCGTCCGAGCGCGAATTGGCGATAGATAAATTCCGCTGGTCAAAAGCGGAAGAACTTGGCGGCTTTGACCCGTTCACGCCACAAGCTCTTCTTGTTTACGCATTAAAACTGCTTCTTGCCCAGCGCTGGTCAAAAATGAATAAAGAAAACGGCGAAAACAACGCTGACAATGTAATAAATCGTGATTTTCCGGCTGAGCCCGGGAAAGAATAACTGATTGAGCGGAAAAATGAACGAAAAAACAGGAAATATAGCAGGCATTAACGGCAACATGATTACCGTTGAAATCAATGACGCGGCAATATGCCAGAATGAAGTAGGTTACGCAAAACTCGGCGACATCGGATTAATGTGCGAAGTCGTGCGCGTGCGCGGCAATCTCGCCGACATGCAGGTTTTTGAAGATACAACCGATCTTGCAATCGGCGATAAAGTAGAGTTCTCCGGCCATCTCCTGTCGGTTGATCTGGGACCCGGACTTTTAAGCCAGATTTACGACGGACTCCAGAATCCCCTGCCCCAACTGGCGGAAAAATGCGGATTCTTCCTTCAGCGCGGAACATATATTCCCGCCATTCGCGGAGACGCCAAATGGGATTTCACGCCGAAAACTCAAAAGGGATCGCAGGTAAGCGCCGGTGAAATTCTCGGCTCTGTGCCGGAAGGTATATTTGAACATTTTATAATGGTACCGTTCATGCTTAACGGCATTTATACGGTTGAAGAAATAGTGCCTGCCGGGAAATATTCAGCCGACCATACAATAGCCGTATTAAAAGACGAAAAAGGCAACACTCACAAGGTAACCATGATTCAACGATGGCCGGTCAAAATACCAGTCACAGCCTATGCCGAAAGGTTGCGTCCGTCTGAACCGCTGGTCACGCAGGTGCGGATTATTGACACATTTTTTCCTGTTGCCAAGGGAGGAACATACTGCATACCCGGTCCATTCGGCGCCGGAAAAACCGTTTTACAGCAAATAACAAGCAGGTACGCCGATGCGGACATTGTTGTCATCGCGGCATGCGGCGAGCGAGCCGGTGAAGTTGTTGAAACCCTGCGCGAATTTCCACACATTAAGGACCCGCGAACCGGCAAAACTCTCATGGACCGCACGGTCATCATATGCAACACAAGCTCCATGCCGGTCGCCGCCCGGGAAGCTTCGGTATACACAGCGGTAACCATAGCCAGCTACTACAGACAAATGGGACTGCATGTTTTACTTCTCGCTGATTCAACATCGCGCTGGGCACAGGCTCTGCGTGAAACTTCAGGACGGCTGGAAGAAATTCCCGGCGAAGAAGCGTTTCCTGCTTATCTGGAATCGGTCATAGCCGCCTTTTATGAACGAGCCGGGCTTGTAAAACTTAAAAACGGCAAACTGGGATCAGTAACCATAGGAGGCACCGTAAGCCCGGCCGGAGGCAACTTTGACGAACCGGTCACGCAGGCAACGCTAAAGGTTGCCGGCGCGTTCCATGGTCTTTCGCGCGCCAGATCAGACGCCCGACGCTATCCGGCCATTGACCCGCTTGACAGCTGGAGCAAATACGCCAGCGTGGTATCGGCCGAGGACATTAACACCACGCGCAAGATCCTTAAAGAAGGCAATGAAATCGGACAAATGATGAAAGTCGTCGGGGAAGAAGGCACTTCCATTGAAGATTTCATAATCTACCTGAAAGCTGAATATATTGACGCCGTTTATCTCCAGCAGGATGCCTATAATGAAATCGATGCCGCCACATCCGTGGGAAGACAGCGTCATGTATTCGCAGTCTTATCCGGATTCATGACATCACAGATGAAATTGAAAGACAAAGCCGTGGCACGGCGCTTTTTCCATCAGCTGACACAAATCACAAAAGACTGGAACCGCATTGACATGAGCAATGCCGCGTTCAAGGAAACTCAGAAAAAACTTGAGAACATGGTAAAGGAGGTCTCCGCGAATGCATAAGGTCTACCATCGTGTTGAAAATATTGCGGGCAATGTCATAAACATCAAAGCAAGCGGTGTGAAGTACAGGGAACTTGCCGAAGTTACATCCGGAAACGGATCTTCTCCGGCACAGGTAATCCGCCTCATGCGTGATAATGTATCGCTTCAGATCTTCGCCGGTTCACGCGGCGTGGCAACTGACGCTCAGGTTCGTTTTCTCGGCACGCCAATGAAAGTTTCATTCTCCGACTCGCTGTTGGGCCGCATATTCACGGGCGGCGCCGTCCCCCGCGATAAAGGACCGGTTCTCCATGACAATCTTGTAGCCATCGGGGGCCCACCGGTAAATCCCGCGAAGCGCATTATTCCTTCCAAAATGATACGCACAGGCATTCCCATGATTGATGTATTCAACACTCTTGTTGAATCGCAGAAACTGCCGATATTCGCGCGTGCCGGCGAACCTTACAACCCGCTTTTGGCCCGGATAGCGATGCAGGCTGAAGTTGATATTATCATCCTCGGCGGAATGGGACTCAAGTATGATGATTATCTGTTTTTCAGGGACACGTTTGAGGAAAGCGGCGCTTTATCACGCACCGTTATGTATGTTCATACAGCAGCCGACCCCATAGTGGAGTGCCTCATGGTGCCGGATATCAGCCTTGCGGTGGCGGAACAGTTCGCTTTGCAGGGCAAGCAGGTTCTCGTGCTGTTGACTGATATGACCAACTTTGCAGACGCCATGAAGGAAATTGCCATAACAATGGAACAAGTGCCGTCAAACCGCGGCTATCCCGGCGACTTATACAGCCAGCTTGCCGCGCGTTATGAAAAAGCCGTGGATTTTGATACCGCCGGTTCAATAACCATATTGGCGGCAACAACCATGCCCGGCGATGATGTCACCCATCCGGTACCGGACAATACCGGCTACATCACAGAAGGCCAATTTTACATGCGTAACGGGCGTATCGAACCATTCGGCTCCCTAAGCCGGCTGAAACAAATGGTCAACGGAAAAACCCGCGACGATCACCGCACAATCATGAACACCATGATCCAGCTCTATGCCGGGTACATAGAAACCATGGAAAAACAGTCAATGGGATTCCGCATGAGCGAATGGGACCACAAACTCCTCAAATACGGACATCGCTTTGAAAATGAAATGATGGATCTCTCTGTCAACATCCCGCTTGAAGCGGCATTGGATCTCGGCTGGAAAATCCTCGCCGATTGCTTTGAGCCCATGGAAACAGGCATCCATTCCAAATTGATCGAGCAGTTCTGGCCAAAGAATCAACAAACTGCCGGAACCTGATAAATCAGAAAACGGATAAACACGAATGGCTAAAGTCAGACATACCAAGAACGAACTAAAAGCTCAACGTGAGGCACTGCGCCGTTTCGAGCGTTTTCTACCCATGCTCCAGCTGAAAAAACAACAGCTCCAAATGGAAATACACAAGATAACAAATGAACTTACGGAGAAGGAAAAAAAAGAACACGAATCACGGTCCGCTTTCAACAAGTGGATACACCTGCTTTCCGACACATCGCCTGTCGCCTGCTGGGGCACCCAACCTGTTTCCATTGAAAATCTGATAGAACTTAAGTCCATAAACACCGAGACAGGCAATATAGCCGGAGTGAATATCCCTGTTTTCAAAGGAATAGACATCGAACGGACGCAACCGGATCTCTTCTCCACTCCCGCATGGATTGACGACGCTATTGAAATCGTCTGCAATCTGATTTCACTGCGCGCGGAACGTCAAATCCTTCAGCGCCAGCGTGAATTGATCACGCACGAACTGACCATAACCAGCCAGCGTGTGAATCTTTTTGAGAAAGTCAAAATCCCTGAATGCAGGGAAAATATAAGGGTTATTAAGATATTTCTTGGCGATGAACAGACCGCGTCTGTGGTGCGCGGCAAAATATCCAAGAAACGCGCTGAATCATCAATGCATGATACCAGCTTGGCGGCATAATTTTTTTTAAGGCGATAGCATGATAGTTAAAATGAAAAAAATCACTTTGCTCTGTCTGGAGTCAGACAGAGACAGAACCTTGGAATCCCTGTCTGAACTGGGAGTCATGCATCTCCAGCATATTCAAGAACCACAAGATCAGTCTCTTACCGCTCTTCGCGAAAAGATGACAAGAGCACATGAGGCTATTCGAATCCTTGATGAGATCGCGAAAAGTGACAAAAATCGCGACGATCATAATCTTCTTATTCAGGCGAGATCCATCATAGAAGATTCGGACGAGATCACTCGCAGGGCAATAGAACTTAATCACGAGAAAAAGAATCTGGCTGATAAGCTTGAAACGCTGAAACTGACCCGTAAGACCATTGAGCCGCTTGGAGATTTTGATCCGACTATTACGACACAGCTGCAGCAGAAGGGCATCACCATCCGTCTCTTTATGGTCCCGGAAAAGAAGGCCATCAAAATTCCGGAAAACACCGTACTGATAGAAACCGGCAGGAATCAATCAGGCCGTTATGTGGCAATCGCAGGACAGGGTTCTTACGATTTCGACGGTGTTGAAGTTGAAATGCCGAAGCGGAAATTAAGCGAACTTGACGCCGAAATAAAACTGCTGAACACAAAACTGGAGAATGTGAATACGGCTCTGTTGAAACTGTCATTTTCCATCAATTTCCTGCATGCCCACATGAAGGATATAGGTGGGCAGATTATGTTCGCCGAAGCAAAGCACGGTATGGGCTCAACTGGCAAAGTGGCCTATCTTCAGGGATTTTGCCCGGCAAACCGCGTTGCCGGCATACTCCAAGTATCATCCCAACAGGGATGGGGCCTGCAAATCAATGAACCATCACCAGACGACAAAGTGCCCACATTAATAAGGAATCCCGCCTGGATGAAACCAATAGAAAGCGTTTTTAAAATGATAAATATTACTCCGGGCTATAAAGAGGTTGATGTCAGCGCTTCCTTCCTTATTTTCCTGAGCATTTTCTTCGCAATGATTGTTGGTGACGCCGGTTATGGCCTTGTCTTTCTTGTCATTACATGGCTGGTTCGCATGAAACTCAAATCAGCCCCGCTGGAACCATTTAAGCTCATGACACTGTTCAGCATCTGCACAATAATATGGGGTGTGATGTCCGGCTGTTATTTCGGACTTTCTGCTCCCGGCGGTTTTTTAAAAGTCAAATGGCTGGAAACCAATGAAAACATCATGAACCTCTGCATGGTGCTGGGCTGTATCCATTTATCCGTAGCGCACCTGTGGAACGCATGGCGTGTGATTAACAGTACCCGTGCGATAGCACAGTTCGGATGGGTGGCCATCACATGGTCAATGTATTTCATCGCAAGGTTCCTGTTCGACGGCACGCCTTTCCCCTTCCTGTTAAAACCAGTTGGAATAACCGGCCTCCTGGCAATACTCATATTCATGACCCCGCCCCGCAAATTCAAGGAGGAATGGATAAACCACGCCATGCTGCCGTTGAGCCTGATGTCAACTTTCGGAGACGTATTATCATATCTCAGACTGTTCGCGCTGGGAATAGCCTCTCTGGAAGTTGCAAAAGCTTTCAACTCAATGACAAGTTTCAACAGTCTTCCGGCCGGACTCGCATCCGCTTTGGCTCTTTTTGTCGGCCACACCATTAACATCGTACTGTCAGCCCTCAGTGTTCTGGTACATGGCATACGCCTTAACGCGCTTGAATTTTCAATGCATTTGGGACTGGAATGGTCGGGTTTTCGATACAATCCATTTACAAAAAAACGAACATAAAGTAGAATAAGGAAAAAAGAGGAGGAAAAGACATCATGGACACAAACACATCTCTATCTCTGGCAAAACTCGGCGCATCGCTGGCTATATCACTTTCTGCTGTAGGATCAGGACTCGGAATAGGCGCAGTTGGCATGTCGGCAGTAGGCGCATGGAAGAAATGCTTCCTGCAGAATAAACCTGCCCCTTTCATATTGCTTGTCTTTGTGGGAGCACCAATTACTCAAACGTTTTACGGAATGATTGTTATGTTCAAACTTCTAAAACTCGCGACTGAAGGCGCATTATATCCCGCTATGATTGGCTGGGGTCTTTTCAGCGGAACAGCAATAGGCCTTTCTGCCTGGATGCAGGGACGCATAGCCGCCTGTGCGTCAGATGCCCTTTCTGAAACAGGCCAGGGATTCAACAATTACTTAATGGCGCTCGGCATTATCGAGTCAGTCGCCATTTTCGTAATGGTGTTCACACTGATTGCCGCTTAATACGGATATTGCATGCTGAGGAAAAGAGAGAATATTTTGACAGGATGACTGGATATATCCTGCAGGATGATTGGGGAAAATCTGATAATACAATGAAAACACGCATTATATCAGCCATTGTCGTTATCTTGATTCTTGCCGGCTTAACAGCCGTCTACTGCCTGAAATTGAGCCCTCGTCTTAACCTCCTGCTCATTACGCTTGATACCACGCGTGCCGATCATTTGGGCTGTTACGGCTACCCTGTCGCGATAACTCCGGCACTTGACGCCCTAGCGCAAGCCGGAACACTGTTTGAGGAGGCATACACTTGCGTACCCATCACATTGCCGTCACACGCCACCATGATGACCGGCCTCTATCCACCTGAACACGGCATACGCGTAAACGGCAAGAACAGTCTCCCGACAAATGTCACAACTCTCGCTGAAATTCTTTTAAAGCGCGGTTACAAAACCGGCGCATTCACCGCATCAAGCATACTCTCATCCTGCTACGGACTGAACAAAGGGTTTCTGGTATATGACGACGTCAACGAACTTGGAGAAAACATAAAAGCTCAACTTCACCGCTCGCTAATTGATAATGACGAACAAAACATGCCGTACAGAGCCGGTAACATTATGGCCGCCTCGGCAATCAAGTGGCTTCGGGAAACCTTGAATGTCAAAAAAAATCCATTCTTCTGCTGGGTTCATTTTTACGATCCGCATTTTCCCGGCCACTGGCATGAAGACACATTCCCAACCAATACTTTCAACAATATGTACGACGCTGAAATAGGATTCATGGATATTCAGGTCGGCAAACTGCTGAAATTCCTCGACGAAAACAATCTCCGCAAGAACACACTGATCATTGCCGTTGGAGATCACGGCGAAGGACTGGATGATCATGGGGAGAACATGCATGGTTTTATGCTGTATCCTTCCACACTGCGCGTGCCTCTAATCATATCCTTGCCGGGCGCAAAGCCCCAAAATCGTGTAAGTTCAATGGTGTCCCTGCGTGATCTTTTTCCTACAATCCTGGATTTACTCAAGGTAAATCCCAGCATTTACAGCAGAACCGACCCCCGCAATGATCTGTTAGCCTCCTGCAGTGCCCGCAGTTTCGCGCCTGCCGTTACTGGCTGTAAAACAGAGCCGCGGCCATGTTATGCCGAAACAGATATGCCTTACATCAGTTTTCAATGGAGCCCATTACGCTGTGTCATAACTCCGCTATGGAAATACATCCGCGCGCCACGCGCAGAGCTATATGACCATGTGGCCGACCCGGGCGACTGGACTGATATCGCTTCGCGATTGCCCGGCAGACTGGATGAAATGGAATCTCTTTTATCGGACATTGAAAGTAAAATGATTCAAGGATCAGCTTCTGCGGTGTCTCTCTCGCCGGAACAAATGCGGCAACTTGCCAGTCTCGGCTACGCGGCTGGCGGTAGTACCTCCGCAGAGTCACCCGGCGTGCGTAAAGACATGCCGGATGTCAAAGACATGACGGCATGTCTCAATATGCAACTAGACATTGGCATAGCCATGCGGCGCGGCGTTCGTGACGAAAAAGTGCTGGCCGCCTGCAGGGAGGCAATCCGACTAAGCCCGAAAACGGCAAAATTTTACACATGGGAAGGAATGATACTTTCCGCGCAGAAAAAACTTGAAGAATCACTGCGCAGTTTCGATCGCGCGCGCGAAATGGCGCCTGACGAATTCACGACTTATAACAATCTGGCCACCGTTCTGATTGAACAGGGCAAAGCAAAAGATGCCATTCCTTACTTTGAAAAAGCTTTGCAGTTGAATCCAATCAACGAATCGGTGAAGCATAATCTGGCAATAGCCTGCAATCAATATGGTCAAGAACTGGGCAGTACCGGCAACCTTGAGGAATCCGTGACATATCTGCTCAAGGCCGTCGCCACATACCCTGCCATGGCTCCGGCTCATCATAATCTCGGCGTAGCATATCTGAATCTGGGTCAACTTACCGAAGCGATTGCTGAATTTGAAGAAGCGTTGAAGCTTGATCCTGAATACGCGCTAACCAAACGCGCGTTGGAAGTCGCCCGTGGCAAACTAGCTCCGATATTGCATGAGAATCAGCAAGGATACTGAATAAGCAATCCATCTTTAACTTGTTACCGTGCAAAAGTTATTGAAACACTAATATACACTTTGCGGACGTGTTTTTTGACAGAGAAGAACTTGCTGATTCTCACCGTAGGTCGATTGATAACGCAGCATCTGCTTTGTTGCGAGAGGTTCGCAGTATATTTACACAGCTTCACCTCTCGACGCCGCGCATCTGCCGCGTTCTGAACCGATGCAATATCCGAGCTAGGAAAATAACAAGCTGGAGATGTTTTGACGGAAGATTTCTCACCCTGCTTCGCTTCCTTCACCAAGGCTTCGATCCGTAATTTATTGAAACACTGCATAGTGTGTCACGTCCTGATTTCTATTTGACACTCTTAGCATCCAATTCAGACAGGATTACAGGATGGGGTATGTTTTCAGGATCCTGTAGATCTTTCCATTTCT
>JBFZFB010000210.1:0-4853 GCA_041306605.1 Lentisphaerota bacterium | reverse complement strand
ATTAAAGTCATTAATTGTCGTTGCGAAACTGGCTTTGTTTTGCCAGTAAGTTGTTTTTCGACCGACTCCATGAATTTGTGATCGCTATAAGTCTTCTTGCCTCTCTTGACTTCGGGCGCCCATTCTTTGACTCCTTTCAGAACCGAAAGAACACGACTTACAATCTTCTCGTCGGCAGGCGGTAATTTTGTGGCTTCCATCCACACCTTGAAAGTTTCGTAAAAGTCAGAAAGCATCTTCGTGTAATTGACGCTTCCCTCTTCTATTCTATCCAAAGATTCCTCCATCGTTGCCGTGAATTTCACGTCAAACAATTGACCAAGCATACTTACCAGCAGTGCATTTACCTGCATTCCGAGATCAGTAGGCGAGAGTGACTTCTTTTCGCGTATCACGTAGTTGCGATAATGCAATGTTGTGATAATCTGTGCGTAGGTGCTGGGCCGCCCCACCCCGTTGCTTTCCAGCGCTTTAATAAGAGAAGCCTCACTGTATCTTCCGGGTGGCTGTGTTTCCTTCCTCTCGTTTGTCCATTCCAGGCGGTCTAAATATTCACCTTCCGATAATGGGGGCAATTTTTCTGATTCATCCTGATCATCTTTTGTCCTCATTTCTGTTCCCGCCACCTTCATGTAACCCGGAAATATCACTTCTGACGCCGATGCGTTAAACAGGTAATTGGATGCCGCGCCTGCCTTTGTTTGCGCTTCTATATCAACCTTTTTCTGCTCAATTCGCGCGGGCACCATTTGACTTGCAACAAATCTGCGCCATATCAGCTCGTACAGCTTCAATTCAGGCCCCACAAGCCAGTTTTTGAGGCTTTCCGGAGTGCGATAAACGTCAGTAGGCCTAATCGCCTCGTGAGCCCCCTGAGAGCCCGCCTTGCTCTTATAAAAATTAGGCGCATCAGGACAGTACTCTGCCCCGAATTGCTCCTTTATGAGCTGTCGGCAACTGCCCAGCGCCTCGGCTGACACGGAAAATGAATCCGTTCTCATATATGTGATCAAACCAACATGCTCGCCGGATATACTAAGCCCCTCGTAAAGTTTCTGCGCTATATCCATGGTCCGCTTCGGGGAAAAACCGTGATATGTAGAACCTGCCTGTTGAAGTGTGCTGGTAATGTGAGGCGGCGGAGCTCTTCTTGTTGTTTCCTTAAGGGCAATTCCCAAAATACGCATAGAACAGTCATTCAGTTCTTTAATTATACTTTCCGCCTGTTCACCATTTTTTATATCGGCCTTTTCTCCGTTTATCCGGGACAGTCTTATTGAAAAGGGATCAAGAGGCTCGACACGTTTCCGGACTATTGCGCCAACCAGCCAATATGCCTCCGGAATAAAACTTCTTATCTCGGCCTCACGTTCACAAACAAGCCGCAACGCTACCGATTGCACCCTTCCCGCGCTTAATCCGCGCTTTATCCTCTGCCACAGCACCGGACTCACTTGATACCCCACTATCCGGTCGAGAATTCTCCGGGCCTGCTGAGCGTCAACACGATTCATGTCTATATCACGAGGATTCGCCAAAGCGTGCTTGACAGCATTATTCGTAATCTCATTGTACTGGACTCTGAAGAAACTTTTATTTTCATTACCCGGCTCAAGGACAGCTTTCAAATGCCATGCAATCGCCTCGCCCTCTCTATCGGGGTCAGGCGCCAAATATATAACGTCACTCGAAGCGGTTTTTTTCTTCAAATCATCAATGACTTTTTGCTTTCCTTTAAGAACAACATATTGCGGCTTAAAATCGTTGTCTATATCAACCCCGAGTTTCTTTAACGGCAAATCCCGAATGTGACCAATCGAAGAAGCCACTGTATACTCGTCTCCCAAAATCCTGCTTATAGTCCGAACTTTTGTCGGAGATTCTACAATCACAAGTTTTTTTCCCATGTTTAACCTGACCTTTTCGTTTTGCTGTCTTTTACCTTATAATTTCAACCATTTTACCCGGTAACATACGGATCATTCGCTTCATCTCCAACCCAACCAGTAGCGCGCTCACAGACGCCGGCTTCATGCCCGATAAACGAATTAGTTTATCAACATCACACTCACCGTCCTCAAGAAAGCGTACTAAACATATTTCTTCATCTGACATCTGCGGCTTAAACTCTCTATTCCCTGACTTCGGCATGTCGGGTATAGCCAGGAATTCATATTCTGACAAAATGTCATCCACACTTGTCACAACACGCGCACCTTCTTTAATCAACTGAAGACAACCGGATGATGCCGGTGAATCAATGCGGCCCGGCATGGCAAACACACTCCGCCCCTGCGATAACGCCTGATTCACGGTAATAAGCGCTCCGCTCCGCGCGCCTGCCTCAATAACCAGAACACCCATGGATAACCCGCTGACAATCCTGTTCCTCATCGGAAAAGTGGTTTTATCAGGCTTCCGGCCAATGGGAAATTCACTGATGACAGATCCTCTTTCTGAAATCTTTTTCACGAGATCCAGATTAGATGCCGGATAAATACAGTCCAGCGCGCTCCCTATTACCGCTATCGTACGGCCACTTGCTTTTAATGCACCTTTATGCGCGGCAGTGTCTATTCCTTCCGCCAGCCCGCTTACCACCGTAAAACCTGATTTAGCAATCTGAAAGGACAACTTTTCGGAGTATTCACGACCGTAATTAGTCGGATGACGTGTGCCAACCACTGATATGGCGTGTTCATCCCTTTTCTCCAGCGAACCCAGAATATACAAAGCCAGAGGTGGATCATGTATCTCAAGCAGATGCTTCGGATACTCTGCGTCTATCTGCGTTATTATACGGGCCTGAATAGCAGACGCCCTCTCTATCTCCCCCTGCCAGTCTATTGAGCTGGACTGTCTTACTATCGCGCCGGCAAGTTCTGGACCTATGCCATTTATGTTCTGCAAAACAGTTTTATCTGCGCCAAAAATGGCACACGCGCTTCCCAATGCGGAAACCATCGCCCGCACACTGACCGGCCCGATCCGCTCCATCATATTAAGGGCAATATATGCTTCTCTTTCGTTCATTATAAGGGTGACTCCATAAAACTGTTTACTAAGGAAAAAATTAGCACGTTATCCGACGGATGTCAATCCGGCTAATTTTTCCGGGGTAATACATCATCATTATGATATAAATACCAGTTCCATCCGGAAAGTTCGGATGTTTTGTAGATACCGACCAGACGGTATTTTATGCCCCATGGTGGAAACAATTCAGGTTTAGGCCGGAGGACAGAATCCTGACTTTGCGTCAACACCCATTCGGGCTTGTTCTCCATGCACGATGCTTTTTCAATGTATTGGACTTTTTGTCCTGCCGGCAGAAATCTCTCATAAAAAGAACAAATCATGCTCCCCTGAAAATCATGATCAGTGCTTATCTTAATGACGTCCTTAGCAGAACAGGAAGCGATATCAAGCAAGGCGTCCCTGTATGAGCCTCGTCCGATTACCATCAAAGAGATTAACCTGTCAATCTGTCCCAGTGTCATGAATAACACAATCGCAACTGCCAATAACCTGAACACTAACTCCTTGCGTCTAAAACAGGCTCCCGCCAGATAACAGGCAAGCAGATAAAAAAAGGGGAAACATACAATAAAATACCTTAGGTACAGACATTTTGGTCTGGCAAGAGCCAGAATTACAGCAGGGCTTACTAGCAAAACCATCGCGAAAAATACCCATTCGTATTTTCTTTCCTTTGCCAGCATCAAACATCCGGAAATCAGAATGACCCCGCAGAACAAAAGAGCCATTATCTGGAAATATTTTCCTAACGGGACTCCCATCGCGAAACATGCAGTTTGCCCTATAACATCACGATATTTGTATATCGGCCCTCCTCCAACAACCATATGTTTTATGAAAAATATGTAGAATAATATACAGAACAATAGAGGCACCAAATATAAAAGGCTTATTTCAGCAGTTTTCCTAACGATAGAAACATTTCTGCGGTTGTTCACTTTCACGATAACGGTGAAAACAAACATGGCTATAATTACCATCACAAAAGAAAGATGTGACAATATACCTGCAATTACTGCGAACCAGAAAATAATTAATCTGCCCGCTGTAGCGCGATCGAGACACTTTTGCAGATAGACAAAAGCCAGTAGCGCGCAGAACACCGCCGGAGCGTATCCTCGGGCTTCTGAAAAGTATAAAACAAGCGGGTACGAAAAACCGGCTAACACAGTCGCAAAAAGAGCTTCCACATGACCACGACGGCCGGCAATGTATGTCAACAGAAAGAGAGAGCCGATTCCTGAACAAACAGCCAGCATACGATAAAGAAAAAAGTATTTCTGCCTTCCTAGAAAATACAGATAAATTGTGTTTATAAAATGATTATTGTCATGCTGGAACCGGGTAAATATATCCCATGGCCCTGTAGATAATTCCGCCATGAATATGGACCATATTTCATCAAGCCATAAGTCACCGCGCGCTGAAAAACATATAACTGTTATCGCCAAGATTAACGTGGACGATATAGCGATCCATATTGACCTGTTTTTACTGTTTTTTATCATATGTATCAGATTACACGATTTATAACATGCTCCACAATATCCCATTTTTAAGAAAAATGGCAAACCTTTACATTAAAAGTATCCGGTTGCTTTTCCTGCCGACGAATGTTTTCATAGTCCTGCATTACATTGGATATTGCATGATTCCTCATGCGGCAATATGCTGATTAAAGATCTGAAGATTTTTTACGGAGATCAAGATGCCTTTTATTGAAAAAATACCTGATTTGCTTGAGCAGGAACTGAAAAAGCTCGATAGCGCAGTTTTGTATACTTTCAGTTCAGATCTAATGATCAACGGCAAAT
>JBFZFB010000209.1:0-6223 GCA_041306605.1 Lentisphaerota bacterium | reverse complement strand
ATGCCTCTGAAACGGCAATAAAGCCTCCTGTCTTCAGGAACTTATGCCATTCGTTTATACCTCGTTCAAACCCGATATTATAGATTGCCCCTTCTGACCAGATTAAATCTAACTCTTCATTTTTAAAAGAAAGATTGTCCATTGACCCAACAACACCTTCCACTCTATATTGAAGATTCATCTTCTGAATATTAACATTGAAGATATCTATAAAGTCGGCGAACAAATCAATGCCTGTAATATGTCCTGACGTATGTTTAGCCAACACCATCGTCTGACCACCGGTTCCACAACCTATATCAGCAATTTTGGATTCATTTGTCAGGTTATCAATAAAGCTCAAAGCTTTAATAGTTACTTCGGGGCTCCCAGGCCCTTGTCGTTCTATGCCCGAATAATATTCGCAAATTAATTTGAAATCAAACTCGTGAATTGATTTATTTTCGTCACTCATCATTCTTCCTTATCTTATCAAAAATTTATCTCTATCAGGTATCGAAAAGGTTCATCTATGGCCTTTGTCATTTGCGTTTTGGTAGTAGTGTAGTTTTGTGGTAAATTGGCGAAGCCACCCCAAAACAAAATGGAGATTAAAACGTCAACTGGACAAACTTGTTAGCCGTTTACTAGTAAATTACTACCACGGTATATTTCTATAAATATAATAATAAACCAAACAAAAATAGATATTCCAACGCCACCTGCTGAGATGTCCTTTATTATTCCTATCCTATTATTTTGATCAGTCTCGACGAAATCGCATAAAGCTTCAATAGCTGTATTGAATATCTCCGCTACAATCATTAGCCCTGTAGCAACCAGAACCAACCCAAAGTCAAGCCATTGACGATAGTAGAAGAACCCAACCATCAATACGGCAGACAAGATAATCTTGTAAGCAACAGCTAAGTCAAGAATCACGGCATAATATAGCCCACGAAACGCGACCGATATTTTCCTTTTAGGATTAAATCCCTTTGCACCTGTACCTAAGAATTTATTTCTCATGCAGAACCTTTGCTAAAGCTAACGTGGCCATTACCGGCGGGAAGCGGGAATGGAGCGCAACGGAATTCCCGTCCGCGTGAATGGCATGGTTAGCCATCGGCGGCTTCTCGGCTCGGAATGACTTCGGTAACAGAAGCTTCCTTTGTGAACATATCCTTGCGGTTCCACCAGACGACCAGGGCCCCAACAATGATCAGGAGGTACGTGTCGTAGGGCTGTGCGTCCGGAAAGATCGGGTTTATGAGCGAGAAGTGGAAGAACGCCGACAGCAGAATGCTGCCACGCGACCTGTTGAACAGTGCAGTTGCGATGACGCTTATCGCCAGGCACCCAGCAAAGAACGCGCTGAATGACCACTCGCTCTGCTGGGTTCCACTCAACAGAAAGGCTGGCAGATGCCACAGCCCCCATATGACACCAAGAATCAGCCCGGCCCAGATCGGAACGAACTTCCTTTGCAAAAGAGGAAGTGCGAGACCCCGCCAGCCGAACTCCTCGATCGGGCCTTTGATGACGGCAAGAACCAACGCCACGAGTAGAGCCTGAAAGGACGCAAATGGGAACGGTTCCGTGAGAAGGTTCCCTCTAAACGCAGAACCGCCAATGAAGATCAATGGAATGCCAATGATCAGAAAAACATACCAGGCCGCGCCGCAGCGCCAGAGCAACACTCGCCCGAGGAAGCGCCGCAGGCCTGCGAGGCCACCGGTGCGGGCAACAAGAGTCAACCCCGCGATTGCAGGCGCGTACACGGCCAGGAAGAAGAGCGGATGGTTGCCGGTGAGCTGGCCGAACACATCACCCATTCGTTCCGGAAGAAAGACGTACAGTCCAAGAATACCCCAAGCCAATCCAAACGAGATCAGTAGAAATGGGGTAAATGAACGGAACGGCACTATGTATGCTTCACGCACTGAAGTGTTTGGGAGCATGTTTTTGTTCTTTCACGGCTAACGATAAGCTCAGCAGCAGCCAAGGCTTCCTCCAAGTTTGAAAATGCGCTTAATTTCAGCCTGCTTCGCCCTGTCGAAGATGCCACGGCCCTGGTTGTCTGCTGAAGCGCCATGTTCGCCGGTGCTATTGTTTTGCACGCGCAAATTTGCAAAAGCGCAGATTCTCCAGCCCAAGCTCATCCGAGGGATCCATGGCAACCGCTTTCAACAGTACTTCTTCAGCCTCTTTAAGCCTCCCTGCCTGAAACAGGCTCCACCCGAGGTCGTTTATAAGTTTCTGATTTTCGGGTTCAAGCCCCAATGCCCTCCGCGACGCCTCTACGGCTTTTTCGAACAACCTTTGGTGTCCGGCACAACAACCCAACCCCTGATAAAGTACCGCCCGTTCGCGAAACCTCGCAACCGCAGCTTGATACAACTCCAATCCTTCTTCATACCTCTCCTCTTGAATTAGGAAGTTGCCAGCCTTGTCGATGACCTCCCAAAGATCTCCGGCTTCGTCCGGCAGCGAAAGCAATGTCGAGAACAGACGCGCACCCTCTTCCGGTCTCCCGCGTTGATATTCTATCGATCCCATGGTCAGTACTGCCGGAGGATAATCCGGCTTTATCTCGAGTGCTCGTTCAGCAGCGGCGATACTCGCTTCCATATCTCCAATGGCTTGGAGAAAGATACTCTCCGCATAAGCCGCTTCGGCATCAAATAAGCGCCATTCCTCTTTAACCTCCTTCTTATTTCGTTTACTACCCATAAAAATCCTTTTGAATTGGCTCCACGACGTCCATACACATCAAGGTTTCTTTTGTTGGGGCGAACATTCGCCTTCACTCGTTCATCGGGTGCAAGGCGTAGTTGGGATTTTTGGTAAAAAAGATAGTCTGTCAGCTTAGTAGACCTGATCCATGCCTTCAATTCTTGCCATAGAGCTTTTCCCGAAAATCTTTGGTTAGGGGATAAACATAAATGTCTTTGGTTGGCGATTTCTGTTTATATCTTGAGTAAAGGCTATACCCTTTCGTCTGACCCACATGTATCCAGTTTGCCGCGCGATAGCATGTGCCGCTAAAGAGGTCCGTTTGTACAAAGGTTTCCATGAGAACAGGCCGGTAGTGATACCTATAGTCCCAGTCCAAGGGAAGTTGTTTTGCAACATTTCCTAAAATGCGGGACGCCAGGTTTGGGACGTTGATCCAGGGGAGGATTAAAAACCTGGCGTTATTGACAACAAGCCTGAGGTTGGCAGTACGCTGTTCATCATTCCATCCGATAAATCGATCCCTGCCTGATATCTTCCATGCGCAGGCAGAAAAACCAATGGTTGCAAGTAGATGTTCCCCTCGCTCAATCTCAAAATATTTGTTCAACTTGTTATAGGATATCCCCGAGTCACGAAAATGATTCTTCATAAAACTTGCTGTCGATTTAATATTCTTTCCGCCGTATACAAGATATCGCATTTGCGCGCCAAACAGAACTGAATTACTGATGTAGTGATATTTTTGGATCAACATCCTCCACAAGCGTTTATCATCGTCATTCATGGCGGGAATCAACTGAATCGTTTGTATCTCCGAAGAATATTTGATCTTTGTTTGATTGCAATCAGGTGCGGCCTTTGGGGTTCCGGAGAGAAAAGCACCTTTTGGATCGGTTTTATTTTGTCTGACAGGCGCAACAGGCAATGTGATCAAATTATCCATTGCCATGCGTATCAATACTTGACCGATTTGTCCCGTTTTATATTCACCATCGGACTTTCTCAGATCAAACCGTTCGCAGACCGCGCGCGCAATCTTACTTCGAGACCACAGGGGGTTTTTCTGAATTATTTCCCTTATTGTTTCAATCCGTTCAGCAGAAAAATCATGGCCAATATAATGGAGGCTATGCTGTTTCTTAAGAGCAGACTTTTTGACGGGTAGGCTTTCTAGAATAGCAAGCATACGCTCAACAGCAGCCTCGCGCCGGGTCGGATTTCTTCGCGGACGGCAAAAATATTTAATGCCCAGATGCGCAAAGGATTCCCGGCATTTGATGACTGATTCCGGCGGCACACGGACTTCAAGTACAATACGTTCAACACTCTCGTTTTCATTGGTCAAAAGAATGATTTTTGCACGTTTTATTCTCCAAATTCCGGAGGTTCTGCTCCCAGCTATTTTCTCGACATTGCGAAGCACTATTGGGTCCCTTAACATATCAATAATTCTATCTCTTATCTGTTCAGTCTGAGTCAGCTCCTTTTTGGTTTGCTTTTTAGTTTTCAACCAGCTTAACAATTCTTACAACCTCGTTATATTTATCCTTTTGATAAAGATAGTGTTGTGCGTTAAATATGTTTTTTTTCAGATATCAATTCGACTTTTTTTAGAAATTTATTTATACCGGACTTGTGATTGTACCTGTAAATTGATTTCAATAGGGGAAGATAGTATGTGCCGGTTTTTTCAAAATACATTCTGTTTACATATCTCAAAAACTTTTCGTTGTTCTGACCGTTTGTTCGAAATTTAATGGCTGCGATTTCATCCAGATCCATGTCGAAATAATTTTTTGGTAATTTAGAAGGAATGCCGGGCACTGGTTGGTATTCCTGAACAAAGATGACTAAGGACAATTCTTTCGCCATCATTAACATCGCATAGTCTTCGGAAAGTCTGGTGTTGTATCCGAACATGATGATGACCGTAACCGCCTCTTTGCCGAATGATCTCAGCAAATCCTCTTTTGCGTAAAACCGACTTGCCTGCCTTACACTGTTGCAGCTAAAATAAATCATCGGATGGGTAAACCGTGAATTGACTGAGTTGACTTTCTTCAGCAATTTAATATTTCTATTTGTCAAACGATAGATGTCAAGAGATTGGCTGAAGTTTACGTAGTATTTTCTCCGAATTATATTCTCTAAAATTTCTGTTGAATTTTCGGATGCAAGGAGGTTGTTGTCGAGCAGCATTACGTTTTTCTGACGTTCCGGGACAAAATCTTCAAAATCAGCATACGAGCTGTTTAGCCGCCCTTCTTTTCGGGGTACCAGGCAAAATAGGCACCTTTTGTTGCACCCCCTTGTCAAAAAGCCAAGGGCATATTTGTTGTGATTGTATAATTTGTAATCAGGAAAGCATGAATCAATTTCATCCGGTAACTTCTGATTCAGGGAGTACCCGGAGCCTCCTATTTGAATATCAGATCCGAATTCAGAACAAAGGGCTTTGATCTTCAGCTTTGTTCTCTCATTATGAAAGACAGCGCTGCCGAAATATTTATCTGCCCGTATATATTTTACTTGCTTTGATAGCCTTACCTTGTAACCCCGTTCTTTGTAAAAAGCACTGATTTTCATTAGGGCTAAATTCGGTATATGGCTATCAATATCGTAGACAACGACTGTCTTCATTTTTTTCTCTTGCGCAGTCGAATCACGCCAACGCCAGCATCACCAGCCGGTGTGGAGCGGCAGCGTAACACCGGTCTGAGTGTATGCAAAGGTTGGGCTTTCTCACAAGATGCGCTCAAGGATCTCAACTACGCTCTGGACGCATGGAGTGCAGGTCTTTTTGAGTAACTCGTTCGCCTTGAAATATTTCTGCCCTTCTTCTGTTGTCAACTCACAACCATTCAGCAATTCGCGACAGATAAACGTACCATGCTTATCAGAAAACAGGCCCATGAGTTCTCTTGTTTTCAAATAGGTCAACTCCATTGCGGATCGATCATCATTGTTACCCCTGCCATATCGCAATCCCAAAACAAGGATGCCACCTGTAATAGCACCGCAGACTTCCTCTTTTCGTGCCATGCCTGCGCCTAAGCCGCATGCGATCTTCAAGGCAGTTTCATCTGACAAGTCGCCTTCTTCCCGGAAAGCGTACAGAATCGATTGAGCTCAGTTGTATCCGCTCAAGAACTTTTTCGTTGCAATAGTGGCTCTGTTCGACATCATTTCTTTCCTTTTTCTTTGGCCCAACATTGTTGATGCGTGGAAATTGTTCCATGTATTGCCTATATACCATGGAAAATTTTCCGCGTATTGCGATATTAAAGTGTGAAACATGGAAAAATAGACCCTGGATTTTCCATGTTTGTCGGCCCATATTCAATATCCATGGAAACCCAAAAACGTTCGCGATTCAAACCGGATCCAAAATTGAAGCTGATGGATCAGGTTCGCCAGGTGCTGCGCTACCATCATTACGCCTACCGCACCGAGCAGACCTACTGCAACTGGATCGTTCGATTTATCAAGTTTCACGGTGCCAAAA
>JBFZFB010000208.1:0-2732 GCA_041306605.1 Lentisphaerota bacterium | reverse complement strand
TTGTAGGAGAACTTACCATAATCTTCTTTCCTCTTAAACTATAATCAGTCATTAATTCGATTTGGGCAACACGCCGTTGAGACCTGACCCTAACTAACCGCTGCCCCACCTATTTCTTCTCCTCATTCCACCAGGTCTTGATGCGGTTGGCCTCGGTCTTGAATTCCTCCTGCGTGCGCACTTCCGTCGGCTTTTCGCCTTTCACCACTCGAACAACGTCAAGGGCCGCATGACGATTTTGAGAGTCTTCTTCGTCCAACAGTGGCATCACGTCCTTGATTATCTTCATGCGAACTTCCGGAGAACACTTGAGTACACTCCAAATGCCCTGCCTCCTGACATTGGGCCATTTCGATTTGAAAAGCTCTCTGATAACGGAAACATCTTCATCTGTCGCCATCATCGCGAGAAGAACGGCTACAGTCTCACTCTCCTGTTGCCGCCCGGCATGAATTATGTCGACGGCAATTCGTTTCACCCTTTTTTGATCATCCAAGGAGAGCTGTCCTCTTTGCTGCGCTCCATAGAAATGGGTCGACACCTGACTCAACAGCATCCATTCGTCCCTCTTCAACTCTCTCGTCTGGCACAGTTCCTGTAGACGTTTAAGTTGTGTCTGACCGGCCCGTGTTCCAATTTCCCGAAACTCTGGAACTCTATTCAAAGCATTGAACGTGTCATGCGCAACAGACGGATTCTCTGACAAAGCAAGATCGCCTGCTGATCGAGTGAGCGTTTCCCGCGCTTCCTTCGTCTGCATAGTCACAAGTGCCTCAATTGCCATGACCTTCTCAGCGGGAGAAGTCTTCTTCGAGTCCAAGGCCCATGACATGATCTGCAACCCGTTGGTTTGGCCCAGATAGCAGAGGGATTCCGCCGCCCAAAACATCTCAGTACTCATCTCAGGCCTATTCTCGTTTTCTAGCCTGTGGAGATTGGCGTTCAGATCCCTTGCAATAACCCCAGCGGCATTGCTCGATGCGATCCCTTTACTCAAAACCTGAAAAGCGGCAATCCTCTCCAAAACGTTCGTGGATGTTTCCAGAGATTTCAGGTATCGCTTTTCGATCTCGGAATAGAGATTTGTCCCAAGGATATTGATCACACATGCCCGCCGTGAATCGGGCGAGCTACGTTTCCCAAATTCCAAGAGCGGATGCGTCGGATGAGGCCCCAGCGAATCGTCCGACTCGATGGCTCTCACTCGATACAACAGCCCTCTGGCTAAGCGGACGGTTTCCATCGGATCAATGGATCGACCTTTTTCACCCAACAGTCCTTCGGCTGCAACCACTAGGGAGTCAACACGTCCGGTCGTAGTTCCACAATCAAGGTTGGTCTGCGCCAGAACCGGTTGCGAGCAAAATAGAAAGGCACCCGCCAGAGCGAACAAGCCCTTCATCCAAGTTGTTTCCGTGTGCATACCTCTATCTCCTCCTCTCTGTCCTCGAAACAATGTCGTATCATTCAGAATCAGAACCAACATTCAAGCAAAATCCCAACGATCATGCCGCTTAACTGCCCCCCGTTGGTCCATTCGTGCGTCTCAGGATCTTCATATCCTTCAAATGAGCACCCCACTTCTCCAAACAACTTCGCTTTGAAAAGCGCATGACCAATATGACCATCGCCTGTCAGCGTGGATGACAGCGACATTTTCTGCGGATCGAATAACTTCTGCGACCAGCCATAGTTGTTTACGGCTTGGATCCAATCCCCAGAATTAAGATGGGGATTACCGCCTTGATCAACTGAAATGGAGCCGCCCTCGGCTGGGACGGTTGCCTTGATTTTCCACTTCCATTTCCACGATTCATCGGTAACTTGATCGTGGAGATTCTTCGAATAGATATCCCCGGGAAGCGTTGTCCCCGTGAAATCAGGCCAGGCCTCATTTATCTTCCCTTCAACAACATTGGCTACCTCGCCGATGCGAATGTCACTGAATCTCCTTTCAATACCGTTGGAATCTATAGCCGCTTGCTGCTTCATCTGCTCTGAGACAACATCGGCCGCGTACGCGCCAGGCGCGGTGGCAAACTCCTCGGCGATTGCTTGGGATAGGCCGTCCACGCCGTCCATGATATTGCCCCTGATCCCATCAAGGCGCTTTTTCAGGTTAAGTTTCTTTGTCCAGTTCCACTGGCCGGCCACTCCAGTGATCGTTGCGGAAACAGACAGTAGTTGATGGTCCAACCAAGCCACTAGTTCGGACGTTTCGATCAGGTTGGCGAGATCGATCTTCTTGCCGCTGCTATCATAGGTCGCGT
The DNA here is from genome assembly GCA_041306605.1 of Lentisphaerota bacterium. GTDB lineage: Bacteria > Verrucomicrobiota > Kiritimatiellia > UBA8416 > JAQBFJ01 > JBFZFB01. The sequence goes on along the minus strand of JBFZFB010000208.1, from coordinate 462 downwards.
TCCAATGTTCAGAGTCAAAACCCGCCAAGGAAACATTCAGCGCACTGGCAAATGACGGTGGGGTAACTGTGAAATGCATCACATCGCTGGTTGATCGGAAAAACTCCTCTTCAGATGTATTATCCAACTCCACCTTAGGGACGACAATTTGATAATAAGCATCCAAATTATAACTGTATTTCACATCTTCCACATCATAACCCGGCTCTTCTGATGTCAAATGCGCAACATCAGGATATGTACCTTCCTCATCCCAATCAACCTTCGGAAATACCAGCGAAACATTTTCTGATGGCGCATAATCTCCTATCGTACCAACCAAAACTTTCCCTATCGGATATGTGCGCCCTCCTATGCTGTATGTCGTACCTGCCGATGTAACAAAACTTATATTGTTCTGCAACATCCACATATATGCACCGCAACTCCCATAGGGCAACATCTCATACGCACTCTTTAACC
>JBFZFB010000207.1:0-6842 GCA_041306605.1 Lentisphaerota bacterium | reverse complement strand
GTCCACCCATCAGAATCTATATCAACTTCAGATACCCCCATATTTACCATTGGCTCCAAGCATAAAGTCATGCCCCCTTTTAACTTCGGACCCCTTCCCGGGCTTCCAAAATTAGGAACCTCAGGATCTTCATGCATCGCCCTGCCAATACCATGCCCTACAAACTGCCTCACCACTGAATATCCCGCATTCACCGCCACGGTTTCAATCGCATGCGATATATCCGACAGCCGTTGTCCCGCCATTGCCATGCTTATACCGGCTTCCAATGCTGCCTCGGTGGTTTTAACCAGCTTAATTACATTTACATCCGTAACACCAACCATCACCGTAGTTGCAGTATCACCAACAAAACCTTTGTACTTCACCCCAATGTCTATGCTTACAATATCTCCCAGCCCAACCTGCCTCTTGCCGGGTATTCCATGCACAACAACTTCATTAACTGAAACACATATATCACCCGGATAACCTCTGTACCCGCGAAAAGCGCTTTCCGCACCAAAATCCCTCATCAAACCTGCAGCATAATCTGCCAACTCTCCTGTAGTAACACCCGGTTTTACATTACGAGCAACTGCATCTCTTATCCGCGCGGCTATTTGACCAGCTTCCCTCATAAGCGCCAGATCTGCCGCGCTTTTCAATATAATCATCAATCACCTTCCACTCGTAAGTATCCCCGTTACGGTTCTAACAAGCTCATCAACCGGGCCACCGGAATACACCTTATTGAGAATACCTTGCCCTTCATAATGAGATATAAGCCCTTTTGTTTGACGGCTATATACATCCAGCCTGTTTTTAATGGTTGATTCATGATCATCAGAACGCTGATACAATTCACCTCCACATGCATCACAAATGCCGTCCTGCTTGGGCTTCATTGTCTCAATGTGAAAATTCATGCCGCATTCTTTGCAAATACGCCGTCCGCACAAGCGCTTGATCAGCAATTCACGCGGGGCATCCAACAGTAAAACATGGGTAATCTTACCCCCTATGCTTTTGAGAGTCTGTTCCAAAAGCTCGGCTTGCTCTAAAGTTCTAGGAAAACCATCCAATAAATACTTGTCCGCAGACTTGCCTCTATTGAGGCGTTCAGCCACCACCTTTATCATCACATCATCAGGAACAAGCTCACCGCGCTTCATGTAGGCTTCAGCTTCCAGCCCTATCTCAGTGCCATTCTTGACTGCTTCCCTAAGCATATCACCAGTGGACACATGCTTGTAACATAATTGATCCCTCACACGCTCCGCTGTAGTACCCTTGCCTGAACCAGGCCCACCAAGTAATATAACAACATCCGGCATTTTAAATTACTCCCTTATCGCCTTCCTCTCAGGCGACCTTTCTTGAGAAACCCATCATAATGTCTCATAACCAAGTGCGATTCAATCTGACGCATCGTATCCAAAGCAACGCCTACTATAATCAAAAGACTCGTTCCTCCCATAAATGAAGCAACCAGCCATGGAACGCCAAATTGCTTGTTCAATATGCTAGGCAGCACGGCTATAACGGTAAGGAAAATGGCGCCTATTAATGTTATCTTCGTCATTGATTTATCCAGGAATTCTGCAGTCTGCACCCCCGGCCGTATCCCCGGAACATATCCGCCGTTTTTCTTTAAATCATCTGCTATCTGAATCGGGTTAAATTGAGTCGCAACCCAGAAATAAGAGAAAAACAAAATCATTAACCCGTAAATCAGCAAATATAATGGCTCTCCAAAATCCAAAGCCGTGGCTATCCTGCGACACATATCCCACGGCATTCTCTTCATCAACATTGTGGGAAACGACAGCAACGCTCCAGCAAAAATAATCGGCATTACGCCTGAATAATTAACGCGAAGAGGCATATATGTATTCTGACCGCCATAAACTTTTCTTCCAACAACACGTTTGGCAGTATGGATCGGTATTTTTCTCTGACCCTGTGTCAGCATAATGGTAGCAGCCGTTACGCAAAAGATCATACCGATCAAACCTATTAAATGAAAAATGGAAAATTGAGCAGGTCCGCCACCAGCACTTCTAAACATTGTAACCGTCTGATAAACCGCAGCAGGAATTCTGCTGGCAATGTTAGCCATTATCACCATGCTTATCCCATTGCCTATACCTCTCTCTGTTATCTGCTCTCCAAACCACATCATAAGCATGGTTCCTGTTGTCATCGTTAACATGGTGAGCATCCTGAACCCCCAGCCGGGATTATGAACCAGAGAAACACCCAGACCCAAGCCGCTTTCAAGCGTACGCGCCAGGAAAAGGCCTTGAAAAATACATATCGCAAGAGTAAAATACCGTGTATATTGCGTTAACTTCTGCCTGCCGGATTCCCCTTCCCTCACCAGCCTTCCCAGCGCCGGAATTACCGCCGTCATAAGTTGCAGGATAATGGATGCGCTTATATACGGCCATATACTGAGAGCGCCAACAGCACAGTTCCCCAACGCGCCGCCGCTAAACAGATCCATCCAGCTCATAAAACCGCCACCGGCAGTTCTAGCCAGATTGGCTATTGCCAGCTGAAGAGCCCTGGCATCAACACCCGGGGTTGGAACCAGATCAACTATGCGACATATAAAAATGATTCCCAGCGTAAAAAATATACGCCGTCTTAACTCTGGAATCTTGAGTGAATTTGAAAATGCAGAAAGCATCACTCTCCAACGGTCTGGCAAACACCACCAGCCGCCTCTATCTTGGCTCGTGCATTAGCACTGAATGCCGTAACCTTTACAGTAAGTTTTTTACTCAACTCGCCATGCCCTAAAATTTTAACACCATCCACCCTGCCCTTGACCAATCCACATTCCCTCAAAACAGAAATTGTCACTTCTTTTCCATCATCAAAACGGGATAGATCACCAATATTAACAACACTGTAAACAACCTTTGTAGGATTGTTAAATCCAAATTTAGGCAACCGTCTCAAAAGACGCATCTGTCCGCCTTCAAACCCGGGCTTATGACTACTGCCCTTACGCGACATCTGCCCCTTGTGCCCTCTTCCTGATGTCTTTCCGTTTCCAGAAGCCATGCCGCGTCCAGCACGTCTCCCGCGACGACGCCTGGCTCCAGATGTATTACTAAGAGAATGAAGATCCATTGTTAAATTTCTCCAACCTTACGCTTATGCTATAATTCAACCTGTCTTAACGCCTCAACCTCTGCTTTGGACCGCAATTTTTTCAGAGCCACAATTGTAGCTTTAACAACATTCGCCCTGTTACTGCTTCCCAATGACTTACACAAAATATCGCGATAACCTGCCACTTCAAGCACCGGCCTCATGCCGCCGCCTGCAATAACACCTGTTCCGGGTGAGGCCGGACGCAGCAACACGTTACATCCATCAAACAAACCCGTAACTTCATGAGGTATCGTTTTATCCTTCATGACAACCGAGAACATTGATTTTCTAGCCGTTTCACCGCCTTTACGGATAGCATCAGCAACCTCATTAGCCTTGCCAAAACCGAAGCCTACTCTCCCCTTACGGTCACCCACAACAACTACGGCGCTAAAACTAAAACGCCTTCCACCCTTCACTACTTTGGAACAACGGTTTATAAAAACAACGCGCTCTTCCAATTCGCCTTCTTGCCCTCTAGCTTCTTCTATCTGCCAAAATGTATCTTCTTTTTCCTTCATTTCTATTGCCCATCCGGTTGCTCAGCAACCTGCTTGCTGGGTTTCTCCGATATAACAAGACCTGCCGCTACGGAGGCATCAACAAGCGCCTTTATTCTACCGTGAAACTTAAAACCACCTCGATCAACAACAACATTCTTTATACCTTTGCCGCCCGCCACTTCCGCCACACGCTTACCAAGATCTCGCGCTGTGTCAACATTGATCTTTTTATCACCATCCGGCTTCAAGGTCGAAACCGATGCCAACGTAACACCTTTCTCATCATCCACAAACTGAACATAAATATTCCTGTTAGACACCATTATCGCCATTCGCGGCCTTTCAGCTGTTCCATTTATTTTCCTGCGAATGCGGGCATGCCTTTTATCTCGAAATTCTTTTCTCGTAGTTTGCTTCATCAAGTCCCTTTCTACGCAACAGTCTTGCCGACTTTCCGCCTCACATGTTCGTTTTTATATCGAATCCCCTTACCCTTGTAAGGCTCAGCCGGGAAAAACGATCTAATGCGAGCCGCCGCATCACCAACTGCTTGTTTGTCAGCACCACTCACAACTAATGTTGTACCACTATCCCCAATTGCCACTTTGACTCCTGCCGGCACAACATATCTCACCGGTGACGAGAATCCCAACGACAACAAAACATCCTGCTTCTCAGCAATTGCCTTAAAACCAACTCCCTGTATCTCCAAGTCCTTCGAAAAGCCACTGGCAATGCCTTTTATCATGTTAACTATAAGACTACGAATAAGACCTTGCAAACTCTTGGCCTGCGCTAAATCATTATCGCGTACAACACTTACTTTGCCTGCATCAACAACAACCTTTACTCCAAGTGGAATATTCTGAGTAATTTCACCTAAACGGCCCTTTACAACAACCTTGCCGTCGACTACTGAAACAGCCACACCTTCAGGTATGCTAACAGGTTTCTGCCCTACTCTTGACATTACAACACTCCCAATTACTTACCAAATTGAACACAAAATTTCCCCACCAATACGCTGCTTTCTGGCTTCTTTGGCGGTCATTATTCCTGACGAAGTACTCACAATAGCTATTCCCATACCATTCAACACCTGTGGCAATTTATCAACCACGGCATAACGGCGTAACCCCGGCTTACTCAACCTTTTAACCCCGCGAATTGCCGGATCCCTGCTTTCCGTATACTTTAAATAAATCCGCAATACCTTTTTATTCCCGCCTTCAACAGCGTAATCCTTTATGAAACCTTCCTTTTTAAGAATACGCGCTATTTCGCCCTTCATATTTGAATAAGGCACTTCCGTAATATCATGCCCTGACATATGCGCATTACGCATACGCGTCAACATGTCAGCAATCGGATCTATCAAACTCATATCCACTCCAAATCCGCCTTAAAAAGCGTAATAAACAATATTACCAGCTAGCTTTTACCACTCCCGGTATCTGCCCTGACACAGCCATTTCTCTAAAACAAATACGGCACAGCTGAAATTTTCTCATAAAAGCACGTCTTCGCCCGCATCTATTACAGCGATGATACCGCCTTACTTGAAACTTCGAACCACGCTCACATTTGGCTATAAGTGATTTCTTAGCCAACTTACACCCTCCCTGTTATCATCCGCCAAATGGCATGCCTAAAAGCCTCAACATCTCTCTGGCATGCTCATCACTATCTGCAGTTGTCACAATAGTTATATCCATTCCCTGTGATCCTGCAAGCTCATTAGGATCTATTTCCGGAAATATATCCATCTCTTTTATTCCCATAGTATAATTTCCGCGACCATCAAAACCTCTCACCGACAACCCTCTAAAATCTCTTATGCGCGGCAATGCAGCGTTTATAAACCTGTCCAGAAACTCATACATACGATGCGACCTTAATGTCACCTTCGCACCTATGGACATGCCTGCACGCAATTTGAAATTCGAAATACTCTTTCGCGCCTTTGTAATTACAGGCCTTTGACCTGCAAGCTTGGCCAACCCCTCCACCCTCTTCTTTATAACATCCTTATCAACTATGCCAAACCCCATATTGATAACAACCTTATTAAGACGTGGCAATTGCATACGATTGGCAACACCCAGCTTCTTCTGCAACTCCGGAATTATCTGTTTATATTTTTCTTTTACTGAAAGCATATTACCAGCCTTCCTCAATCATCAAATGAATGCTTGCAAACAACACACTTGCGAACCGCCTTGCCTCCATCATGCACCCGCGATACCCGGACACCTTTTTTGCAAGCCGGACAAAAAATCATCATCTTCGACACCATTATCGGCGCTTCTTTCTCTATTATACCGCCTTCTGGCTTATCTTGACTCTTACGAATGGTCTTTTTGACAATATTCAGACCTTCCACAACAGCACGCTTGCCCTCTTCAATAACCTGCAGAACTTTCCCGCTCTTCCCGGCATTTGAACCGGAAATAACTATCACCATATCATTCTTTCTCACCTTGCGAATACTCATCTAAACACTTTTCTCCTAAAATCAGATCAAACAACCTCCGGCGCCAAAGATATTATCTTCATGAAATTCTTATCACGCAATTCCCTGGCAACAGGTCCAAAAATTCTCGACCCCAACGGATTCATTTTTTCATCAATAATTACAACAGCATTATTATCAAAACGCAAATGGGAACCATCCGGCCTGGCTATAGGCTGAACAGTCCTCACGATTACAGCATGACAAGTCTGCCCCTTCTTCATAATACCGCCAGTTTGCGCTTCCTTGACCGACGCTCTTATAACATCGCCTATATGCGCATATCGCTTCCTTTGCCCAAGCACACAAAAACATCTAACCCGCTTGGCGCCAGTATTATCAGCCACAACTAAATTTGTTCCTTCACATATCATCGGATTTATTCTCCGCTTTTATTCCACAACCATCATTTACCCAACACCTCTACCAGTAACCATCTCTTCATACGGCTGAACGGCCTGCTCTCCACAATCTTTACCTTGTCACCAACTATCGCCTCATTCTTCTCATCATGCACGTGAAACTTTGCAAATTCTTTTACAACTTTCCCATAAACAGGATGCCTCAACCGTCTTTCAACCTCCACAACAATACTCTTATTACCGCTCTTGCTTACCACAACAGCACGCCGCGTCTTGCGCACAACACGTTCTATTTTCGTTTCATCAACCATAATTTTC
>JBFZFB010000206.1:0-11514 GCA_041306605.1 Lentisphaerota bacterium | reverse complement strand
GTCAGCTAGTTCTTGAGGGGCTAGCGGAACCCTAAAGTCTTTTTCGCATACTTATGCGAAGCATAAAATTTAATTTACTTTGCGGTTCTGCCTCCCAATACCAACTGACAGGTAATACAAGTTATGTAGCAGAATTCATACCAGCCCAATACAAATGACAACAAGTATTTTCAATTCAATAGGTAATTGATGATTTTCCCAGCAAAAATGAATTCTCTGCCACGGCCGCCGCAATCAATGCCGTGCTCATACCGGTCCTTTATTCACATTGCTGGGAATTTCCAAAGCAAAAGTGAGAAAATAAAAATGTATTTTCCTTTTTCCCTCTGCAATGTTTCGTCCGATATTGTAATCTTGCTTATTCGCTGGCAGTGTTATATAGAATAGGCACCGATTATTTTCACAACCATTCCCGTCTGTTTGGCGGGTAGTATATAAAAAATATGATAAAGACATTAGAGAAGACAATTTCACGGATCAGAGAAAATGCTTTATGGCGTTATTTCAGCCAAAAGGCAAAAACTGTAATTCGTCTTTATCTTGGTCAGATAATGCTGGGTACCGGTATATTCATGGTTCTGTTTGGTCCGAAGATAGTTGATCCTTTTCTTGTAAAAATTCTCGGACCCCGCATTGTTTTCGGCAAGGCAAACGTGATGCTGGAGGAAGGCGTATACTTGACGACCAATCAAGCGGCTCTGATAAAATGGATAGTTGGCGTTATGCTTACAGGTTTAATCATAGCTATTGGCGGTTTCGCCATATTATGGATAAAGAAAATCAAAAAAGCCCACGCAGAATCCCTCGAAACCACCCACAATCCAAATACGTTTTGAGTTTTCAGTTTTTTCATAATGATCTTGCGCGTACATCCGGATCGGCATGATTCAACCGCAGCTAAAAGATCATCCTCCGAATACATCACGTCTTCCCCGTCCTCTCTGTCTCCCCTGTCATCAGTTGCTTTTTTCATCCGCAGAACTGGTTCCGCAGCATTCCGGGTATCGCGAACAGCCGTAAAACGGCTGGCCGGCAGATTTGCCGTTGCGTGCCGTGCGCAGAACCATGGCGCCACCGCATAGCGGACAGTTCTTCTGAACCGCAGTTTCGGCAGATGACGGAGACGACAAGGATGACCGGGTTGACGTGTTTGCGACAGCCGTACGGCGAGCGGCTGTCATCCGCTCACGGATGCCGCCTTTTTCAAGAAAATCCCGTTCAAGATGCTGGATTTGTCTGTTCAACATATAGCTTGCCTGAATTATCAGGTGCCGAATTGTATTGGCTGAGATTTCAGGGGATTTATTTTCTCCTCCTGCGCTGTTCCCATGCGGCGCGATCGGCTTCAATCAGCTTTTCCAGTTCTCCCGGCTTTGGCAACGCAACAAGATAACGGGAAATAAAAAGCTTATGACTCAACCCACCAGTCGCGTATTCCACTGTTACCTCGTCTTTGTCACTGCACAGCAGAAGACCAACCGGAGGATTGTCATCATCCGCCATCATATTCTTCTTCCAATAGTTCAAATAAAAGTTCATCTGGCCAGCATCGACATGACGGAATTTGCGTACCTTCAGGTCTATCAGCAGGTGGCATCTGAGTACGCGATGGTAGAAGACCAGATCGAGATAGTCGTGCTCGTTATCCAGAGTGATCCTCTTCTGGCGGGCCTCAAAACAAAATCCCGTTCCCAGTTCAAGCAGAAAATTCTGGATATGATCCAAAAGCACTCGCTCAAGTTCGTTCTCGGTATAGCCGGGCATATTTGATAAACCTGCAAATTCAAGAACGTATGGATCGCGGATGAGTTCGGCAATTTCAACCGGCGACTGCTTTGCCTGTTTGCGCGCCCGCTCGATCACCACCTTCTTGTCAGTCGAAAGCCCCGTGCGTTCATAGAGCAAAGATCCAATCTGGCGCTGAAGCTGACGTACAGACCAGTTGCTCTTCAGGCATTCATTCTCATAAAACGCGCGTTTCCATGGGTCGTCGAGTCGAATTATTTCCACAAAATGGGACCATGACAACTGTTGAAGGGAATGACACGATAATTGTGTTGGCGCAGAAGCAACAGATTTCCGCTTCACTGTCGCGGAAATCATGGCAGTATTTAATGATGAGTCTGGCAATTTCCGCGACACCGTCGCGGAAATCTGTTCGCGCAGTTGCGGGTAGAGGCTAAAGAACAGACGCATTCGCTCCAGTGAATCAGGGCTTGCGCCATCCAGACCCAACCGACACAGATCGCCGGATAGTCGCTTGAGCAGTCCATCGCCATATTTTGCCCGATCTTTACCACTCTGTTCATACTCAACAATATAAGCACCAATTGCCCAGTTGCGAAGAACTAGACATCTGTTCACAGCTCCTGCGGCTCCAGCTTGGGCCTGTTGATGAACCTGACTGATCACTGACACCAGCGCCTCGTAATTCAATCTCGCCTTCTTTTCCAAGGATTTAGTTTTCACTGCGAAATATTCTCCATGTGATCGGTCAATAATTAACACCATTCGTTCTGGTATAACATTCTTCTGATCTGTTTGCCTTTGAATAAAGCTATTCGTGTATCTTTTTCCATATTCCTCCTCTATCTTTCATGACCGGGATTGAGATTCTTTGCGTTTGGCGAAAGTTTCCTCATTTGTTTTCTTCAGCGTTTCCAGAAAAGTTTTTGCTTCTTGATTCTGCTTGTAAACATGTTTCGATTTTTCCGTCAAATATCTCTGTCCTGTGATGTCTGAATTCTGAAGAGAGTCTGCCCAGCCGCGCAGTTGACGGGCAATTGATTCTGCAGTGGACTTGAGATCTGAAATTTGAGTCAAATTACTGAAGACCGGCATGCGTTCCATTACGGCAAGAATTGAGCGGACTTCGCCGGCGGAGCCGCGGGCGTAATATAGAAATGTAATCAATTCCTGCGTTGTACCGCGCTCGAAGCCTTCGGCTATGTTGTTGGAAATGGAGAGTGCGGCGCGTTGTATCTGGTTGGCAATATCGCCTTTGCCGGTGAAAATGCGGTTTTCTGTCAGTTCAAAAATTTTTACCGTTAAATCAGTTGAAGCTTTCCAGACGGGAACATCTTCGAAACGTTCAAATTTCATCTTCTCCTTTGGTTATGATTTCAAATTTGAAATTTCAGATTTTAAATACCTTAATGGTGGGCGATACAGGACTCGAACCTGTGACCCCTTGGGTGTGATCCAAGTGCTCTAGCCAACTGAGCTAATCGCCCGAATCATTTTACGCCACCATAAACGGAAGCCGGCCGCTTGTCTGTCATACTCGCACAGTCATATAATCGTGTCAAGACTCCGGGCCCAATCCGTTCTCCACCTCATCAGGAGTAGGCGCCTCCGGTATAATATCATCCGCACCCTGTGCCGCGTCCGGCCCCAGCGAAAACAGCGTAATAACACCATTGGTAATATCATAACAGTATTTGCGCGCCCACGGATCAGGCTTGATCATATTAACATAGTTGCCACACCACCCCGGCACGCCGGGATACAGAACCAACGCGTCCAACCCCTCTTCTTTCGACGGATACCGCCCGCAGTCACGGCGAAACCTCTCAAGCGCTATCCTCAGAACCTTCAGATCTTTCCCCGCAATCAGTTGAGGCGTCTCAACCGGATAAACATACTTCACCCGCCCTATCAGCATTAAACCAACAACCATCAGCAAAACAGTAAGACCCAGCAGTACAACCGGCTTCCGGGTAAACATGAAATCCTTTGCCGGCACCACCCGCTCACGTTCCTGCTGACGCCGGAATTGTTCCCTCACCTTTTTGCGGGAAGCGTAACGCGCAGGCCGCAGATGATCAGGTATGGTCATCATCTTGCCGCAGGCCGGACAAACCGCGCCCGGCCCCGGTTCAAACACATGTTTGCAATATGGACAACGAAACTTCATTAAGAAAACCCGGACATGGAACAGATCGTCAAAAAAATCATTTCATATCGTGATGCGCTTCCTTTAGCATCTCTATTATGGGCAGTTCGTAAGGACACTTCTTCTCGCATCTTCCGCATTCACCGCAAATATCCGCCCTTATCGGCAGAGCGCCGTAACGGTCTCTCGCCCACTTCGTCAAACCATACATTTTGAAATAAAGATGAAACAGCAGAATCAGCGTAATGTTTATCTTGTGCGGACATTCCGAAAGACAATATTCGCACTTTCTGCAGAATCTGCCCTTCCATTTTTCGGCTTCCGCAAGAAGCTTCTCCAGTTCCTTCTCCGAAAGCGGTGTCGAAATGGAAAGATTGTCTTCCACTTCCTTAAGCGTCTGCATCCCCGGAATGACACAGTGCACCGGATGCGATAACACATATTTGATCGCCGATGAAGCGGGCTTGAGTACACCGCCGGCAAGCGGTTTCATCACTATTGTGCCGATTCCGTTCCGGTGCGCAAAGGAAAGCGCGGCCTGTGAATTCTGCTCCAGCGCGTTGAATGGAACCTCAACAACATCAAAAAGATCCTTTTCCAGCGCGGCTTGTATAACTTCCGCTTTATGACTGGAAATGCCCGTAAATCCTATCTTTCCTTCAGCCTGACATGTGGCAAGACCTTCCATGGCTCCGCCGGGCTGAAGAACCTGCTCAAGCAGTTCCACGCTGTTTATGTTGTGCATAAGATAAACATGTATGTGACTGACGCCCAGATTCTCCGCGCTTATCCCCACATCACGCCGCACGCCGCCGGCATCACGGCTGTATGTCTTGGAAACAAGCACCGGCTTTTTCCCGCTCGCGGCAAGGGCCGCGCCTATCTTGATCTCGCTGTCAGTGTAAACACGGGCGGTATCTATAAGACCAACTCCCATATCAAGCGCTTTCGTTATCACTTCCACAGCTTCGTCAACAGTCAGTCTCTGTATGGGAATGCCGCCAAAACCTATACGCGTTACCTCAAGTCCTGTTTTTCCTAAAACAACTTTTTCCAACGCCGCCCCTCCTTGATAAGTAATGATCTTTGAATAAAACAACAGGCTGTTTACGGATCCATGTTGTCAAGCGTCAGGGTATCAAGATTGATTTTTCTATAGAAACAATTTCTCGGCTTACCCTGTTTGTTTCTGGTGTGACATATCCCGCCGCGCTTCGGCCGCACTTTGTAGAGAAGAGAATTCTGCTCGCAGTTGACATAAGCCTCCAGCAGTTCAAAAGTTTCGCCGGAAGTTTTACCCTTTTCCCACAACTCATTGCGCGACGTACTCCATAAAACCAATGTACGGGTCTCAAGAGATTTCTTGAAAGCCAACTCATTGGTGTACGCCAGAAGTATAACTTCATTCGTGTCAATATTCTGAACCGCAACCGGCAAAACATTGCACTTGCCCGCCATCGCGGCTATTTTACCAAAATCCAACTTCAACCCGGCCATCTCTTCAAGTGAACCCATAACTCCCCCAAATATTTACAAACACTATATCTATTTAGCCATCCGAAGAAAACATTTTCAAATATTTAGACCCTCGCATACTCCCCTCAGGTCCATAGGACCTTCCGGGTCCGAGGACGGGTCTAAAGACAGGATTACAGGATAATGTGTTTTCATCCTGTAAATCCACCATTTTTCAGTTGGCCAACTGCCTTATTTTCCGTTTTACCTCAACTTTGGCAATTCCAAAATTAATTAACAAACCAACCGGTATTCCAGTTGCAACCCGGTTATTGGATATTGAACCCATCTTTCCCCATCAGAAACACTGTTCAAGAAATCTGAAAGAAACTATTGTCTCAAACTCGGAGAGAAACAAGGGTTTATTTAGATTTCTTGAACCATCCCGTTCCTCTTAATCCTGCCTCCATCCTGTCAAAATATTCTTTCTTTTCTTCATGCCCATTTTTTCATTTTATTTTCGACACTACCCTGCTTGGTCATATTGACTCTATTTTTACCTTGCAGTAAAAACAGCTTCCCTGTTACTCTATGGGACATATTGACGCAATTAAATATGCAGAGGGTTAATGAAAACAGGGTTTTTGGATAAATTAATAGATCGGCTGGACCGGCTGGATACAAAGAGTTTGCAGTCGTATTTTCTGCGTTTGGCGCAGGAACGCGGGTTGCTTGAGACAATATTTCAGTCCATACAGGAAGGCGTTATTGTTATTGATGAAAACGGTCAGCTGAATTACGCAAACAAGGCGGCGGAGGAACTTCTGGGAATTTCCCTGAAATCAACCGACAACAGAGACATCAGCAGATATCTGCGTGAGATAGACTGGGATCATTTGCTGAAACTTGGCGAGAATGAATCGCCAAAACTTGTGACGCGCGAAATAGAGATTGCTTACCCCGAACACCGCTTCGTGAGCTTTTATGTAGTGCCGCTTCCGGCGGAGAAGAACAACAGCAAGGGAATGGTTATCATTCTCCGCGATATTACTTACGACCGGAAGCAGGAGGCAAATATTCTGCAATCTGAACGCTGGAACGCCGTCAAGCTTCTTGCCGCCAGCGTGGCCCACGAAATAGGCAACCCGCTGAACGCCCTCAACATTCACCTTCAGCTTCTCGACAGGGAAATAAGCGCTTTGTCAAAACCGGAAAACAACACCGCCGGCAGTCAGGAGAACGACATTCCCCATCTTCATGAACTGGTCAAGGTTGCAAGAAACGAAGTTTCGCGCCTTGACGTGATACTGACGCAATTTCTGCACGCCATAAGGCCTGCCATACCCAACTTGACAACTTCACGAATAGAAGACCTGCTGAAGGAGACGCTGGTTCTGCTCAAACAGGAGATAGAAAACCGCGCCATAGATGTGACGGTGGACTGTTCAGAGCCCATTCCCGACATAAAGGTGGACAGGGATCAGATCAAGCAGGTGTTTTTCAACATCATTAAAAACGCGTTCGAGGCCATGCCGGACCGCGGATCTCTGAAAATAACTTTTTCCGTCAGAAAAGATTTCGTCGCGATAGCGTTTCAGGACTCCGGTGAAGGCATAAAACAGGAAGATTTCGGCCATTTGTTCAAGCCCTATCACACCACCAAGCCGGACGGTACGGGGCTTGGCCTGATGATAGTGCAACGAATAGTTCAGGATCATGGCGGCCAAATCGAACTGGCGAGTAAACCGGATCACGGAACCAGCATAGTGATCCTCCTGCCGCTGTCCGAACGCAGAATAAGACTCCTGCCTTCATCCGAATCACAAAAAACGGGCTATGGAAATACAAACACATCATCCGAATATATCCAACAGAATATAACGGAAAGGCGGTAATTATAAAAACAAAAGCAAAACCTTCTGTTCTAATTGTGGATGACGACAAAAACACGCGGGACGGTTTACAGCTTGCCCTAAAGCGGGAATATGAAATTTTTATAGCCGAAAACGCGGAGCGCGCTCTTGCCATCCTGTCGCGGGAAGATATAGACATCCTTTTAAGTGACGTCCGGATGCCGGGCATGGACGGCCTGACTCTGATGCAGAGAGCGCTGGCGGCTGATCCGGGTCTGATCTGTATTCTGCTCACCGCTTACGGCAATGTTGAAACAGCCGTTGAAGCAATGAAGCGCGGCGCCTTCGATTTTCTAATGAAGCCCGTCAACCTTGATCACCTCGATATCCTTTTAAAAAGGGCCCTGCGTTCACGCACAATAGAATCTGAAAATATTAATCTTCACGAACAGCTTGACGCCAAGTACGGGCTGGAAAATATTATAGGCAGTTCCACTCCGATGCTTCATCTTTTTGAAGTTATAAGGCAGGTGGCGCCCACTCAGGCTACCGTTCTTCTGCAGGGAAAAAGCGGAACCGGCAAGGAGCTGGTTGCTCACGCCATTCATCATTTAAGCTTGAGAAACAAGGGTCCTTTTATCGCCGTTCATTGCGCCGCACTTGCCCCCACCCTGCTCGAAAGCGAGCTTTTCGGGCATGAAAAAGGCGCTTTTACCAACGCGGTATCACGCAGACACGGCCGGTTTGAACAGGCGGACGGCGGAACTCTGTTCCTCGATGAAATATCCGAAATAGATCCATCCGTTCAGGTGAAACTTCTGCGTGTACTCGAAGAACGAAGATTTGAAAGAGTCGGCGGCGAGGAAACCGTGGATGTCGATATCCGCCTGATTGTCGCCACAAACAGAAACCTGAAAGAGCTTGTTGCGGAGGGCAAATTCCGTGATGACCTGTTTTTCCGTCTGGACGTTGTCAACATAAACCTGCCAACACTGCAGGAGCGGCAAGGCGACATACCCCTGTTATGCAACACGTTTCTGAAAGAGTTCTGCAGTAAAAACCAGAAGGAAATCACCGGTATAACACCGGACGCGGTCAACCTCCTTTCGTCCTATTCATGGCCCGGCAATGTCAGGGAATTGAAAAACACAATGGAGAAAATGGTGGTGCTGGCGCGCAACAACAAACTGACGGCGCGCGACATACCGGCCAACATACGTGATGCCGCCGCAACAAACTCCAACATCCAGAAGGCACACGCGGCAGTTTCACTGCCAATATCATCCGGCATAACCGCCGACACCAGTTCGCTGGCCAACACAACCAGACAGATGATTTATTCAACTCTGGCCAAGTGTGGCAATAACCGCACAAAAGCCGCTAAAATGCTGGGCATAAGTCGAAGAACCCTGCACCGGAAACTGAAGGAATACGAGGAAGGATCTCAGGGTTAACCGGAATATCGCATCAGATTAGAACACGGGAGATACGGGGACTTTTTTTAACCACGAAGTACACGAAGGAGCACAGGAAAGAGCGAAGAAGAGAGTTTAGACAGGATTACTGGACTTGTCATGTCGAATGACGTGATTAACGGAATACGGATAAAAAGAGAAGATAGTTCAGGAAATCTCTATAGAACGAGGGTTCTAGTCGAGATTTCCTGAACAGTTTTCCTGATAAAGCAAACTGGATTTTTCCAGGGAAGACAGGGGCGAAGCCTTGGTGCAGGAGGATTTAACCAGACACGGAGAAGGGGGAATAACCACGGAGTATAATAGACCCCATAAAACCTGCCTTTCGAAAGACAAACTGACTTTGTTCTTTTGCGCCCTGCTTGTCAAGCTGGCAAAAGACAAAGTCGGAAGAATAATTTTAAATATTTATATTGATTTCACGCATTTCATTCACCATACTTATTCCATATTGAATGCACGGTGCATTTGAAATTTAGTTAGTGTGAATAGGTACTGTTGGCAGGAGGGAATATGACAGGAGGGAATATGAAGAGACTGATCGCATGTCTTGTCGTACTGACGGCAATCTGCGGATGCAAGACTGGTGAAACGTTTACGCCGGAGCAGAATGCTACCGTCATGATGACAGCGGAGGCTGGCGTGTTCATGGCCATCCTCAAGGAGAAGGGCGGAATTCCGGAAATCAGTGCCGACCGGCATGGAAGCCTTCATAGCGGGATGATGTGTGATCCGAAGGCAGAACCGGAGTTTCCTTTCAATGCTCAGTTTCGTGCCGTCATGCATGATGCCCCGGGCTTAACGTATGGCTTCGTCGTAACCAAGACTGACTGGGCATCCCCGTGGCTAATGACCAAGGCGTGGAAACAACTCAACGGTGTCACGACGGACTTGCCGCTCCCGTCGGTGGAGGTGCAGAGTTCAGCAAACGTGGAGTTGCAGCGCCGGAAGACGGAAAAGGAATCTGCCAACAAAGCGGTGCTGCCTATCGCCGCTAGCGCGGCTCAGGCAGACCGCTGACGTTCGGCAGGGACGGTAGCGGAAGGGCATCCATATGGTGGAGCTTGTCGATACGTCGTTCTTCTGGGTGCGGGGTTTTGGCTATCAGCCAAGCTACGCCGCCACCGGCCTTGAGGTCTGGTGCCACTTCGATGAGCGGCTGTTCGCCCTCGAACTCGGGCGGGCGAAGGAGTATTTTCCAGGCACGACGGCCGTCCGACTCTGGCTCTCGTTTGACGCTTACGTTCGGAATCCCTGCCGATTCGTCGCCAACTTTGGGAAAGCCCTCGATGTAGTCGGCCGCTTGGGGCTACGGGCCATGCCGTGCCTCTTCAACAACTGGCACAGCATTCCGGATTTCGGTGGCGTCGCTGGCGAGATGGTTTCCTACTGGCACTCACCCAAGCGGGAGGTGAACCACTTCCTCCGTTATGTCGATGACCTCATGTCGCGCCATCGTGATGACCAACGAGTTTTCGCCTGGGATTTGTGCAATGAGCCTTTCAACAGTGGCAGAGAAGATATCTTTCTCCCCTGGTTGAGGGCCCTGCGCGATCATGTGAAACAGAATGGCGCCGTGGCCCCCATTACCATCGGCACTCCGCCGTCCCTGGGTCACATGAAGATGATCGAGCCGTTGTGCGACATCCTCACACCGCACCTTTATGCCACCAGTGCGGCTGACGATGCGTTTGTCGAACTCGCCAACCGTGTGCGTAAACCCATGTTCGCCGGAGAGACTGGTTGGGGCAGTCTTGACGAGGAGACACGGCTCCGCACGTTAAAGGGGGAACTCTCCGGCTTGGTCGAGCGTAAGGTGGGCTTCTTGATCCATGTGCTGCACCACAGTCTTGTTGCTGATTGCCACCGTCCCGAATTCGGTCCTGTTAGCGAGGTCGGCTTTATGGCTTGTGTCGAAGCCGATGGCACCATGAGGAAAGGGTACGAGTCCATTCGGGAATACTTCATCGCAAAGCAATAGCTATGATGAAGCCGGTTGTGTTGAAGAGGCAGTCCAGTCAGAAGACGGATGCGGTAACGTGACCTGGTGGAGAAGAGTGTCGAAGACTAATCTGCCGAACACGCCGCTGCTCGGTACGGCTCGCGGGCTCGCCGCCCGAGAGCGGCACCGTTCGGATTGAGGATGAGATGAATAAGATTACAGGATTAGTGGTCATGATTGTCGCATGGTTCGTGATCATTATCGGATCATTTCTATTCATCGACGGTTTCCTGCCATTACGTTCCAAAGGCCCAACGCCTTCGTGGGTTGAAGTTGCGATGGGAACCGGGGGATTGGGGGTTGGGCTTGTTTTGAAATGGATTGCCGGACGACTTAATAAATGCAAAACATAAACATCCGAACCACACAATTCTGGCTATCGTCGCTCCGCTCCTCAGCCAGATTGTGAACGTTCTCCAGGAACTTTGAAAGAGTTTGATTAAAGCACTGTCTTGACAATGGCGATGGAATTGATAGTATTGCCGACGATTGCATAGCCGCCGGGGGCGGCAAAGCGAAGCTTTGACAGCCCACAAGGCTGTAATGCAATCGGGCATCTTGTTTTGTTGCTCTTGCGCATAACATGCGTTGATGTCGACAAGAGCTAACAAAACGCTCAATGTATCGCCAGATGCCAAGACGGTGCATAATATAAAAAGAAATAAAAAAGGTTCAAAATGCAAAACAGGTCAATCGGAACCTTTGTATAAACGGCTGTGTATATCAAACATTTGAAAAATACAAGGAGAACAAGTCGTTGCACCGAAAGTCGACCCTTTACGGGTCGACTCGCGTCTACGACGCGCCCTTTATGGGTTCGGTGAACTCCTCGTT
>JBFZFB010000205.1:0-28742 GCA_041306605.1 Lentisphaerota bacterium | reverse complement strand
ATGGACCACTCCTGCCAGTCCTACCAGCGGGGCGAGTTGCGTTTTTTACGCTACCGTTAGAAATCAAGGAAACGCCAGTTCCGGTTCCGCTTCCGTCGGTTTCTTCATGGATGGCGCCTACATTGGCCAGCAGTCGCACGGTGGACTGTCGCCCGGTCAGACGGGCATGGTATCCCGCACCTTTACTGCTCCATCTGCGGGCTCTCACACTATCATGGCTGAGGCCGATCTAATCGATCAGATTACGGAGTCAATCGAAGGAAACAACACAAGAACTGAGAGTATTTTTGTCCAGTCATCCCCGCCTCCTGATACTAAAAGAGCCACTGCCGACTTTGATGGAGACGGCATCAGCGACTACGGGTGTTACGATGCCGTAGGCCGGTACGGCCAGCTTCCTGGCTCATGGTATTTCATGACGAGCACTGATGGGTTCTTTACGGAGACGTTTGGATATCCCGGAACAGTGCCTGTAGTAGGCGATTTTGACGGGGACGGAATCGCTGATTACGGTTGTTATGACGCGGCAGGAAACTGCGGACAACCAGCCGGTTCATGGTACTTCATGACAAGTAAAAACGGTTTCTTTACGAAGACATTCGGTTATGCCGGTACTGTGCCGATAGCAGGTGATTTTGATGGTGACGGCACAGATGATTACGGATGTTATGATGCGGCAGGGAATTGTGGTCAGCCGCCGGGCTCGTGGTATTTAATGCAGAGTACAGCCGGATTTGAGACCAAGACATTCGGCTATGCCGGCACTGTTCCTGTCGGAGCCGTTATAACGCAATAGACAGAATTATGCCACTGCTTGGTGAAATTTTTGTGGGGAAATCTTTTTATACTCTGCCTGCGTTGTCCTTTCAGAATGACACCAGATAAACACACATCATTTGAATCGAAGAGATATGGGGAACGTGTATTCACATTACGCAAAGTGGTTGACGTGGCGGATGTGGGTGGGCCGTATGTATGGAGGCTGACGCTGACGGAATTGTGTGAACAGTCTTGAGGAGTGGATTACTCGGTGGTGGCAAAGCTCCCTGGCTTTCCCTGTACGTCAGCTGGGCAAATGCCATGCATAAAAACTGATTCCAGCAGGTGAATTCCTTGACCTTGTATTTGCCTCGATATCGTTCGACGCATTTCCGGAACTCGTATGGAGAAATGAAATCCATCCGTTGAGAAAAAACAGTTCTACCAGTATTCACGAGAGGCTCCTTTTTTAGCTTTATTCCCCATGTTTATAAGCCTATTATCCGCTTGTTTCTCATTTAATGAAAAAGGATTTGATATGCCGGAATTTATTAAAGTTTTGATTTTATCTGTAATTCAGGGGTTGACGGAGTTTATACCGGTCAGCAGTTCGGGCCATCTGGTTCTGGCAAAACACTTTCTCGGTCTGAAATCGCAGGGGCTGGCTTTGGAGGTGGCTCTGCATGTCGGAACGCTTCTGGCTGTATTGGTTTTTTATTTTAAACGTATAGTTTTTCTCCTGAACGATCTTATGAAATGGAAAGAAGAAGGCCGGAGATACGCGCTGGCTGTGATTGCCGGTTCAATCCCCGCAGGGATCGTAGGTGTTGTGTTTAAACAGAAATTAGAAGCAATGGGCGATTCTTGTCTCCTTGTGTCGTGTTTCATCATGGTCACAGGTTTGATTCTTCTGTCTCTCCGCTTTGTTCGCCGGAGTGATGGAAAGCTGAGTGTCTGGAACGCGCTGATGATTGGCGTGGCGCAGGCGTTCGCCGTCATTCCCGGGATAAGCCGTTCGGGCGCGACAATAGTTACCGCGCGTCATCTCGGCGTTGAGCCCGGGAAGGCCGCTGAGTTTTCCATGCTTCTTATGCTGCCGGCCGTGGGCGGAGCAACCTTTCTTGAGTTGATCCATGATTCGGCATGGAAAACCCTGTCTGTATCACCGGTTGATTCCGGAGTTGGCATACTTGTGGCTGCGGTAGTTGGTTACATATCAATTGGCCTGCTTGTCAAAATGTTAAGCGCCGAAAAACTCTGGCTGTTCGGCATATATTGCCTTATAGTCGGCTTGTTGAGTCTTGCGATTCTGTTGTGATGGTCTGTGTATTTTTTTGACAGGAATACAGGAACCGGTATATGAAAAAAATAGAAACCAACCATATCATTTATACTATATTCAGCGTTTTGGTCACGGTGTTGATCTTTGGATATCTTTTAAGTTCTGTATCGTTGAAAGATGTGGCCAGCCTTATCCGGGATATGGATATTCGCGGTGTTTTGATGTTTTTAATCCTCTCGTTCGGCATGAGCATCTTCCGGGCGTGGCGGTACGGCATGATTCTGAATGTGTCCGGCTACGCTCCGAATCGTCTGGCTCTTTTTTTTGTTGTGCTTGTGCGTAACCTGTTTTCGGATCTGCTCCCCGCCCGGATAGGATCGCTGATTTATATTTATATTGTAACTACACGGCTTGGTGTTCCGTTTGGACCGGCTATGTCGAGCTTTACGCTTTCTTTTGTTTTCGATGTGCTGGCACTGGCGCCAATGATTGGAATTGCCGCGTTATTCGTAGGTACTGTTGCCGGAATGTCCGCCGCGGTACTGTTGACAAGCGGAGTAGTTCTTCTTGCAGGCTCGGTGGCGGTTCTGGTCCTGTTACCGCGGATTATTGACATGGCTGTATGGCTCACCGGAAGAGCCGCGTTTCTTCGCGAGGACAGAAGAAAAAAATGGAGTGAAAAGCTGTTTGACGCGGGACGGCAGATAACTGCCGCGCGCGCGGCGGGAATTTACGGCCGCCTGTTTGTGTTGTCGTTCATGGTTAGAGCGGCCAAATACGCGTCTCTTTATATGCTCTTGTTCGCCCTGCTCAAGCCGTTGGGGTATGGATTTGAGCATCTTCCGGTGCCCAAAGTGTTCATTGGAATCTGTTCATCCGAACTTGCGGCGAGTCTGCCGGTTTCCGGTATTGCCGGTTTTGGTGTGTATGAAGGAACATGGGCGGCGGTTTTCACAATTCTGGGTTTTCCGGGAAGCATCGCGAAATTAACGAGCATTTCTCATCATCTGTTTACCCAGTTGTATGGTTATTTGCTCGGCGTTGGAGCATTGCTGATTCTTCTGTTCCCTTTTTTCAAGCAGGAAGTCGCTGTCAAAAGTGAATCTAAAATCAGCGGCAGAGCGTTTTTTTTCTACGGAAAAGTCATAACGCTTAGCGCGTTGATGGTTTTGTGTATGTATAGAACGTATATCGCCGTGACAGGTTTGAAGACCGATAAGCCGTCTGCTTTTATTTCCGGGCCGGACGCCGGCGACAGGAAAGATCTGACCGCTATTGGCGTGACGGGCCGGATCTTATTTGATTCCGACAGAGGGAACAGTTTTGGAATATTTATCATGAAAGAGGATGGCACGGATGTTCAAACAGTGGCTGACAGTGAAATGAGTGAAATGTATCCTGACCCGTCGCCGGACGGGCAATGGGTGGTGTTCGCGCGCGCTATGTCTCCGCACCGTCTGGCGCTGACGGATATCTGGATATGCCGGACTGATGGCAGTGGCGTGGTGAAGATAGCGGCGAACGGTACGTTTCCAACATTCAGCGCTGACGGGCGGACTGTTTATTTTGAGAGAGACCGCAAGAAGGTGATGGCGGTTGATATTAACGGAAGCAACGAGCGGGAGGTGTTTCCATGCGGCCGGGGTGATTTTTCAAAGCATCTTGTTGTCAAGCCGCGCGTGTCTCCGGACGGGCGCTGGGTTGCGTTTATTTCGGATTATGATGGCGGCGGCTGGAACTCATGGGCTGTAGAGTTGTCATCGGGCAGAGCTTTGCATATTGGCAAAGGGTGTGAGCCGGCGTGGTTTGCTGACAGCCGGCATCTGGTATGGGTTGTGGAGCAGGGCGCGAGACAAGGTTCGGGTTTGTTCATGTATGATATGGAGACTGGCAAAGCGGAAGAACTGCAGGATGCGGGGCCGCCGTTGGGTCATGAATATTTTCCTTATGTTTCGGGAGGGGACAGGTTTTTACTTTGGGGCGCGTGTCCGGAAGGGAAGCACTCTCATATTGATTCTAATTATCAACTTTTTGTCAAAAATTTAAAGAACGGCCAAATAGCCCGTTTAACGTTTGATTCGTTCAACAACCGCTGGCCCAAAATACTGCCGGACGCGGCTGAATAGATTTTTTGCCTGAACTATATGCAACCCTGTTTTCATATAGTGGCACTAAACGCAAGTATGATTTGTTCGTTCGATTACCGGATTTCAGAAGAATTACAGATCTTATTGATCAGTGATTTCAGAGAATGGAATTCGAACTCGAGGCCGCCATAATTTTTCCGGTAACTACGGTCGACATCATTGGATGCAACCAGATTATTGCCTTTCGCGTACAGGCGACGGAATGCCGTAATCGCATCCGGTTTAAAATGTTTGGCGGACCATTTGCATTCTATCGCGGCAGGAGCTGTTCCGTGGTGAGTTAAAACAAAATCCACTTCATGACCGCGTTTATCCCGCCAGTAATGAATCTGGCGGCGGTCTAATCGGGCCTGCAGTTCATTCAGCACCATATGTTCCCAAAGATATCCAATATCGTCTTCCCGTAAATTTGTCCAGCCGCGGAAAGCGCATACAAATGCTGTATCAAAAGCGTATACTTTTGGTGCTGAGATGATTTCCGATATCCGGCGTGAATTAAAAGGACGGATAATATGAGCCGTATAAGTAGCATCGAGCACGCTGAGGTAATTGGAGATTGTCGGGCGGCTTACTTCGCAAGGCGTTGAGTAAGCGGTTGCCTCGAAAATACCGCCGCTGTTTATGAAAACGAGTTCCACAAATTTCTGAAAAGAACTCCTTTTTTCCAGCCGGAAAAGCTCTTGAATATCTTTAGCCCAAAAGGCATCAATCCATTCCTGGCAATCTGATTCCGGTGCGGATTTTGTCATGAAGAAAGGAGGTAATCCGCCGTGCAGCAACCGGTGTTTAATATTTGTATTCCGGAAGTCATGGAGATCGGCAAGGATCATGGGTGTGAGCCAGATGTTGTTCTTGCGGCCGGTTAAAGTGTCGCCGAATTTTGATGAAGCTCCAAGGCTGGAAGATCCTGTTGCTATAACTTGAATGTCACGATAATGATCTGCGGCTATCTTGAGCAGTTCGGATGGATTTTGAAGGCGATGAATTTCATCCAGAACAATACGTTTTCCGCGCACACTGGAAAGGAAACCGTCAGGATCATCCATGCTCTGGCGTACTCTTGGGCGCTCGCAATCGAAATATTCCACGTTGTCAAGTGACTGGCAAAGCATGGTTTTACCTGCGCGGCGCACACCGGCCAGCCATATGACATTTCTGGTTTTCCATGCTTTTTCAATCAAAGCAATCCAATATTTTCTCTGAACCATATGCAACTATACTTTCATATAGTGGCACTAAACGCAAGTATGATTTTGCGGAAATTCGGACAATCTTTTTGTGTTTCCGGTATTACAGCACCGTGGCGCCGTCTGACGGGGTTATTATTCTGATATCGCACGGCATGCCGAATTCTTTTTTGTATA
The DNA here is from genome assembly GCA_041306605.1 of Lentisphaerota bacterium. Taxonomy (GTDB): domain Bacteria; phylum Verrucomicrobiota; class Kiritimatiellia; order UBA8416; family JAQBFJ01; genus JBFZFB01. The sequence continues at coordinate 23,190 of JBFZFB010000205.1, read as the reverse complement.
TTGCCGTGAGCGTTTTGCCGGCGGTTTCAGCGTCACGCGGATGAATCAGAATAACAACGCTTCCTCCAAAGCCGCCGCCGGAAAGTCTGGCGCCCAGTACACCCGGAATGTGTTTCGCCTGAGAGACAACAAAATCCAGTTCTTTGCATGAATTTTCAAAATTGGTTCTTGAGCTTTCGTGAGATTCGTACATCAGTTGCCCGAACGCGCACAAATCTTTTTTCGCAAGCAGTTCCTTTCCTTTCAGGACGCGCGTGTTTTCCCCAATCACGTGAGCGGCGCGCTTCGCGGTCACTGGATCCATGACGGAAGACAGTTTTGTGTATTCCTCCCAGCTCACATCACGCAATGCTGAAACAGGATGAGAAAGTTCTGACGCGAAAAACTTCGCCGCCATTTCGCACTTTTCACGGCGCTCGTTATACTCGCCGTCAACCAGCCGGTGCTTGACGTTTGTGTTGCACATAAGAAAACAAGCATTGCTGTCCATTGGTATATTTTGCACGGCAAGTGAACGGAAATCGGTCATTACAAGATTATTGGCTTTGCCGTAGAGGCTGGAAATCTGGTCGAGCAGTCCGCATTTGGCGCCAGCATATTCATGTTCGGCACGTTGTCCTATTTTAGCGAGCGTAAGTTTGTCTATATTGATTCCGTAAAGAGCGCAGAAGGCGAGGCCGGCGGCCATTTCGAGGGCGGCGGAACTGGAAAGGCCAGCGCCCAGAGGTACGTTACCGAAAAAAATTCCGTTGAAGCCGGTGTTTATTTTGCCGTGTTCGCGCAGGCTGGCCAGAACACCGGCAACATAATTCTGCCACAGATTTTTTTCTGACCGGTTGACGGCCGATATGTCAAAAGATGTCTCTTCCGTTATATCGCCGGCAATCAGTCTGCACGTGGTGTTGTTGGACGGGCTTGCCAGAAAAACGGCGCCCATGTTAATGGCGGCTGACAGAACAAAGCCTTCATTATAATCGGTGTGGTTTCCCAGTATTTCCACACGGCCGGGGGCGTAAGCGGCAATGGTGTGGGGTTTGCCGAAATGTTCGCGGAACTTTTTGGCCGCGTTATCAAGAAGGGTCTGGTTAATCATAATGTTTTTTTATGCTCTTATAATGGCCAGAATTTCATCGCGTTTTTCTGTCATCATTCCGGCGGTCTTAGCTTCAAGATTAAGTCTGACGAGCGGCTCGGTATTAGAACAGCGAACATTGAACCACCAGTCTTTATATTCCACGCTTATGCCGTCCAGTTCCAGCATTTTGCCGTTGTTATATTTTTCTTTCAGGCAGGTCAGAACTTTGCCGGGGTCTTTCACTTTGGAATTAATTTCGCCGCTGGCGAAATAACGCTGTAAAGGCGCGATAAGTTCAGAAAGCGGTTTGCCTGCCTTGCTGACAATATTGGCCACGCAGATAACGGCCATGGCGGAGCTTTCGGTGGAATAGTTGGCGCGGAAATAATAATGGCCCGAAAGTTCGCCCGCGAAGATTGCGTTATTGTCACGCATCTGTTGTTTGATGAAAGTGTGGCCGACGCGCGACATCATTGGTGTGCCGCCGTTTTTTTCTATTATTTCCTTAACAACCCAGCTACTGCGCAGGTCATAGAATATGACACCTTTTTCCTTCGACAGGAGATCCTGTGCTATCAGAGCCGTGATCATGTCCATTGGTACAATGTTGCCCTTTTCGTCAACAAAGCCGGCCCTGTCGGCGTCACCGTCAAAAGCCACGCCGAAGTCGTAGGAGCCTTTGCGGATCATAGCCTGCAGTGGTTCAAGCGTTTCCGCATTGAGAGGATTGGCTTCATGGTTCGGGAAAGTTCCGTCCAGTGTGTCGAACAGGGGATCGATCTTCATTATTTTTTCAAGGGCTTTGGCTTCATAGATACCCATGGCGTTGGCCATATCGGCGGCGATCTTTACCGGGCGTTTGAGGTCGGCCATTTTTGCCACATGTTGAATATATTCCTTGAGAACATTGGCGCTTGAGATGGAACCCGGTTTTTGCGCCGGCGGATCGAACGAGTTTTCCGACACTATCCGTTCAATGTCGGTTATGCCGGTGGCACTGCTGATTGGAATAGCCTGCTCACGTGTCAGCTTGAAGCCGTTCCACTCGCCGGGATTGTGAGATGCGGTGATCATTATGCCGGCATCCGCGCCGAGCAGTCCGTTGCCGTAATAGCAGATGGGCGATGTGCACAGTCCGAGATCAATGACATTAGCGCCCTGCATGGTAAGGCCTTTTGCCAGAGCGTTGAAAAGAGGTATTGAATGAGGTCTCATATCGCGGCCGACGACCACTTTTTTACATTTCAAAAGTGTTGCAAACGCGCGTCCTATTTTTACCGCGATATCGTCATTAATGGCATCCGGATAAATTCCCCGGATGTCATAAGCTTTAAATATGCCTGCCATGATTCATCCCCCTGTTTTGTCTTTTTTTGTCTGATAATCCTGTTGTCTGTAAAACGCAATAACCCTATTACAAAAAGAATCATCATTCAAGAAAGATGAGAGGGGAAGAGGATGGCCCGATATTCGTCCCTACCTGATCGAGTCTAAACAATTCTCCCCAGCTCAACATCCAAACGCCTTTGTCAAAAGGAGACTGTGAGAAATCAATCATGGATCTAAAGTATTCCAAGGCATTACAGGACCCCACTGAAAAACGACAAGAGCTGTGTTTTTCCCGTATCGCTTCTTGAATTTCTTGAGGATGGCATCACGATAGGCTAGAAGCTCTTCGTCGACATTGAGGGTTGACGGGCCGGGGGATTTGTACGTTCCAGCCAGCATTTTCTTCCATATCAAAGGTCCGTCAGGGGAACGCGTTGCAAGTGTGATTTCAAAATTCAGTGATTCACTCGTTGTGGGATCGACACAACGAACGTCGGGTGCAACGTCATCAGAATGCACGGTCTTAAAATGGGTCCCGTGTAGTGCGTTGTAGGTGGGCAGGAATTGCTTGGTCGCCAATCCTTCAGCATTATCCTTGAATTCGCCGTGTTCCATTTTTCGTAGCCGAACAGTATTTATTCAAGAGAACTTAATTTAAGTGTATTAATGTGTCGAAATCTTTAATGATTATGGATTAGGGCTGATAGTGAGTCAATGTGAAAACAAGGTTATGCAAAAAGCTATAAATATTTAGACAATACAGGATTTGATGCAAAAAATGGGAGAAATTCTTTTCTTATGTTTATGTAAAAGTTGATTGTGTAAAAACGGGACGGATTGTAAAATACACAACAAATTAAAAGGAATGTATTATGCCGGAGGTTTTCAGAACGGAAGGTTATGTGTTTTTCTTTTTTAGCAATGAAGGGCAGGAACCGATGCATATACATGTTCGTCGCGCAGGCGGATATGCAAAGTTTTGACTGATACCCGTGATGTTGGATTACGCTGAAGGCATGAAGGTTCAGGAATTGGCAAGGGCGGAGGAATTGATCAATAAAAACGAAGACTTAATTCGGAGCAAGTGGAATGAAATCTTTAATTCATGATGTGCAGGTAACAGCAAGAAATGTATCTGTGAAGGACGGTTGGATTATAATTCGTTTGGAAGATGAAAGGGAAATCCGTTTCCCTGTAAAAAAGAATCGTCGTTTGGCTCATGCAGACTCCAGCAGTTTGGGTAATGTTCAACTTGTTTGCGGAGGTACAGGACTGCATTGGCCTGATTTGGATGAAGACCTTTCTATTGCCGGCATATTGGAAGGTCGTTTTGGGCAGTAAGAGATAAATGCTGCCCTGCGCTATCTGGAATCACATCTCTCGTATTGATGGGAAAGTCCTTCGAGTTGCCTCAAGTAGGTTCTTGATATAAAAGGCGTTTTGCATGATACTGTTTCCCTTCTGTATAAAGTACGGATGGTTTTCGTAAATTAATGAAAGGCTGAAAAATGTCGGTAAGAGTAAGATTTGCTCCAAGTCCCACGGGTAATGTGCATATCGGCAATATCCGGACGGCAATATTTAACTGGCTGTTTGCGCGTCATGAAGGCGGCAAGTTTCTCCTAAGAGTGGAAGATACCGATCGCGAACGTTCAACACCGGAAGCCCTGCAGGCCGTGCTCGACGCCCTCAACTGGCTCGGAATAGATTATGACGAAGAACCGCTGTATCAGTCCAAGCGGATAGGGGTTCATCTGGCAATCGCGGAAAAACTTGTTCAAAACGGGCATGCTTATAAAGAGGATAAGGGCGGAACCGGCAAAGGCGAATGTATAATATTCAAAATGCCGGGCAAAGACGCGGTTTATACCGATCTGGTTAAAGGAGAGCTTCGCAAAGAGGCAAAAGATCTGAAAGATTTTGTTATAGTGCGCTCGGACGGTACGCCGACATTTCATCTGGCAAATATTGCTGATGATATTGAAATGAAGATCACACATATTATCCGCGGCGATGATCATGTGGAAAACACATTCAAGCATGTCGCTCTTTATGAAGCGCTGGGCGTTACTCCTCCAAAGTACGGACATCTTCCGATGATTGTCAACGCGCAGGGGAAGCCGTATTCAAAGCGGGACGGGGCGGCGTTTGTCGGGGATTTCAAGTCCAATGGATTTCATCCGGACGCGCTTTTTAATTATCTGGCTCTGCTCGGCTGGTCGCCCGGCGGGGATCGTGAGAAAATGACACGCGCGGAGATGATTGAGGCTTTCACGCTTGACCGCGTGAAGAGCGGCCCCAGTCAGATGGATTTGGTAAAGCTCACGCATATGAACTCTGAATATGTCGCGGGAATGCCGCAGGATGATTTCATCGCGCGCGTGAAAGATGTTCTGGCCGGCGCCGATTGGGCGCGTAATGTTGATGAAAACTTTTTCCGCGAAGTTGCCGCGTTGATGCAGTCACGGACTCATTTGTATTCCTACGCGGCGGGCTGGAAATATTTCTTTATGGATGATTTTGATTATGAAGAGAAATCTGTTAATAAAGGACTGAAGAAGGAAGGAATCAGGCAGGCGTTGAGCAGTCTGGCGTCCGCGCTGGAGGGCATTGATTTCTCGGTTGGTACGATAGAGAAAATTATTCACGAAACAGAACTTGCCGCTGGAGCAAAACAGGGCAAATTAAATTTCAGCATACGTGTCGCCATAACAGGCTGTGCCACGGGTGCCGGACTTTACGAGACAATGGTACTGCTGGGCAGGGATAAAGTGTTAAAACGGCTGAGGCATGCCGCGGAAAAGCTTTGCGGCGAATGACAAGGTTGGCGGGTTATGACGGAAAATACTACAGATTTTATAAGAGATATTGTAAAGGCTGATGTGGAAGCCGGAAAAAACGGCGGGAAAGTCGTTACGCGGTTCCCGCCTGAACCTAACGGCTATCTGCATATCGGGCATGCAACCGCGTTTTGCCTTGATTTTGGCGTGGCGGAGGACTTCGGCGGGCGCTGTCACCTGCGGTTTGACGACACCAATCCTGAGAAAGAAGATGTGGAATACGTGAACGCCATCAAGGAAGATGTCAGATGGCTGGGTTTTGACTGGGGCAAGCATGAATATTATGCTTCCGACTATTTTGACAGGCTTTATGAGTATGCCGTGGAGTTGATAAAGAAAGACAAGGCATATATATGCACGCTGAGTCCGGAGGAATTCAAAGAATACCGCGGCGTTCCGACACGTCCGGGTAAAGAAAGTCCATGGCGGAACCGCCCGGTTGCCGAGAGCCTGGATCTTTTCGCGCGCATGAAGGCCGGCGAATTCAAGGATGGTGAATATGTTTTGCGCGCGAAGATAGATATGAGTTCTCCCAATCTTCACATGCGGGATCCGGTGATATACCGCATCAAGTACGCGGAGCATCACCGTACCGGCAACAAGTGGTGCATTTATCCGATGTACGACTTCGCGCATTGCCTGTCTGATTCCATGGAGGGAATAACGCACTCGTTATGTTCGCTCGAGTTTGAAGTGCACAGACCGTTGTATGACTGGATTCTTGATCAGCTGAATGTTCACCATTCCCGGCAGATAGAGTTCGCGCGTTTCAGTCTGTCGTACACGATTATGAGCAAGCGGCTTTTGCTGGAGCTTGTCGAAGGAGATTATGTGACCGGCTGGGATGATCCGCGGATGCCGACTCTGGCCGGCTTGCGCCGGCGCGGTTACACACCGGGCGCCATACGCGAGTTCTGCAAGCGCGTTGGTATAACCAAGTTCACCGGTCTCACTGACATGGCATTGCTGGAATATTGCATACGTGACGACTTGAACAAAATCGCGCCGCGCGTAATGGGTGTTCTGAATCCCGTGAAGCTGGTAATTGACAACTATCCCGAAAACGGTGATGAACTTCTGGAGGCGGTTAACAATCCCGAAGATCCGTCGGCCGGTTCGCGCAAGGTTCCGTTCTCAAGGGAACTCTATATCGAGCAGGATGATTTCATGGAAAATCCGCCGAAGAATTTTTACCGGCTGGCGCCGGGCCGCGAGGTGAGATTGCGGTATGCTTATTTTGTTACGTGCAAAAATGTAATCAAGGATGATCAGGGTTGTATAAAGGAAATACATTGCGTGTATGATCCGGCGACAAAGGGCGGCGACGCTCCGGACGGCCGTAAGGTAAAGGGCACCATTCACTGGGTATCGGCAAAGCACGCGTTGGAAGCTGAAGTGAGGCTTTATGACCGGTTGTTTAAAGTTGAAAGGCCGGATGATGTTCCAGACGGCAGTGATTTTAAAATGAACCTGAATCCTGACTCTTTAAAAGTAGTGACAGCCAGGCTGGAACCTTCACTGAAAAACGCTGTGCCGGGTGCGAAATATCAGTTCGAACGCAATGGTTATTTCTGCGCGGATTCGGCTGATTTTACTGCGGAAAAGCCTGTTTTTAACCGTACGGTAACATTGCGGGATTCCTGGTCTAAAATAATGAAAAACACGTCCGGCAATTAATGCTGGAGTGTCAAAACATGACTTCAATTAAAACAACAACAGAAAAGCGGAGAGTAGTCGCCATTGTGGGCCGGCCGAACGTCGGCAAGTCTACTATTTTCAACCGCCTTGTCGGAGAGCGTCTTGCAATTGTTCATGAGGAGCGCGGAGTCACGCGCGACCGTTTGATGAAAGAGACATCATGGAACGATGAACGCTTTATGCTGATAGATACCGGCGGTATATGCAGTGTTGACGGCAAAGGGCACGATGCAATTAATCAGGGAATACGGAATCAGGTTGAAGCCGCTCTTGATGACGCCGCGGTTGTGATTCATGTTGTTGATGTTGAAACGGGAGTTATTGATGCCGACAAGGATGTCGCCCGCCTGCTGAGAGCCCGGCAGTGTATTGTGTTTGTCGCGGCAAATAAATCAGACAACCCGGAAAGAGACAAGGACACGGTTGACTTTGCCTGTCTCGGCTTTCCGGTATTTCCCGTGTCGGCTCTGCATGACAGAGGTTTTTATGATCTGATGAAAGCGGTGGTTGGTGTTCTGCCGCCGGCCGACAGTGTTGAAAATATGACGCCTCTGAAAGTGGCGGTGGTTGGAAGACCCAACGTCGGCAAGTCTTCCTATGTCAACAGACTCCTGTGCAGTGAGCGGGTGATTGTATCGGAAATTCCGGGTACAACAAGGGACAGCATAGACATTCCTTTTGTTGTCGGTAAAGGGGAGCAGGCGAGACATTACATGCTGATAGACACCGCCGGCATCCGGCATACCGGCAAGATAGATTCATCCGTTGAAATGTTCGGGCGCTACCGCGCTGAAGACAGCATAAAGAGAGCTGATGTTGTAGTGCTGGTTCTGGATACTGTCGCCAAGCCAACGGCGCAGGACAAAAAGATTGCCGATATGATCATGAAGTATGGCAAGGGATGCGTTCTTGTTATCAACAAGTGGGATCTGGCTGATACAACACAGCGTCAGTACGCTCCGGTTGTTGCAGACATGATGCCGTTCATGGCGCACTGTCCGATTGTATTCACGTCGGCGAAGACAGGTTTCAATATAAGGAACACAGTTGACGCGATTGATCATGTTGCCGGTCAGGTCAGGGTGATGATTCCTACCGGAGTTTTGAATCGGGCTATAATAGGAGCTTGGAAGAAGGTTCATCCTCCGGCGGTCAAGGGCAAGGATCTGAAAGTGTATTACGTAACGCAGGTGGGGTGCCTTCCGATTCGTATCAGATTATTTGTTAATGATCCCCAGATAGTGACAGAAGCATACAAGGGGTACATTATAAGGATGCTACGCCGGAGTTTCGGGCTGGAGGGGGCCCCGGTTGAGCTCCAATTCAGGGCCCGGCGGGCCCCGGGCGAGAGGGGTTCCCGGCATGGAAAATGTTAATTTTAAAGGGGTTTTAGCCTTTTTTTGCAAAAAAAACATTTTTCCTTGCCCCCACCATATATAGGGGATATGGTAGCTCTGTTTTTAAGGACCGGTAGCACATATTGTATGTGCGTCTACGCCGGTTTTTTTATGAAATCGAATATTAGTTCAAATTTAAAGGAGATTTTACAATGTTGGACGTGCGTGAAACTTTGGAAGTGCCGGAAGATACGCAAGCCTCCAAGATAAGGGGCTCCAGAATGAAGCCTGTGCGCAAAGCTGGAGACGGGGATCGCAGTGGCAAGCCTAAGGGTTTAAAGGTAAACAGGTTCCTTGTTAAGGAAGGTGCAACTGGTTTTGACGGAGTGGAATGGGAGCAGAGGAAGGCTTCCATCACAGATGACAAAGGCAACGTGATCTTCGAACAGCCGAATGTTGAAGTTCCGAAGTCATGGTCAATGCTCGCGACGAATATCGTTGCTTCAAAATATTTCTTTGGTGGCATTGGAACAGAAGAGAGAGAGCGTTCCGTGCGCCAGCTTATTCATCGTGTTGCCAGAACAATCGCTGACTGGGGTTTGAAGAATGATTATTTTGAAACTCCGGAAGACGCGGAAATTTTCTACAATGAACTTTGTCATATCTGCGTGAATCAATACGGCTCGTTCAACAGTCCTGTGTGGTTCAACGTCGGGCTCTATCAGGTTTACGGACATATGTCCGGCAGTAGAACAAGTTACTGCTGGGACAAGGAAGATCTCAAGATAGGGAGCATCAATAACACATACGAGAGACCTCAGGCGTCGGCATGTTTCATACAATCGGTTGACGACACCATGGAAGACATCATGCGGCTCGCGAGCACGGAGGCGATGCTCTTCAAGTATGGTTCCGGAACAGGAACAGATTTAAGCACACTGCGGAGCAGTAAAGAAAAATTGTCGGGCGGCGGAGTGCCGTCAGGTCCTCTGAGTTTCATGCGCGTGTTCGATCAGGTTGCCGCGGTGATCAAGTCCGGCGGCAAGACGCGGCGCGCCGCGAAGATGCAGAGTTTGAAAATAGATCATCCGGACATCAGAGAGTTTGTGCGATGCAAAATGCAGGAAGAGAAAAAAGCGTGGGCTCTGATCGATCAGGGTTATGATGGTTCATTCGGCGGCGAAGCTTATGACTCGGTGATGTTCCAGAATTCAAACTTGTCGGTGCGTGTTACCGATGAGTTCATGAGGGCCGTGGAGAACGACAGCACGTTCAGCACCAAAGCCGTTGTTACTGGCGATAAGGTGGAAGCCGTTAAGGCTAAAGATTTGATGAGGGACATAGCGGAAGGAACTCATGTATGCGGAGACCCGGGTCTGCAGTATGACACCACGATCAATTCGTGGAATACATGTATCAACAGCGGACGCATTAACGCGAGCAATCCATGTTCCGAATTTATGTTTGTGGATGACAGCGCGTGCAACCTGGCGTCAATTAATCTGATGAAGCTGATTGATGATGAGGGGATTTTTGATGTTGAAAAATTCGGGCATATTGTCAGAATGTTTGTGATCGCTCAGGACATTCTGGTGGACAGCGCCAGCTATCCGACGCACCAAATTGCCGAAAATTCGCACTTATTCCGTCCTTTAGGCCTTGGTTATGCCAATTTAGGGGCATTACTTATGAGGCTTGGTTTGCCTTATGACAGTAATCAGGGGCGCGCTTTTGCCGGTGCTATTACGGCTTTAATGACGGGAAAAGCCTATTCCGCGTCTCAGGAAATGGCGGAATCATTGGGAACTTTTGATAAATATGAGGACAATACCGACTGCATGTCAAAAGTTATGAAAAAGCACTCGGACTCTCTTAATAGTATAGAAGGAACAATGTGCCCTTCCTATTTAAAGAACGCAGCCGTTAAAATCTGGGGCGAAGTGCAGGAGAATGCTCCCATGACAGGTTTCCGCAACGCGCAGGTGACTTTGCTTGCCCCGACAGGCACGATCGGGTTTATGATGGATTGCGACACAACCGGCATTGAACCGGATATCGCGCTCGTTAAATACAAGCAGTTGGCAGGCGGCGGTGTGATTAAGATGGTGAACAGAACACTACGTCCGGCACTGAAGCGTCTTGGTTATACGGAAGACGCCATGGAAGCGATTGTCAAACATGTGGATGAACATGATACGATTGAAAACGCGCCGGGATTGAAGTCTGAACACCTTGAAGTGTTTGATTGCGCTTTCAAGCCGAAGAACGGCAAAAGATATATTTCTTATAAGGCCCACTTGAGAATGATGGCGGCTGTACAGACGTTCCTGTCAGGCGCGATAAGCAAGACCGTCAATGTGCCGACTGAAACAACTATTGATGAAATCATGCAGACCTATATGGAAGGCTGGAAACTGGGTCTGAAGTCGGTGGCAATTTACCGTGACGGATCCAAGCGAACACAGCCGCTTAATACCGGCAAGGTGGAAGGCAAGAAATCAGCGTCCGGAAAGAAGGGCGCTCAAGCTGTTGTCGGCATGCCGTTCCGCAGGCGTATGTCGCCTACGAGGCAGTCAATTACTCACAAGTTTGAAGTAGCCAACCATAAGGGATACCTTACTGTGGGAATGCATGAAGATGGTTCGCCGGGTGAACTTTTTATCACGATGGCCAAGGAAGGCAGTACCGTCGGCGGAACCATGGACGCGTTTGGTACGGCTATTTCTCTTTGTCTGCAGTACGGGGTGCCTGTGCAGGAGTTGTGCAGGAAATTCGCGCACAGCAGGTTTGAGCCGGCAGGGTTCACAAAAAATCCTGAAATTCCGATAGCGAAGTCCATAGTGGATTATATTTTCCGTTGGCTTGATGTCACATTTCCGAATGGCAAGGTCAGGGGCTCGCAATGCGCGCCTGCGCCTGTTACAGCTTCGGCTCCGGCGTCGGGCGGAGCGGCCAAATCGGCCGGTGCGGCGTCTGCTGAAGCGCACGAAACCCAGAGAGTAGACGAACAGTTCAAGGGGTTTATGGATGATGCGCCGGCGTGTGATTTATGCGGAGCGATCACAGTGAGAAACGGTGCCTGTTACCGCTGTTATAATTGCGGAAATTCGATGGGCTGTTCATAAAACAGAACGGCTTAAAATTTCTGTATTTTCTGCAGCAGCAGGGGGGGGCGAATCGGTGATGCTGACTCAAGCTTCGAATAACACTGATTGATCCGGCGTGTGTGAACGGGTACTATCGGGCGCATGTTCGGTAGAGAATCAAATTTTAAAGCGTGTGATCAATCATTGTCTGTGGCGGATTCTGCCGCTATAAGCCGGCAAGGTGTTTTTCTGCCGGCGGACAATCCTACCTTTGGCAATCCTGATTTTGAATCTGCCTCATTGCGGATTCTTATTGTACGTCTTTCGCCTTTCAGGGATGTGGATCGGTCTACGCCGCATTATTTTCTGGCGTGCGAGGTTCGGAACGCTATGCCGAATGCATTTGTTGACATGGTGTTTTTTCCGGCTAAACAGGATCGCAGTTCATTTGCAGAAAATAAAACCGATTGGATGACGGGGGTTCAGTCGCTTCGGTCGGGGCGTGAGTTTGACGTAATACTTATTTCTAATTCTTTTGTGCTGGAGTTGATCAATCTGCCATCCATGTTACGGAGATCGGGGTTGCCGGTCTGGGCGTCGGAGCGTGGGGAGGTGAGGCCGTTGATTCTTATGGGCGGGTCCAATGCAATGGCGGCGCAGGCAATCATTCGTGATGATGGCGATTGCATGGCGGATGCGATTTTTTTCGGTGAGGGTGAGGGCAGGGTGGGGCGAATGCTGAAGGGTATGGCCGGGGAAAGCCGGAAGGGCAGGCTGGATAGCCTGAAACACTCCGGCCTGCCCGGGTTATGGGTTGCCGGATCGTTTCCGGAAAGACTGATGGAAAAGGCTGTGCTGGAATCGCCTGCGGTTGGAGACATTGCAGTGCGGTATCCTGTTCTCAACAGCGGGGAAGCATCAACCGGCCGGTTGCAGATCAGTTATGGGTGTCCTGCGTTCTGTTCCTTCTGTTTTGAGGGCTATGACAGGAAGCCGTATCGCGAAATCAAGCTCGACGATATTGTAAGCGCGGCGGGTCAGCTTAAGCGGAATCACGGTTGTCGTGATGTGGATCTGTACAGTTTCAATTTCAATACTTACACCGAATTGGTTCCGCTATTGACGGCATTGCATAGGTTGTTCGCTACGGTGAATTTTAAAAGTCAGCGCGTGGATATTCTGTCGGAAAATCCTGGTCTTCTACAGATGGAAATAGCTGCCGGCAAGAGTTCGTTCACATTGGGGATTGAGGGGATAAGTGAACGATGCCGGGCCATGCTTCATAAAAGTCTGCCGGGTGCCGTCGTCAACAGTCTTATCGAGCGGATGTTCAGGGAGAAGATCAGGGAGTTGAAGCTGTTTTATATTCTTACTGGACATGAGAATGCGGAAGACGTTGCTGAGTTCAGTGCGTTTGTGCGCAAATGCAAGGCCTGCGCTATGGCGCACAATCGCGGCATCAGGTTGATATTTAGCTTTGGTATGCTTGTCCGGATGCCGGGCACGCCTCTACAGTTTGACGTCCTGAAGTTGGATTATGATGCATGGCGCCAGCTGAGCGGCGAGATTGAGTCGATCTGCTCTGGTGCAGGGTTCGAATACCGGATGGCTACAACATGGCAGGAGTATGCAGTGTCGCAAGTCATGGCGCTTGGTGGATACTGGCTTTGGCGGCCGATTGTTGAGCTGGATGAGAAAGGCGGCTTTTATGACGGTCGCTTGCCGGCCGGATACTGGAATAATTTTAAAGAATGGATGGAGCAGAACGGGGAATGGACAGAGGAGCTGGTGGGTAAAAAAGACAAAGATTATCCCTTTGCTCTGTCATTCGTAGGGTCGCGCATAAATAAAGCTTTTTTGTACGATCAATATCTGCACGCCATGTCGTATGAAGATGGCGGGTATTGTCTGGGCCGTGTTTCCGGGAAAGGTACTTGTCTTAACTGCGGTGCCTGTGTGGATAACGAAGACAGGGCGCGGATTACGGCAAAGCGTGCGCAGATTGATGCAGGAGGAGGGGCGTTGGAGAAGTTGACAGAGCTTGTCAAGACCAAGGCGCGGATGAGTGCTGGATTGATTATTGCGGATATTCCCGTGCGTTATGCTGGTGTTACGGATGAATGGCTGAACGCGGCAGTCATGCGGCAGTTGCTGAATATGTTTCCCGACGAGATGGAGAACATTCTGGCTGTTCAGGAGTTGCTTTTTACAGCGGCACGTTCAAAGGGCGGTGTGCAGATTCCGTTATATGGCGAGACCGTGTTTGGGGTGAAGGCGTGGAATATTGAGAAATTTATTGGCAAACTTCAGGCGGCAAGTCATTTGGGTGAGATAACGTTTCGTGTTCCGGCGGTGATGGTTCAGAGGTCGGAACCTGTGCGCCTGAAATCAGTTGAACTGAGATTTCTTTGCCGGTCAGATAACGGTGTTGCGCCGGACAGGGAATTGGCTGAATTCATGCGCAGTCAGCATATATCGTTTACTTTGCGACGTATGGAGAGCGAGTATAGAATGGAAATTACCGGAAAGAAAAGAGACCTGGAGCTTATTTCTGAATGTGCGTATAGTTTTTCTGATGAAGGCTGTTATTTTCGGCTGACTGTTGGTCCTCGATTCGAGCTGGATATGCTTCGCCGGTGTTTTAAAGGAAACGGTATCAGCTCTTGTGAATCGAGAAAGTTATTACTATTGTAGAGGCGATCAACAGATCTTAATCAGTTTATCACACGATTTGACCAATCGTTTTGGCAAAGATTTTTCGGTGGATAACCTTCAGAATATGCGTCGTCTTTATGTTGAATTTCCGAATATTTCTAAGATTTACGGGACGCTGTCTCGTAAATCTGAAACAAAGGCAAGACCTTGCGGATAAAATAGCATGGATATAATCCAAAGGGGTATGGAGATAAGCGCTGTTTTTCGAAGAAAGTAAATGCAATATAAGAAACGTATCTTCACGTTGCGCAAAGTAATTATTGCGGCTGATTGCACCCGATTCCGGTCTGCATGCGTGAATCGGATAATTTCCTGTTGACCTGATTGCCGGCGGGCTTTATTGTCAATGGCATGGTTAAAGTGGATAAAGACATTAACCTGTCAAGGAGTGTCTAAATGAATTGTCGAACCAGTCATGTCGAATGACGTGATGACGTGATGTCGAGACGTGATCATCCAAGACTAAGAACGAACTGGACGGTAAAGACCAGTGAGCGCTGTATGCTTTTCAATTGGAACATGGATTGTAGAATGTGGTTGAGTAAGTGCTGTTAAATGGTATATTGCCTTCATGAAATTGTCACCGGAGAAATTGCGCCATCTGTGCAAAAAGCGGGGCTTGACGCTTTCGGGCGTGCTCCGAAAAGCGCGGGTCAGTCGTAGCGCTTTTTATTCCCTGCCCCTGAAAGAAGACACCGTATTTCCCAGATCGGTACGAGTCGTGGCTGATTTGCTGGGCGTCTCTCCTTCTGCTTTCTTGGAAGAGGAATCGGAGGCGATTCGGAAGGCAAGACTTCTGGCAAGGAATGTCGCCAAGGTGGCGGCAAAATATCCGGGGATTGATCTCGATAATGTTCGTCATACCTTTCTGTTGCTTGAGGAATATCCGGTGGTTCGGTTACGGAGGGCTCTGACCCGTGCACGAAAATGCAATATTCTCAAAACGTGAAATTTCCTTTTTGAAGGAGCTTACGCGTAATCATGTCGAATTCATGATTGTGGGGCTTTCTGCGGCTGCTTTACAGGGAGCGCCGGTGGTTACACAGGATGTAGACCTCTGGTTTAAGGATTTGAATGACCCGGGGATTCTAAAAGCGTTGAAAAAAGTAGATGGCGTGTTTGTGTCGTCGATTTCCCAAAATCCCCCGATGTTTGCCGGGGATAGTGTCAAATTGTTTGATATTGTGGTGCACATGCATGGGTTGAATTCCTTTAAAGAGGAAGCTAAGTCTGCGGAAAAGATGAAATTGGCCGGTGTTTTGATTCTGGTATTGCCCTTGGCGCGGATCATTAAGAGCAAGCAGGCGCTCGGACGTCCGAAAGATAAGATGGTAATGCGTGTGTTGAAAGATGCCATAAGGGCTAAAGATGAAAAAAAGACTAACGATCGTTGATTCCATCTGTCCAGTCTGTTTGCCGGCAGGCTTTACTGTCAGTGACAGGGTTAAAGTGGATAAAGACATTAACTTGTCAAGGAGTGTCTAAATGAATTGTCGGATGTCGAGACGTAATCATCCAGGACTAAGAGTAAAGTTTATCTTAATATTTGTATTCAGCATAACCATCATTATGTTCATTCTGCGTAATTATGGTCTTCCACAGTTATGGTTTTGGGAAAGGCCTGACAGGCCTGCTTTCATGCACTATGCTATTAATACTATTGGTAGTGCTATTGGTACTCGTGAGGTGACATATTACACAAATGGCTTGGTGAAATCCGTTGAGCTACATAGAGGACCATATTATCGCCTATCACCCGGATCAGGCATATGCGCAATGCCAGTGATAAAAGGAGATTATTACAGCATTTCCGGGGAGAAGATATCCAGTATCCGATCCGGCAATGGTGTTAAAGTGGACTTCTATGAAGACAATGGCAGGTTCTATGCCGTAAGTCTTTTAAATAAAGGTAGGATTTATACTACATTTGCTTCGTGGTATAAAAACGGTCGAGTGAGAAGATGTGCTGCGCTAACTGATTTTGGCGAGCAACCTTGTCTGGAAGCTCTTTTTCCTTATGATGTGAGTAGCAATGCGTATATGCGGTGGTATGTTAATAAGGATTTAGTGAGGGAGACGAATAATATAGAAATATGGCAATGCGTAGGGTATAAATAAAAAAACAGACGTGGTCACACATTATAGCCAACGGCAAGGTAAAAAACACTCTCCAGAGTTTTTAGTATCAGGTCTCTAATTTGCTAATCAACTACCTTTTGCTTTCTGATGCAATATCCGGACTAAAAAGAGCAGGCTAGAGCAGTTTCAAAAATACTGTAGCCGTTTTGGCTACTGCATGACACATGGCCGGTGTCAGCCTCCATCGAAATAGCCTGCTATTCCTGCTTCGGCTTACTTGGCCATGTGTCATTCGCAACACCCCTCCGGCTACAGTATTTCTTCAACCGCTCTAATGGTACGTGCTTGACCTTTTGTCCGAAAATATCACACTGTGTCTGTCTATGAATATTGAACAGGCGCAAATAAAAGAAGTTCAAAAACCGGGGGAGCAATACAGAATCATTGTTCTGAATTGTCCAGCCATAGCCGGTTCAGCCGCACCCGGTCAGTTTGTGCATATGCTGCTTCCGGGTTTGAAAGATATCACTCTGCGCAGGCCGTTCAGTATCTTTAAAGCGGAAGACGGCAACATAGCCATCCTCTATAAAATTGTTGGACGCGGTACGTCGGCTCTCAGTATGCTGGCGGCCGGCGATGAGGTGGATCTTATGGGGCCACTGGGCAAGGGGTTCCCTTGTGATATTGCCGGAGAGATTCCGGTTCTTGTGGCCGGTGGCTACGGTGTTGCCCCGCTTGCTTTTCTGGCAAAGCGTTTGAAAACTCAAGGTGTTATTTTTATCGGAGGCGCGTCTGCCGCAGATATTCTCTGCGTGAAGGAATTTGAAAAACTCAATTGGGAAATACGAATTGCCACTGAAGACGGGTCAATGGGCGACAAGGGGCTGGTAACAGAAGTTCTGAAAGCGTGGCTTGATAAAAACCCGGAGCGGCGCCCGGTTCTTTATGCGTGCGGGCCGGACGGCATGCTCAAGGCGGTATCCGGACTTGCCGTTGACCGCGACTTGAAAGCGTGGCTTTCTCTTGATAAGCATATGGGATGCGGCGTGGGCGCGTGCCTCGCATGCGTGCAGAAATTGAAATTTCCTGACGGGCATACCGGCTGGGGGAGGGTATGCAAGGACGGGCCGGTATTCGAGGCGCGCGAAATTGTCTGGAATTGATTTTTGATCTGTTATTTGCGGCTGATGCCGTGTAAATATGATGGAAATATGAGTAACGCTGGCAAAAACCTGGACATGACAGTTGATCTGGCCGGAATCAGGATGAAGAATCCCGTCATGGTGGCTTCCGGCACATTCGGCTATGGGCCGGAATACGCGGATTTTGTGAATCTTAGCGAACTGGGCGCCATAGTTGTTAAAGGCATAAGCGCGGAGCCGTGCGAGGGAAATCCTGTTCCCAGAATGGTCGAGGTGAAAAGCGGGCTGGTCAACGCTATCGGTCTTCAGAATCCCGGTGTGGCGAAATTCATAAAAGAATACATGCCGTTTCTCAGAAAGCATGATGTGCCGGTAATCGTTAATATATGGGGCAAGTCTGTTGAAGAGTATGAAAGGGTAGCCGGCTGTCTGAATGATGTTGAAGGTATTGCCGGGCTGGAAGTTAATATTTCATGTCCTAATATCAAAGAAGGCGGAATAGCTTTCGGCACGGACCCGAAATCGGCGGGCAGGGTGGTATCGGCTGTACGCAAGCAGACGCGTTTGACTCTTATTCCAAAGCTTTCTCCGAATGTTCCTGATATAGGCGTTATGGCGCGCGCGGTTGAAGATGCCGGGGCGGACGCTGTTTCTCTGATCAATACAATGCCGGCAATGGTGATAGACATTGAAACCAGAAAGCCTGTGCTTGCGAATACGGTTGGCGGATTGTCGGGGCCGGCGGTGCATCCGGTGGCGGTCAAGCTTGTATGGGAGGCGTGGAAAGCTGTAAAGATTCCGATTATTGGAATGGGTGGAATAACCTGCGCAGAGGAAGCGATTGAGCTTATGATTGCGGGCGCGTCGGCGGTGGCTGTGGGTACAGCCAATTTTACTGATCCTTCAACCGCGTCAAGAGTGGTGAAAGGAATCAGGGAATATCTCGCACGGCACGGCATGGCATGCGTCAAGGATCTTACGGGTTCCATAAAGACACGGTGACTGCAAAATCCGGGGTGAGGTTTTGTTATTCATGAGAGCAAAACAAATATTTTTTTATTTTATTCTGGTTATTTTTACCGGTCTTTGCCTGTGCTGGCTTGTTTATTTTCCTTATAATCAGGAAACTGTTTATCGTGGCGTTCCGCTTGGTGCAAGTTTTGCCGGCGAGCATAAGGAGCTGGCCGGCCGCTGGCCGGTGTTTGTGCGTGACAAGCTGGTGCAAACACTGCTGGGGTATCTCAATCTGGATGCCAAAACAATCAATGAAGTGATTCATTCACCCGGCACGGCGCGGATGATTCAAACCTTTGCCGCCAAAGACACAGTCATCGCGTATACATCATGTCTTGGCGCTGACGGTAAACCAGCCTGGATTTTTTCCACATGGATCGGATGGCGCGGGCAGATGATGAGGTGGGGTTTCTTTTCCGATGATGCATTTCAAAAAGTGAAACTGGATGACGGCATGAGTATCTGGGTTATGAAATTATCACAGCCTGCGGATACCGGACGGACGGACATGGTTCAGTCTGTGATGCCGGAGCGCGACGATGAATTGACATTATCGCTTGGAGTGGTTGAAGGGGTATTGCTGGGCTGTGTTTCGACTGATCCGGCGGCAGTTCGTCATATTGTGAGCCGTGTGCGGAGAGGCTCTCCTCTTATATTTCCGCTTCGCGACAGACTTCTTGCGGAGCGAGGTGGGGCGCGCGATACGGTGCTGGACAGGGGCTGGTTGATGAGCAATATGGGCATTGAGGCGGTTTATGAATTCAGCTCCATAGATGAGAGCGGGGTTACCGGCCGGCTCGAATGGAGATGGGGCGGATGGAATACCAATACATTTCTGAGGCCTGAGGCGGCTGTTGAATTGAAGAATATTCTTGGAAATGTTCCCAGCGCGTTCATCACGGCGTCGCGCGGTCAGCTTGAGCGGTTACTGCCTCTGACCGGGATGCGGACGAATACGGTTAATGTTATACTGCCGGCTATTGACGCCATGGCGCCGGAGGAGGGGCCGTGTTTTGTGTCTTTGCTGGGCGGTGATTACAGCGGCAGGATACTGGGCTTGAGAGTGCCGGCGTTGATAGCGGGTTTCAAGCTGGCCGACGGAGTGGATGCCGGCAAAGCTGTTCAAATAGTAAACAAAACTCTGGATGATTTAAACGGGTTGATAGGAACGACATTGATTTCGGGGCCGGTTTCCGAGAAAGAGAGTGATATAATGCTTTTGGATACCGCGCGGCCGGGTGCCTTGTATGAAAGTGTGGGGCCCGGCGAGAAAGCAGCGTTCACGGTGCGCAACGGCTGGTGGATATTTGCCAGCAACCTGGTTGTTCTGGAAAAGCTTCTTGCCGAAGCCGGCAATTTTTCCGGTGATACCAGCGTACCTGACTGGCTTCAGGGTATTGACGATAGGAGCGCTCTTATGTACGCGTGGATAGATCCGGCTACTGCCGGTAGCGCGCTTAAGAATGCCATAGCGGTTTTTTCCCTCGCGCTGAAGACGCAGAATTCGGGTTTCAGTTCGATAACCCGCAAGGATCTTGACTACATGAAACGGTGGATAGAGCCGATTTGTTTATTGAACAAATGTTCTGTCTGGTTTGAATCGGACGGCCCGCAGACGGAGATAAACTTCCGGTTTCAAGAGCAATAGCCTGTATTTTAGGTGTTTTCTGAAAAATGTCCTTGAGTGGATGAAGCGTGTTGGTTATAGATAAAGGCTGTTTTTCTGCTCGGGTGGTGAAATTGGCAGACACGCCAGCTTGAGGGGCTGGTGGGCGCAAGCTCTTGGAGGTTCGAGTCCTCTCCCGAGCACCAAATCTAATATAACCTGCTTCATGATGAAGAACCCATTTAGAACCAGCCTTTGACGGCAGGCATGTTTCAAGATAAAGATAATTATGAAAAAACAGGAATTAATTAAAAAATTAGAGGATATTGAATGGCAGGATTTTGAAGTAAAAGAAGCCAAATCAGCGGTACCAAAAAATTCTTGGGAAACAGTAAGTGCGTTTAGCAACACTGCGGGTGGCTGGTTGATTTTCGGGGTGTCCAAGAAAGGCAAGGAATATTTAGTGACAGGAGTTGATAACCCGGAAAAAATAGGGCAGGATTTCCTTACAGTTTTAAGAAGCGATAAATTTAACAGAAAAATCAAAGTAGAAGCAAAAAAATACTCTTTTGAAGGCAAAAGTGTACTCGCTTTTAATATTCCCTCTGTTTATCCGAAAGATAAACCGGTATATTTTAATACCCCTTCAAATACATTCATCAGGACAGGCAGTGGAGATCAGCGGGCGACAAAAGAAGAAATAGACGCATTATACCGTAATTCTTCCTTTGATAAAAAAGATGAAGAGCCGACCAAATATGTTTTTAAAGATTTGGATAAAGAAACCATTGGCCGGTATAGGACATATTTAAAATCCATAGAGCCGGAACATCGTTATAATGAAGTTTCCGTTGAGCGAATGTTTGAATTAATGCGGGTTATCATTAACGGTAAAGTAACAATCGGAGGGGCGCTTGTTTTTGGAACGGAAGAAATCGTAAACAGGGTTATTTCTGATTTCAGGATTGAATATCTTGAGGTGATGGGAACATCTTTTGCCGATGCTCAAAACAGGTATGATTACCGGATGCCTGTTCAGAAAAATCTGTATGAATACTATTTTTCACTATTTGAGAAATTGCTAAAGCATGTCAACATACCTTTTAAGCTTAAGGGCTTTTCCCGTGATGAAAATCAGCCGCAGATTATTGCGATTCGCGAGGCGCTTGTTAATCTGCTTATGCATACGGATTATTTTTCAAACGCCAAGCCGAGAATACGGGTTCTGTCTGACAGAATAGAGTTTTTTAATCCCGGTTCGCTGCCAAAAGATATTAAGTATATTCTTAAAGAAGAATTTTCAATGCCAAGAAATCATACCATTGCCAGAATTTTTCGGACGATCCGGCTTTCTGAAAATATCGGTTCCGGTTTTCATAAGATGTTTCATGGCTGGACAGCTTATTACAAAAAGAAGCCAAAAGTAGAAGGCGATTTTGACTATTACAAAATAATCTTTTATCTGGAGAAAAAAGAAGGGAAACAAGCAAAGGGTACAGGAAAAGACATGGTTAATGCGGAGAAGAGTTCGGAGAAAAGTTCGGAGAAGAGTTCGGAGAAAATTGTAGCTGCTATTAGAAAAAATCCTAGTATTTCAGCCAAAGAACTTGCCGGAATTCTTGTCTTGTCCAGCAGGGCTATTGAGAAACATCTGTCAAAATTAAAAGAAGAAGGTGTTTTAAAGCGCATAGGCCCTGATAAAGGCGGTCATTGGCTTGTTCTGGAGCATGCAGAGCGAAAAAATCATGAGTGATTTATAATGGTTATTGGAACAACGCAAAATGTTGTTTGATAAAAAAACAATTTGCCGGATGCTGATTTGTGTGTGTGCAGTTCTGCTGTTTCATACTGGTTGTCAAAGCGGCAACGGGAGCGCAAGTATTGCGCCGGTAACGGAAAAAACAGTTATTCTCGCGTTTGGCGACAGCTTGACTTCCGGATACGGGGCCAGCGCGCAGGAGTCGTATCCATCTGTGCTGGGCGGAATTTTGAAGTGCAAGGTTATCAACGGCGGAGTGCCGGGCGAGGTGACAAGCGAAGGAGAAGTCCGCATTCAGGCGCTTATTAAAGAATGCCGGCCTGATCTGGTTGTGCTTTGTCACGGCGGTAATGATTTACTGCAGAAGATGAACCGGCAGGGTACCGCCGATAATATCAGGGGCATGATCAGACTTGTAAGAGAGCGCGGAGCGGATGTTGTAATGCTTGCAGTGCCGGAACCGGGCTTGTTTCTTTCGGCTCCGGATTTTTATCGTGATATTGCCCGTGAAGCTGGAATTCCGTTTGATGGAAAAATCATGTGTGATATTCTTTCTGATCCGCAGTTAAAGAGCGACGGCGTGCATCCTAATGCCAAAGGCTATGCTAAAATGGCCGACGCTGTGGCTGATTTGATAAAGAGATCACAGACACGTTGACGAAAAAGGGAACAAGCGATGACAATGAAGTTGTTGGTGGCTACGAGAAACAGGCATAAGCTTGAAGAAATCCGCGCGATTTTCACCGCGCCGGGTCTTTTGCTGGAAGGTGTTGATGGAATTGAAGGTTTGCCGGAAGTTGAAGAGGACGGGCTAACCTTTGAAGACAACGCTAAAAAGAAGGCTGTTACACTGGCGCGCGCGGCGAAACGGTGGGCGCTGGCTGATGATTCAGGGCTGGAAGTGGATGCGCTCGGCGGCGAGCCGGGTGTGTATTCCGCCCGGTATGCCGGTGAACCTGTTGACTATGAGGCCAACAATAAAAAGCTGTTGAAAAATATGGCCGGATTATTGAACCGTAAAGCGCGTTTCCGTTGCGTCATTGCTCTTTCAGATGCTGACGGCCGTGCGGAGGTTGTCGAGGGTGTATGCGAGGGGAAAATAACCGAATCATCCCGCGGGGATAACGGATTCGGTTATGATCCGGTATTTATTCCTGATGGTTACAGCATGACATTTGCCGAGATGCCGGCAGAAATGAAAAACGGAATTTCGCACCGCGCGCTGGCATTGCATGCCGCCTGGAAAAAATGGGGAGAGCTGTTGGCCCGGTATCATTGCTGATTTTCATGACAGATACGGGAGGGATTTTTTGACAGGATTACTGGACTTGTCATGTCGAATGACGTGATTAACGGAATACGGATAAAAAGAGAAGATAGTTCAAGAAATCGTAATAGTTTAGCGATTTGAAGTGATGGCAGGCTGTAAGAGCGCGTAGGCGGAAGAAGGTTTTGTGAGAAGTAAGTGAAGGAATTCGAGAGGGTTGAGGTTCTGGATGCGGGCGGTTTG
>JBFZFB010000204.1:0-19484 GCA_041306605.1 Lentisphaerota bacterium | reverse complement strand
TTTTTGTTCTTCGTTTATGCCCATCATGGCTTATGCCCTCCTTAATTGTAGGAGAACTTACCATAATCTTCTTTCCTCTTAAACTATAATCAGTCATTAATTCGATTTGGGCAACACGCCGCCAACCTATATCAGGACGGGGAAAAAACTCCGGGATTTTGCCTTCTTGTCTTTAAAACATTCTTCGTTTCTGGCTTTTCCGTTTACGTTTAATTTCCATGCTTGCAACAGGTTCCGTCACGGTGTTGCAATTCTCGCACCGGCGCACCGGTGAAAACGGATCCATCCCCAGCAGCATCCGTACTACCGCGCTGGCCGCCGCCATGCCGAACACCGACGTGACAAAAACCGCCGTACCGTAAATCACATGCCGCCTCTTGCACGTATGAAATTCATTATCCGCACTGGGGCACACGCAATTAACACCGCATACCACTCCACCGTGATCCGTTATAGGCATCCTTACCACTTCATCGGAAAACACTGCCACCACCTTTTCCAATTGCTCCTCGGTAACATCATGTTTTCTGCGTATATGCTTGCGCAACGCCCTGCCTAACGGGTCGGTGTGTGTCTCGGTGAGCTTCACTACCCGGATGCATGTCGGATCCACCCGCGCGCCAGCCCCGAGTGTGACGACAAGCGGAATATTCTTCTCTACACATGTCGCCACCAGATGCATTTTGGCGGTCACATTGTCAATGCAGTCCACCACTACGTCCGGCGCCGGCTCTAGCAGTTCCGCAGAAGTATCTTTGTTGTAAAATTTAACGTGTGTGTGAATCTCAGCCGCCGGATTAATCGCGCGGATACGTTCGGCAATAAGCTCGGCTTTGGATTGTCCTACCGTACCGGACAGCGCCTGAAGCTGACGGTTAATATTTGTCACACAGATCCGGTCAAAATCCACTACTGTCAGGCGGCCGATTCCGGTTCTAGCAAGTCCTTCGGCAGTGTAACCGCCCACTCCGCCAAGACCGAATATTGCCACGTGGCTTGCCGACAGTTTCCGCATTTTAGCGGAGCCGAACAGACGGGTTGTGCGTTCAAACCGCCAGTCTTTGCCGGTCTTGCTTTCGCTGTGTTCTGAACTTTTTTTCATGGCCGGGCATCATACCATGACGCACCCCGAATCTCAAGCTTTCCTCTATCCTCTTTCTCTCCTTCTTAATTCTTTTTCCCTGATGTCACGTCCTGATTTCGATTTGACACTCTTAGCATCCAATTCAGACAGGATTACAGGATGGGGTATGTTTTCAGGATCCTGTAGATCTTTCCATTTCTGTCAACTGCCGCAATTCCGCCTTGATTCAGCACCTCTCGTCCGCAGGTGACACGCGTTCTTCAACTTGCAAGGCGCGGCGGTTGACCATCCGAACCTTATGAATGCATATGGGCCTTGCCGAGCGTGTTCAATCACAAGCTTGCTTGTTATCTCCCACACTTACAAGAATGGATTTAGGAAAGTCAAGGGGGTACACTGTAAGTATACCCCCTTGACTTTCCGATATCGTAGATCAACAGGACGATCCTGTTATCCTGTCCTCTCTATCTCAAAGTCAGGTGTCAATCTATAGCCGGGCGAGGCATTATTCCCTGAACCCTGATTCCTGAACCCTCCCCGCCTGAGTAGTTGCCCGTCTTCTTATTATTCCGATTTCTTCTTCCCCTTGTGTTCGCGCGGAAAATGGGCTACTGTCCGCAACTCTATGTTAACAATATCAGACATGTCGAAATCCTTTGGGGAACGCATACTCTTCGAGAATGTGTCTATCCAGATCAACCGCGGGGACCGTACTTCTCTGGTCGGGCCCAACGGCTCCGGTAAATCCACCCTCTTCTCGCTTATCCTCGGTAACGACAGCCCTGACTCCGGTTCGGTAACGATCGAGCGCATGACCACTATCGGCCACCTGCCGCAGGAAACCGCTCCGGTCGGTGATGAGACTGTGCTGGAACTGGCCACTGCCATTACTCCGGAGGTTGCAGGGCTTCAGCGCCGGATCAAGGCCTTTGACGCTGGAAAAGATACGGATTCGCACGACTACTACGAGGTGCAGGCGCGATTCGACGCCATTGGCGGATACAAGTTTGAGTCGCGCGCAAAGGCCATCCTTCACGGATTGGCATTCCGCGAAAGCGACTTTAACCGGCCTGTAAAAACAATGAGCGGCGGCTGGGTAATGAGGGCCCACCTCGCGCGCCTCCTTGTGAAACAGCCGGACCTCCTGATGCTCGACGAGCCGACCAATCATCTCGATCTGGAAGCGCTATGCTGGTTCCAGGATCACCTGAGAAATTATCAGGGCGCTATCCTGCTTATCTCCCACGATCGCGATTTTCTGAACGCGCTCGTCGGCAGTGTGCTGGAGATCAGACAGCGCACAGTCCAGTCTTACCGCGGTAATTACGACGATTACGTGGTTCAGCGGAACGCGCAGGCTGAACAGTTGATGGCGGCCTATAATAACCAGCAGAAAGTAATCCAGAAGCTGGAGAACTTCGCCAACCGGTTCCGCGCCAAGGCCACCAAGGCAACACAGGCCCAGGCAAAGCTCAAGCAGATCGAACGCATGGATATAATCGAGAAGCCGGAACATGAGCGGCGCATCATCAAGATCCGGTTCCCCCAGCCCGCCAGAAGCGGGCGGGTCGTAATCAAGCTTAAGAACGTCCAGCAGGCCTATGGCGAAAATGTGATCTATCGCGATCTCAACCTTGAGATTGAACGCGGCCAGAAAATTGTTCTTGTCGGCCCGAACGGCGCCGGCAAGTCTACGCTTAATAAAATCATGGCCGGGGTCGTTCCGATACAGTCGGGCGTCCGTGAACTTGGTCTTCATGTCAAGGTTGGCTACTACGCGCAATATCGCGTTGATATGCTCAATCCCGCGCACACCGTTCTTCAGGAGGCGACCAACATGACACTGCCGCCGTCTGAGGAGTTTATAAGGACTGTGCTGGGCTCTTTTCTGTTCACCGGTGACGATGTCTTCAAGCGGGTATCGGTGCTCAGCGGCGGCGAGAAGAGCCGGCTTGCACTGGTGAAGCTTCTGCTCGACCCTCCCAATGTTCTGTTGATGGATGAACCGACCACGCATCTGGATATGACCAGCATTGATGCCCTCGTTAGCGCGCTTGAAAACTACGATGGCACGCTTGTTTTCATAAGTCACGATGTCTACTTCATCCGCAAGCTGGCTAAGCTGGTTCTGCACGTTGAAGCCGGCAAACTTCATCTTTATCACGGCGACTACCAGTATTACCTTGATAAGTCCAACGCAACATCGGCAAAAGCCGCTCTCACACGCGGACGGGGACTGGTCAATAATGCCCAGCCTGTCGCCGCCGGTGAGCGTCACGCGGTGCGGGCCAAAGAGCAGAAACGGACTGAAGCCGAGGCCCGCAATGTCAAGTCGCGCGAGCGTCGGCGCCTGCAGAAAGTTGTGGATACACTGGAAAAAGAAATCACGCGACTGGAAGCACTGCAGGTTGAACAGACCTCTGTGCTGGAAAATCCTGAGACTTACAAAGATGCCGGGCGGGCGGTGGCGCTCAACCGCGAGTTGACCCATACAGCCGACGATCTGGCCCGGGCTACTGCCGAATGGGAGACTGCCGCAACCCGGCTCATGGAGTTTAATGAAAGCGATTAAGCAAAAAAATATTCGCGCGGTCATATTTGACATGGATGGTGTATTGACAGATTCCGAACCGCTTATAAACGCCGCGGCAATTGCCATGTTCAAAGAAAAAGGGCTGATTGTTCAGCCGGAAGATTTTCATCCATTCGTAGGCGCGGGAGAGGACCGTTATATAGGAGGTGTGGCAGAGAAATACCGGTTTTCTGTCGATCTGATAGAAGCCAAACGCAGGACGTACGAGATATATCTCGAATTTGTTCCATTACACCTGGAACCGTTTCCCGGAGTTAATGATCTGATTCATTCCATACGGAAAGCGGGGTTATTAATAGCCGTGGCTTCCAGTGCAGATGAGATCAAAGTCATTGCCAATCTGAAAAAGATCGGGCTACCGGGCGGGGCTTGGAATGCTGTAGTTATTGGTGAAGAGGTGAAGAAAAAAAAGCCGGCGCCGGATATATTTTTAGCCGCTTCGAAAAAGCTTGGGGTGGAACCGTCAGAGTGTGTGGTGATAGAAGATGCTGTTAATGGTATACAGGCGGCAAAAGCCGCAGGTATGCGGTGTATAGCAGTCGCGCAGACATTTCCTGCGGAACTATTACGGCAAGCCGATCTTATCCGCAGTAAAATAGCGGATATCATCATATCCGACATTGTTTGTTAATACATCTCTGGCGGAAAGGATGGACCCTGCATCCTCGGGTCGCCTCATCTTCCTAAAGCGCAACTGCTCGGCGCTTGAATATAATCACCCCTTGTTCATTCATAAATGGTTGATAATTCTTTTTAAAAACAGCCGTTTCCGCAATGTCAAAAGACCAAATAGTTCCCGGAATAAAATTTTGCATCCTATCATCCAAAGTACCCTGTAATTGAATGTAATCTGGATGTTGATTCAGTATGTAATTCGGGTCTGATTTGATCAGGTGCATCACACCTTTAAAAGTAACTTTTCGAGCTGTGCTGTGCGCGATATGTTTGTCGGTCAACCCAATTATGTCGAGTGTTACAAAGTCGGTGTAATAAGGAATTGCGCCGGCATCATGTACTGCTATTATTGATCCAGCGGGTGCTATCTCTGCCAATTTCTTTCCCGCAATTACATGATTTATCTCCCATGTGCTACGCCATGATTTGTGATCATACCATGAGTATAGATTGATCAAGATAAATAAAATAAGAACCCCTTTGATGAATATATTTCTGCGTGCAGGACTACACGCGTCGGCGATCTGGTGTAGGCCAGCGGCGGTTAGTAAGTATACCAGAGGCAATAGGGGTAGGAAGAAACGGAAGCCCGGCATGAAGTCGCCCCATTCCATTACAATGTAGGCCGTGTAGACTGCTATCAAGACTGTAAGGCGTTTTATCCATATATCGTTTGCTGTAAGTGCGATTATAACAGGAATTAAGATTGCCGCACCCCCGAGGA
Source organism: Lentisphaerota bacterium (assembly GCA_041306605.1). GTDB lineage: Bacteria > Verrucomicrobiota > Kiritimatiellia > UBA8416 > JAQBFJ01 > JBFZFB01. The sequence continues at coordinate 14,408 of JBFZFB010000204.1, read as the reverse complement.
AGTTCAAGAAGTTGATGGAGTATACGATGCCTGGAGGAAGATAAAAATGGTGTTGTTTTGCATAAAAGGTGTTAGGCAACAATTCACCATAATAGGCTAAACGAAAAATGAAGAGTGGTGCAATCAAAAGCCCAAAGGCCAGGGAATTGTAAAGTATTCTTTTCCAGCCTGATTTGTTGATTTGAAAAATGTCAAAGAGTTCAAGTGCCATAAAGACAAGAATACCCTCCGGCCGAGTCCAGCCAGCGAAAGCTGTTGCAATGATATACTTTGCTGTTTTAGACGGTTGTGCTAGTTTGTATTGTACGGATAACAAACATAGCAAGGCGAAGAGACAGGTTTCCATTCCGGATACGGAATAGATGATAAGGCTTAAATTGGTCGCCACCATAAGTGAGACTAAAAATGATGTTCCAAGAAGTTGTTTGGAAATTCTGCCGGAAACGAATAGCAACAGAATTGCACAGAGTACCCCAAGGCACTTACTTAATAAAATAGTATCAATGTCTAATAAGTAACCAAGCGAAAGAATGTATACCCAAAGCGGGCATGTATAGCCCTCGACAGGGTTTCCTGCGTTAAAAACTAATCCGAGCCCATGAGCCATGTTCTTGGCATAACGCATGGATATATAGGAATCATCGATATAGAAATCCCTATACAGTAGTATACCCGTGAATAGGAACATATATGGAACAAGAAAACATATGCCCTTGAATAGCTTTGATCCATCGCCAGAGGATGTTTTGTTTATGTCGCCGGAATCAGTTGTTGGCATAGCTATTATAAACCTTTTTTTGTACTGGTATGATAAAGAAGTGTTTCTTGCGCTTTGTTTTCATAATAAAGGATTGGCCCCGAAATTTTTTAATGACGCTTTATATATAGAGAGAATAGACCTAGCCGTCAAGAGCAACTGTACGGCCCTGTTTTTGAGTTTTTGAGTCGGAAAAATACATTTGAATGCCTAGTGTTTGTAACATGATGAACATGAAATATTTCTTAAGGTTCCGTGCGTATTGGATGAAGATATAGGCATCGTCTATTTCGAGACCGTAGCATGACGCCATGAAAACCAAACAGGCGCCGGCCGCGAAGAGTAAGGAAATGACGATAAATAGTGAATTACGTATATTCATGGTTTCCAGAAACGGTATTTTACAAGAGTCCAGACCGCGATAAGGGCGTCACGAAAGCGGATCTTCTTTCCCTCCGTGATCCCGCGCGGCCGGTAGGAGATTGGAACCTCAATAATCGGAACCCCACTGCGAACAATCTTAGCCGTGACCTCCGGGCAGAACTCAAAGCCATCGCACTCCAGCCGGAATGAGCGGAGCAGTGCCGTCTCCACGACTTTATAGCACGTGGGCTCATCTGTAATGCGGGTTCCATACAGCACATTGGTTACAAGACTCAGACTCCGGCCGCCGAGGTAGAACAGCCAGGAGGCCTTTGGATTCCGCTTACGGATGCGGGAACCATAAACCACCCGTGCGCCTTGCTGCAGAATTGGAGCCACAAGATCCCGATACTCCGCCGGATCGTATTCCAGATCGGCATCCTGAATCAGTACGGCCGCGCCGGTAACGTGCTCCAATCCCTTGCGTATTGCGAAGCCCTTGCCGCGGTTCTCGTCACAAGTCACGAGCCGAGTATAGAGCTCCGGCCGGGCCTGCAACACGTGCCGTGTCCGGTCTGTCGAACCGTCATCCACAACAATGACCTCTTTGAGAAGGGCAACGTCAGCCACCCGCTCCAGAAGCGGGATGACGGTCTTCTCTTCGTTATAGACGGGTACTATGACTGATAGTTTAAATTCTTCCATAGATGTCTCACCACAAAAGCCACGGCGGTAGCCGCCAGCAAAAATACAGCCAGGAACGGTAGTTGATTCAGGATCAGGTGAAACAGCATACTCCTGTTCCCGGGCATCAGCAGGTTTGAAAAACTTATATCGCTTCGCGCAAGATAGCTATGGAAAGTTGTGACACGGAAGAAACGCGGCAGAAATTCCGCGAAGAAGCTCCCCATGCCGAAGTGCGACACGCACACCTTGATGGAGTAGCCAAGCGGCCACACTCCGTGTGGAATAAACCCCGTCTGTGCAGCCAGATAGTTCAAAAAGATGCTGAGACCGCCCAAGGTGATCCACCAGCCGCGCCGCACCCGGCCTATAATCCAGGCGCATGGCAGCATGATGAACGGGCAGAGTGAATACAGGTAGCGCGTCGGCAGACCCAAGTCGCTAGGATGCGAGTACTCCCGGTCGCCATACACCCAGCCCGAATAGAGCAACCCCACCGAAAGGACAATCAGACAAATCATGATCGTTTCCGCGCGAAACAGGCCGCGCCGCAACGAAATAACGATCCCAAGTAGCGCCAGACACGCGATGGGTGTGTATAGAAAGAAACCATCTTCCAGCCCGACCAGAAAGCTGAAGAAATTGAGGATGTCCGGCGGTCCCATGACATTCCCCTCCGGAGCGGTCCGGCTTCCGTAGCTCGTAGCCAGCGGTGAGCCGAAGATCGACCACTGGTATGACACAAGCAGAACCGCGGGCAGTAATCCACCCGCCAAAATCCATGGAACATAGCGAAAGCCTCGATGCATAAGGACGTAGCAACCAAGGATCACGCCGATGAGAACCACGGGGTAGTCGAAGAGCACTCCCAGTCCTATCAGCAGGCCCACGAGAAAACCGCGCCGCGGATGCGACCAGCCGGACATTTTCTCGCGGAACAGGACCGCGAATGCCGTGAAGAGTAATAATGTCGCCGGGATATTTTTGAAAAAGCCGCACGCATAGGAGAAGACCATTGTCCCGAGTCCCAATAATAAACTGAGTAATACGCCGTCCTTTTCCCGCGCACCCATAGCCCGCACAACGCGAAAGAATACAACGCACAACAGTGCGGATAACGGCGCTGTAAACAACGCTGTGCATAGCAGGTTCAGCGCGATCATCTTGTGGGTCTGCACCATCGGCCCCAGAAACGGTTTGAAACCAAGGTACACGGCGGCTGCGGCGACGGTTCCTCCGGGCGCGTAGCCGGAGTAGTACTTGCCATCCACCTCCGCGACATCCATGGCATGATAGTGGACCAGCTCGAACGTGCCGTGGTCAATCAGCGATATCCCGCCGTCAAGAGGGCTCGAGGCGAGGGACTGGGGAAACGGGGAAATGAAGAGCATATAGACAAGCCACAGCGTGGCGAATAGCTTCCATTCAATTCCTTTGACCGTCATCTCGAATTTACCTTTTGCATTCACTTTCGCTGTGAGAACAAGAACGTCTTCTCTTTGCAAATACCTCAACGGCATAAAGAGGCTCTTTCATGGTGAAACGGTATAAGAATAGACCCGGGAATGCAAGTGCTACATTTCTCTACGGGACGCTCTTGTCCACTCCGTTGCAAGGTGTTTTACATCAGGAAAACGGAAGAAAAGAGGGAATTGATATTTAACAGGGAACATGTCATAGTTCTGTGTGTCGTGGCATACAAGTAAAAGGCTAATCAAGATATGAGCCTGCTGAAATTTAATTACACAATGTCATCGGTCCAGGGCCAGCACAAGCATCTCATGCTTTCGCTTGCCGAATTTCAGCAGTTTAACGTAGAATCAATGGGGCTCGGCGATGTTACGAAAAAATCCGAACCGATTGATTCCATCGCGGTCATATTTGATCTGGAAGGTTTTACCTCTTTCTGCGGGCAGGTGGACCAGCATCTGGTGGTTCCCGAATATCTCGGCTTTTTTCTCCGGTGGCTTTTCAGTGAGATTGCCGCCAGCTTCGCAAAGGAATATAAACCCGAAGGAGTAATTCTGTGGGGAAAATTCCCCTACTTCTCAAAGTTCACCGGCGATGGCGTTCTGTTTCTCTGGGACACAAAGGGACTCGGGCCTGCCTCTCTGGGAAATATTATCGTCAATCTCTTCCGGGTATGCACGGCATACGTCAAGGAGTTCTATCCGCGTATAGAGAAAGAGTTTAACAAGACACCCATGAAACTCCGCTGCGGCATAGCACGGGGAGAAGTGATTGCAATAGGAGGCGGAAAAGATTTCGTGGGCCCATGCATCAACCTTGCTTCAAGGCTTCAGAAAATCAGCGGTCTTTCTTTTGCTTTTTCGCGCAGAGGGCTGGATCCGTATCAGTGTTTCAGCCAGACCTGGCAGGACAAGTTTGTTTCAAAACGCGTGAAAATCAGGGGGCTCAGTGATGATGAACTTGTGCTCATCTGCAAGGATGAATATGATGTTCTGCCTGATAATGATAAAGCTTTATTCCTGAACCCGTAAAGTTCCCTTATAATGTAAGCTGTTTTATGAAAAAGAAGGAAGCGTTAAAGGAAGTTGATCCGCTCGAAGCCAAGCGCCTTGTTCAATCAATGGCGATTATCATCAATAACAGCGTAAAACACTATTGGTTTTCACGCGCGGATGCCGAAGAAGCCATATTGCAGTGTCACACAATTCTGGCGGCTATTCTGGATAAAGTCGACACGCTTTCTTTCAGGGTCATCGAAAAGAAGCTCCTGCTTAACATGCACGCGGTAGACGAAGAAGGTTCGGCTTTTGAAAGTATGATCCAGCACATGATGAACCTTGAAATTGAAAATTTCATGATAATGCGCGGTATTTTACGGGAGCATTTTGTAAGTTTGATGGAAATATTGGAAGGTACGCGTGACGCACTGATTGCCGGCGGCGGCTTCGCGAAAGTTCTGGAAACCAAGCAGTTGAAAAACATTATCATGCGCAAAGTTATCCTGCAGGAAGTTACAGAGGAGGAAGTTGTTGTAGATAAAACAGACTTGGAAGGCGTGGGCCCCGGAAACGGGTCAGGATCCGAACAAGGTTCAGGCGCCGTCGATACTGCGAATATACTCGCATTTCTCAAAGGCGAAGCGGCCGGGCAGAATATTGAGATTACCGACAAAGTTCAGAACATGGTTTCCGACGCTGAAAAGATGGCCGAAATGATCATGCAGGCGGCCAATATCGGGCAGACCGACAAGCCTGTCGAAAATCCTGAAACGCTCATTGATTTTGTTGTCGGCTGTCTGAAACGCACACACGATGCAATGACCGCCGGGAAAGCGGCAACGACAAAAGCCGGTAGAAAACGCATTACGAAAAATCTTCTGTTAATCGAAGAGGAAATCCTCAAGAGAATGCGCGAGATGTCCACACAGTGGACTGAAGAAGATCTGGCTGCGATTACAGACGCTGTTGAAGAAATGACTGATGAAATCAAGATCGATGCAATAGTGGAAGAATATGTCGATAAGCGCCGTGCAATCGAAAAAAGCGAAGAACAACTGCTTGATTACATCCGTTCAAAAGGAGTTAACAATATCTCTGATATCAATCTCCAGAAAAAACTTTCTGAACGCGGCATCGGAATAGACGGCTGGCGCGAATTGGTTTTCAAATCCGGCGCCGGTACCGCAGGCGACGGGACTCAGGGCGCGGGCGTTTCCGCCGGTCAGGGCGGATCGGGGTCTGGTGGAGGAATGGTTGAAAGTGTGCTACCGGTTATTCCTAGCATAGGCGGAATGATGGGTCAGGTTCTTGACGCCATCAATCACCTTGGTAATCTTCTCGATACGATGGAAAAACAGTTTGAAAAAGACGATGAAGCTGTACGTCAGAAAAATTCAGAAGCTTTGGTTCAGGCATTTGTTAAGGTAAACACCACTGTTGCTGGTCTGGTTGCTGATGCCGGCGTAAAAATAGAAGAGCTTCTTGCGGGAATAAATTCTGACAAAGGTTCAGTTCTGGAGATCGAGGATAACGCTTTAAAATCCGGCATATCCCTGAAATATACACGCGGTCAGGTCCTTTCCATGGTTGCTTTCATAGTTCACCAACTGAGCGAACCGTTGGCGCTTGTAAGTTCCTCCATTGATATGGTGGTTTCAAAAAGCCTTGGCGGTGTGTCTGCCGGCCAAAAGCAGATTCTTATCCTCGCGCAGGACAACATTAGGAAGATTTCTTCTCTGCTGGAATCGCTGGAAAAAATGGGCGCCCGCCCATCCGCTTAGCTTAATAGGAAAAAGGCAGGGTAAACAAAAACCCCGATCCGCCATAAGCAGACCGGGGTTTGTTTTTTCTAATTATTATATTTTACTTTGTTTCCGGGGCCGGATCTACCGCTACCGGAGCTGGTGCCGGTGGAACCGGTACTGCCGCTTCGGGAGCCGGCGTTGGTGTTGCTTCAGGCGTTGTAACTGCCGGAGCCTGTACTTCAGGTGCCGGTGTCACTGGCGCAGGAGCTTCAGGAGCTGGTGCCGGAGGAGCTTGCACTTCAGGAGCTGGCGCAACTGGAGCCGGTGTCGGTTCTGGAGCAGGTGTCGGCACACAGGCGGAACACTCCGGAGCTGGTGCTTTTTCTGTTGTTTCCACGGCTACTGGAGCTTTTTCCACCGGCTGACTTACCGGCGCGCTTTGCTGTTTGCAGCCAACCATGATGATACATGCGATGATTAATCCAACTAGCGTCTTCATCATACTACCAACCTTTCTGTTATATGTTTTCAAAAAAGAACACATTTACTTTAAAAAACACTGCCGGAAAAGTCAAACATTGATTTCAATCTGTATGGTGGGCATACCCATGAGGTCGTCAATCAAGCGAAAGTCGGATCGGATCTCCAATCAGCAAATTCGCTTTGAACGTTAGTGTTCTTCGTAGTAATTTCCTTTATGCTGTAACCCATGGTTTCGTACGCCTTTCGTCGTTTGCGATACATCTTCAGCATGACTGGAGAGGAAACATCAAGGTAGTCGTGTATCCTTATATCCTCTTTGCCCTCTGATGCTCGATGCAGGCGGCCAGCGTACTGAATAAGACGCCCCTTGAAAGAAATGGGGCTAGCCAGGACCAAGGTGTCGAGCGCGGGCAAATCGAATCCTTCGCCGATCAGCGAACCCGTGGAAAAGATACAAACGCCAGTGAAGTCTTGACATGCCGCGGCTATTGCAGCGTGGACCTCCCGACGTGCCTTGATTCCCATTTGACTGTCGAGTCTGAAGCTCTGCGTAGGACAAGCCACTTGTTGCATTTCCTCCGCGACGCGCCTTTGCAAATCCAGAACCTGATCCGTCCGGTCCGCGAGAATGAGAACACGACGGTTGTCTCTGGCTGCCGCCACAATGTCGGCCGCAATGACTGCATTCCGCGCAACATCATGGGCAAGGAACTTGGCCAGAATGTGGTATGCGGGTTTGTCTCCATGTTCCGTAGGAATATTGAAACTGGTTTCCCGAACAAGCACCGACTTGCAGAGCAACGCTACTGCCGTGCCGGATGTATACCGAATTGGCCCGCATTGGTGTAACAGTATCCGTTCCATGCCGTCTTTTCGATACGGGGTTGCGGTCAGGCCAAGAACATAACGCGCCTTGAATGTCTTAAGGACACCCTCGAATGAGGGTGCAGGAATACGATGACACTCATCTATGATCACGTGGGTGTAACGGGCGACGATGCTTGTTAACTCCTGATTTTTAGCCAGCGATTGGATCATTGCGATATCTATCTTTCCGTTGAGCTTCTGTTGGGCGCCGGTAATGACACCTATTTTGATTTTGCCAAGAGCGAGAAACTCTTGCAGCCGTGCCTTCCACTGGTCTAACAGAGGTTGTCGATGCACAAGAATAAGAGTCGGCGCCCTGCGCTTGGCAATCATGGCGCAACCAAGAATGGTCTTCCCGGTACCGGGAGGCATGACAATGACTCCAATGTCGTTTGACTTCATGCCGGCAAGGCCTGCCTCCTGTTCCGCTGTAAGAGTGCCGTTGAAAGTAACTTGCAGCCCCTTTCGTGTTGTACGCCGATCTTCGACGGAGATAATCGCGCCTGCCTTTTCTAGAAGCGTGGTTGCCTTTTCGATAAGACCTCGCGGCAAGATCAATTCAGTCTCACGAAGCTCACCTGAAAAGATGAATCGTTGTTCCGGGTACGTGGGAAGGCGCATTCGCTGGCGCTCGTAGAACTTCGGGTTGGGAAACGTGGCCAGACGTTTCAACCGCGAGACAAGCCCGGCTGGTACTCCGGGCAGCGGTATGTGAATCTGTTCATCTCTGACTATAGTAAATTCCATTGGCACTGACAGCTTGATGGCCCGTTCTTCGCTCTCGATTATGTTCCTGTCAGTTTCAAGGGCCTGGTCCGTCGCGCGATCACCGTCCTTCGTTGCCACCAATACACCGCGAACAAGGGAACGCAATTCCTGTAACGACAGGCATCGAATCTTCGCAAGGCAGACCCATTGATTGGCATAGGGCTGCATGTGCTCATCGACGAAGACCGAGTTACCGTTGTCGCGTGGGATTTTCTGGAGCGGTAGAGCAATGAGATTGCCAAATCCGTGCCGCGCTGTCGGCAGGTAATCCTGACTGGGAAAGAATCGATCGAAGGACTCAACGCCGATTGCCTGTCGGTGATCTGTGGCTCGAGAGAGAAGCATGGTCCCCAGCACACGTGCAAGGCGCGCCGGTACTGCTTCGGAAAAGAAAATCCACGCATGTGCGCCGTTGCCGGAACGCGAGCGCTCAACCGCAACGTCGACTCCCAGCTCCATGGCGGTACGTCGAAAAACCGTGACGTCATCCGACCAATTTGTCCTGTCGAAGTCACAGGCCAGAAACATACACGAATCGTCCTCTCGGATGGCGTAAGTTCCAATGGTAATGTGCCCGAGGAGATGTTCCTTGGCGGCAGTTTTGTCCAGCGGACGAAAAGCCTGATTGCGACATTCGGAGCACTTCACGCGCGGTTTCTTACAAACACCGTGCTGCCATTCATTGTCACAAGCCGGGGAATACCCTTTGGTGCCATTCCTCTTGTTTTCCCACATCTTGGGATAGACGGAAGCCCGGCAGCGGAAGAGTTTGAGGAAGAGCGCCACTCGTTCATCGGAAGTCGCCGGGAAGGATGCGCAGGCCGATTGTCCCAATGGTATCCCCATGACGGGAGGCGATTCGAGAAATGCCTGCCTCTCGAGCGTATCGAGCTGGCAAAGAAGCTCTTTGCGTTCCCTTTCCACCAGCAGAAGACGTTCTCGGACCTGTTGAATGTTGCCGTGAGTTTCATCGGACATGTACGAATACATACCACCCTGATAGTAGCAAGTCCATTCCGAAACAAATGGGCTTCTAATCCTGGATAATGTGCCAAGACATTCGCGGGATTTTCATATGAATCTGGTCGTGCGCAATCCCAAGGAGATTCAGCGACGTATGGCCATATGCGATGTTTTCATCAGTGAGATTATAAGACGGGGACCGTCGTTTAATGAAGGCCCACACTCGGGGTGAATGGAGAAGTACATGAAAACGCGGTTCATCGTGGCTTCAAGGTTATCAGCCACGCGCGCCCGTTGCCAAATCACAAAAATCGTCTCGACTATGACCCCGAAGACATGCTTAAATGACAACCGTCGTTTATTGAAACTTTAAGACCCGCATCAAATGAAGACGAACCGTTTAACAACCATATTGAAGCAGGGCGAGTCCCAGACAGTGGAGTTCAAGGTGAGTTTCCAAGAGGAAGCGCTCCAAACGATCGGGGCATTTGCCAATACGCATGGCGGCACGCTCTATATCGGCGTGAATGACATCGGCGAACCGACAGGAATCACGATTGGCAAATCAACGCTGACGGAACTTGCTGACCGTATTTCCGCCTGCACAGAACCGCGTGTCATATCGGAGATCCAAGTCCAGCGGATACAAGACTGCGCCATCATTACAGTACAAGTTCCTGAATATCCCATCAAACCGGTGGCAGTACGCGGCCGCTGTTACCGACGCGTTGGGAGCAGTAATCGACAAATGCCTCCCGCGGAAGTTGCCCAGATGCACATGGCCTCCACTGGAACCAGTTGGGATGCAATTCCGGCCCATAACAGCAAGCTCAACGACTTGGACTTGACTCGGGTCCGCCGCTACATGACTCTTTCAAGAAATATTGGCCGTCGCACTTTCCCGGCTGGCGCTGATCCCATCAACACATTGCGCAAACTGGAACTTGTCCGGGGGAAACACCCAACCTGGGCGGCAATACTGTTGTTCGGCAAATGCCCGCAAGCACCCATTGTCCAATCCACCGTTCATTGTGGACGATTCCTCACCGAGATTGATATCGCCGATGACCGCATGATTGAGGGTTCGATCATAGACCAGATTGACGAGACCCTTGATTTTATCAAAAAGCACATGAATGTCCGCTTCGTTATTACGGGGAAACCCAAACGTGATCAGATTTGGGATTATCCCTTGCAGGCACTTCGTGAAGCAGTGGTCAACGCCATCTGTCACCGGGATTACACCGACAACTCGGATATTCAGATTAAAGTCTTTGATGACAGTCTTTGCATCTGGAGCCCTGGAACCCTGCCTTTGGGAGTCACCGTCGAAGACCTCTACCGGCGCTCCCACGCATCGAAACCACGCAACAAACTGATCGCCCAAGTGTTCTATGACCTTGAGATCATTGAGCGTTACGGCAGTGGAATTCATCGCATACTCGATGCCTGTGCCGCCGCCGGCATGCCCGAACCCACACTTGGAGACTCAATGGGCGGATTCATGATCACCTTCCGGAAGGCGGCGAAGACCGCAGGCACAAAAGGGAGCGATCAATCAGACGCCGAAATGACGAGCGAGGCAGGGACCAAGTCGGGACTAAGTCGGGACCAAGTCAGAATCCTGCGGAAATGCCAGAACGACAGCGCGATAGGCGAATTGATGTTTCTGGCAGGCAGAGCCAACCGTACCAAGTTCAGGGACCAAGTCCTCAAGCCATTGCTTGTCGCTGGCTTGGTTGATATGACCATTCCCGACAAGCCAAACAGCCGTCTGCAGAAATACAGGTTGACGATGAAAGGCAAAGCCATTCTACAGAGCGGAAAGGGATGACGCCATGCCGCGAAAATCCCCTCATCCCGAAAAATACTCGCACAGAATATCCAAGGGCAGGCTGGACGATATGATCGCCGACGCTACTATAGATTGCTACAACGACTCCGAACTGGTTTGCGGTTTTTACACTATGATCAAGGATGATTTGGCCGTGCCATTTTCCACGGCCTTACTCGGCATACAAGTAATTGTCGAACGTATCGATTTAACAGAGACAAGCGAGGAGATCGTAGCCGTTTGCCACCGCGGTCGCGAGCGGCAGAGAATTCCCCTTCTCGATCTGCTGTTACCGACCCCAAAACCATTCGGATCAGATTGGGTAGAGGCGTATCGCCGATGGGTAAGAGGGCAATGATTATGATGAGGCTTATGATCGATCGCGGCAAACTCAGAACTGCCATTCGCCGGCTTGGGAACAAGCACATCTATCTCATGCTCGATGGAGCGTTCGACCTGTTACCCCAATCGAAACTGACCAACCTTGTGAGAAAATATATTGATCCTAAGACCATCTGTCAAGATACCGACGGTAAAGCCGATTTGCTCGACGAGGTGAAGGTGTTTGAGAAGGCAAGTTTACGCGGCGATTACTATGAATCTTTTGCCGTCAATTCAAAGAACTGCACGGAGATGTCAAAAGGAACAACAGCCTGGATAGCGGAATGTCATCGTCTGTTGGACAGATGCGTCACCGAGTCAATAAAGGGATCTCCCGGTAAGACGCTTGAAGCCATTGACATAATTGTCGGGTTGCTTCGTCACATTGACGAATGCCTGGATGATGTCGTCTTTTTTGCTGACGAAGGCGGCTCATGGCAACTCGGAGTAGACTGGAGAACGGTGCTCCCCACATGGTTCAAATGCCTTTCGACCGTTTCGTCGCCTGACATATACGTTAACCGTGTGAAGGAAATAATCGATGAGTTTGGCTCATATGATCGCGATAAGAACCTTGCAACAGCCCGCCGGATTGCCACCGTTGCGCAGAAACGGGCGTTGGATGCACGGAAGAGCGAGATAAACAAGAGCCGTGAGACACTATGAGTGAATACCAATACTATGAATGGCAAACTGTTGATCGGTTGCTGACGGAAAGCGAACAGGAAGCCGTTGGCCGGTTATCCAGTCACATTGACGTGTCGTCGAGCCGGGCCGTTGTGACATACGAATGGGGCGACTTCAAGCATGATCCTCAAAGTGTTCTGACAAAGTTCTTTGATGCGCATCTCTACATGGCTAACTGGGGCAGTCGCCGGTTGATGTTTCGATTTCCAACAGGACTACTGAATGCGAAGGCCGTTGAATCTCACTGTGTGGATGATCTGATATCGTTTAAGACCGTAGACGACTTCGATGTTCTGGATATCGCGTTGAACGAAGAGGAGGGCCCGTGGGTTGACTGTGATGGTTCCCTGTCCGGCTTGATATCCCTTAGGAACGACTTGCTCCAAGGTGACTACCGGTTCTTGTATCTGGCATGGCTGAAGGCGATTTCAATGAGGGGAGACGTTGTCCCGCGTTCCCGGCGAGGCACATCGAAATCGCCGGAGCCGCCGGTTGTTCCGCCAGGGCTCAGGCAATTATCTCCTGCATTGAAGCGATTTCTGGACCTGTTTGACATTGCACCGTGCCTTGTAGAGGCCGCATCCGGGGTCAGTGCGGAATTGGAAAACACGCCGGAGATGGATTTCCATTCGCTCGTAGGGCAACTCTCGCGGAAAGAATGTGACGTTTTCCTCTGCCGTATTGCGAATGGCGACACATCGACCTCCGTGGAACTAAAGAAACGATTGATCTCCTTTGCGCCCAGCCAACCGGACGTGAAAGGAGTGCGGCGATCCGTCAGCCAATTGCTGATCCGAATGGAAGTGATTCAGAATAAACGCGACCGGTGTCAGAAAGAGGAAGCGCGTAGAAGACATGTGGAAGAGATGGAGGCGCTGGCGAATCGAGAGACAGAAGTCTGGCGCGAAGTCGAATCATTTATTGAAATGAAGCAACCCAAACTCTACGACGCGGCGGTTCTAAAGCTCGGCAAGCTCAAAGAACTGTCCGAATTTCGGAATAACACAGTTACCTTCCGGAAACAAGTGAAAGCCCTGTGTGAACGATACAGGAAACTATCTGGATTTAATTATCGCGTACAGAAAGCAAAACTGCTTCATGAAGAACCGACGACCGGGGATCTCAACGATGCCTGTTGAACGACCCGCTCCAGCATTTTCACCCATTCTCCGGCTTGCGATTTCAATTCCGTCAGAAGCTTTGCACCAACAGTAAATCTCCGGCTTTGTGGAAATAGTTCAATGAAGTCCGAGATGGCCTTTCCCGCCGCCTCGGCGGGAAAATCCGGGGCCCACCCCATGGCGCCATCATTTTGAGCGTCTTTCACCCTGTACAGACCCAGGACAATGCCCAGACATATCTTCTCCGCCGCCGTTTCAGAACCGGCTTCTTTTCGGCGTTTCATGTCCTCGATAATCTCTTTGACGGAGGCATCGGTGATAACGCTTTCCGCCATCTTCTCCGCCTCTTCGGAAAGTTCAGGATGCCGTTTCAGGAGTTCTTGGAGAACTTTATCTCCCTCATGAAATTCCAAATGCGAGAGAGCGTCCTTTTTCTTCTTCTGTCTGACCATTATCTGTTCCCTTGATGCTTTTTTAGCCACGAATTTCTACCCAAGATATCATCTGCTGCACAGAAATCAATCCGCAGCTTCACTCGACAACATCGAAAATGAAGAGAACCACTTCCGTCATGAATTAGCGATGTTGCATTGTGTTGCAACTAGCAGCATGTCGCAAGAACCGTGACAAATCAAGTAGCAAGATAGAATTTATAACCGCCGGGCCGGGACATCCTAAACGCGATTGAATAATAACTAGAGCTTCTTCAAATGGTTGCCGGACTAGGATTTGAACCTAGACAAACAGATCCAGAGTCTGTTGTGCTACCGTTACACCATCCGGCAGGTGTTTTAGAAAAGCCGTTGTCCGTCAAAGCGCGCTATGTAATCCGTATCGGCATAAGAACATAAAGGAACGGAATGTCGCACTTTATCACACCCGGACTCATGTCATCGGTAAGCTCAATAAATATCTCATCCGTCACCAGGTTCTTCAGCGGATCCATCATGAACTCAGGATTGAACGCGACCGATATTTCTTTCCCGCTATATTTTATCGGTATCGTTTCTGTGGCTTCGCCGACGTCCGGCGTGTTGGTGGTCACAGTAAGCTTGTTCTTGGTAAAAGTTATCTTCGCCGCTTTTGCTTTGTCTGTGGTGAAAACAGAAACGCGCCGCAATACCGTCAGTAGTGTCTCCCGCTCAACTGTCACGCGCTCTTCGCACTGAGAAGGAATTACCTGTTTGTAATTGGGATACGTGCCTTCTATGAGCTTTGATGTCACCATTATGTTGCGGAATTCAAACATCGCGTTGTTTTCCTTGATATGAATATGCAGTTCGCCTT
>JBFZFB010000203.1:0-17372 GCA_041306605.1 Lentisphaerota bacterium | reverse complement strand
TCACTGCACAGAGTTCCATCTTTAAGATTTATTAATATCTTTAAACGGCGTAAACATTCTTTGGTATCAATTTCGTTATTGTCAAAACCAACTGATTTCACAAAAGCCAGACCGATACGGTCGTTCAGCATTGTGCTGACGTTTTTTTTGCATATGTCCCGGAAAGCAGGATCGGGAGCCGTTGTGATCCAATTATTCTTGAGATCCAGAAGATCTATCATGGGTAGTATTTCTTTACGCTCTGAAATGGCATCCTGAAGGAGATCTGCCCATGTCATAGCACGCTCCCTGTTGCCGTGGGATTCTAAAAAGAATACAACCTCCAGCATTTCCGTCACGGGGCAATTCCGGTCTGATAACCCCGAGAGGAACCATTCCTCAAGCTCTAAATCACTTTTACGTTTTAAATGTTCCTGTAATTCCATATGAATTCTGTGTTAATAATTTAAACAATGTGTATCATAGTCGAATATCTTTTGGCAAATTGTAAGGTTAAATAATGAAAATAACACGATTAAAAGCTTCGCGTACGGATGCAGTTCTGTGCCTTTTGGCTTTTCTTGCGAAAAAACTTAATATATCCAACAAAAAAGCCAAGCGTCTGCTGGATGCCAGGAACGTCTATGTGAATAAAAAGAGAGTATGGATGGCCCACCACATTCTGCTTTCCGGCGATTTAATTGAGGTTATACACATGGAAGCTCCTGTCAAAAACCCTGTCAAATTGACTGTTCTTCATAAGGATGAAAACTATTTTGTTGTAAATAAGCCGCCGGGAATTTTGTCTAACGGACCAGCCAGCATTGAAGAGCTTTTGAGAAAGCAATTCAATGAGCCGGCTTTGTTGTCAGCGCACAGGCTGGACAGGGACACGTCAGGATGTCTTCTGTTGGCAAGAAGCAGTGATGCTTTCAAGAAAATCACTCATGTTTTCCGGGACAAAGCTGTTAATAAAGTATATCATGCTTTGATTTCGGGTTTTATGAGCGGCGGTAAAGTGCAAACTATAAAAACACCGATTGATGGAAAATATGCCGTTACGCATGTGCGTACTGTTGACAGCAATAAAACAGCCAGTCATGTTATTGTCACTATAGAAACAGGACGCACGCACCAGATACGGAAACATCTGGCTTATTCCGGTAATCCTGTTTTGGGAGACCGGCAATACGCAGTATCCGTCATATTGCCTAAAACCATGATGTTGACACGCCAGATGCTTCATTCATCCGCATTGGAATTTACCAATCCATTCACGGGGCAGAGGATAAAAACAAAAGCGCCGTTACCGCATGATTTCCTGAATGCTCTTAAGCTTTTCGGTTTAACATGATGTTTTACCGGGGTGGATCAACAGGAACATCTGTCAGCTTTTGTGGCGATAGGTTATTCGGCCCTTCGTCAGATCGTACGGTGATATTTCAACAGTTACCTTGTCGCCAACAGTTATTCTGATGAAATGTTTTCTCATTTTTCCTGAGATATGAGCAAGCAGTTCATGACCGTTTTCAAGTCTCACCATGTACATTGTAGCCGGCAGAACCTTCAACACGGTTCCTGTCATTTCAATAGCGTCTTCTTTGGGCATATGATGCTTTCTTTTTTAAACTAAATATTAACGCATGATAGTACCACTGGCGCTGGTATGCAATCGTAAAATCTGTGTTTATGCCGGGGTATGAGTTTCGATTGCTGATACTATAACATTAACAACTTCTTCAATCGACAAGCCGGAAGTGTCAATACGCATTGCATCCGGGGCTGCTTTTAACGGCGCGGTTGTTCTGGTGCTGTCCACTATATCGCGTTTCTTCAGTGATTTTTTCACCTCTGCGAGACTGGGGCTTGACGATTTGCGGATTGGAGATCGATTCCAGTTTGCCAGCATGGTTTTCATTTCCGCATGTCTGCGCTGAGCCCTTATAGACGGGTTTGCGTCCAAATAGAATTTGTATCCGGCATTTTTGAACACTACTGTCCCGATGTCCCGGCCTTCAACAACAAGGTTGCCGAACTTAGTCATGCTCCTTAACCATGAAACAACTTTTTTTCTTACAAAAGGAAACACGGCCACTTTGCTGACATTATCGTTTATTTCCTGTGTCCGGATTTCTTTGCCCGGTACTTTGTCATCCATTGCAAAACACACAGCTCCCTGTTTTATAAAGAACTTCGTCTTAATGTTTTTAACCAGTCCGGCCATTGCTTTGGCATTGCTTGTGTCTATACGATTCTGCAATGCTCGCCATGTAATACCCCTGTAAAGAGAGCCTGAATCCACGTAGAGATACCCTATTTTGCGTGCGACACCTCTGGCAACGGTTGATTTGCCGGAAGCGGATGGTCCGTCTATTGTGGTTACACGACAATTACGCATAGATGTATTGTTACTTTTTGACAATTTTAAGTAAATCTTTCCAAAATCCCGGGTATGATGTGTCAACGCAGGAAATATTTTTTATCGTTATTTTATCGTCAGCAAACATAGCCAGTACAGCCATGGCCATTGCTATGCGATGGTCGCCGAAACTGTCTACTGTTACCCCGCCCCTGATTCTCTGGCATCCTTCTATGATCATGCCATCCGGTTTTTCTTCAACCATAACTCCAACAGCGCGCATATTGGAGGCCATGGCTGATATGCGGTCTGTTTCCTTTACTCTCAGTTCTTGAGCGTTTTTGATAATGGTTTTTCCCCGTGCAAGAGCTCCGGCAACAGCCACAAGCGGCAATTCGTCTATAAGATTAGCGATTTCATCGCCCATCACCTCGGTGCCTTGAAGCGTATTTCCCGTGATTTTAATGGTGCCTGTTGGCTCCCACTTGCCTGTGTTGCTGTTTGTTATCTCTACCATGGCTCCCATTCTGCGCAGTACGTCAGCAAAAGCGGTCCGTCTAGGATTGATTCCTACGTTATTAAGCACCAAGATGTCTCCCTGCCTGGCAGACGCGGCTGTCATCCAGAATGCGGCGGAAGAAAAATCACCGGGAACGACCCAGTTTCCGGGAGGCAGAGATAGAGGCTTACCGCCGGTACCTCTGACACTTACAGATAATTTTTCAATGTGCAAAGGTATGTTGAGCGCGGCAAAAAGTTTTTCAGTGTGATCGCGGCTCGGTGACGGTTCCTCAATTAAAGTTTCTCCTTCGGCATAAAGACCGGCCAGCAGTATACAGGATTTAACTTGAGCTGACGCCACAGGTGAAACATAATTTATGCAGTGCAGTTTGCTGCCTATGACGCGCATTGGAGCACATCCTTTGTCTCCGCTTAACTCCACCCGGGCTCCCATTAATTCCAAAGGTTTCTTTATTCGGCCCATTGGACGTGAACAGAGTGAAGTATCACCCGTCATCTCAGAAATGAAATTCTGGCCTGCGAGCAAACCGGCCAGCAGGCGCATGCCTGTTCCAGAATTGCCAAGATCAAGAACACCTTCCGGTTTTTTGAAAATACCGTTAGTGCCTGTTATTTCTATCTTGTTGTCGCACCTCTTTACAACTGCGCCTAGACTTTCCACCGCTTTAAGGGTGTTCAGGCAGTCTTCACATAAAAGGAAGTTTCTGATCTCGGATGTTCCTGATGCCAAGCCTGAAAGTAAAGCAAGGCGGTGGGAAATGCTCTTGTCGCCAGGTACTTCAATCGAGCCGGATACTCCCTTACAGGGCTTTACAATAACCTTATTAGTCATAAGCTGTAAAAGTCCTTCATTTATGCAGAACCGACTTCATTGCGTTAATTGTTTTTTTGTTTTCAGATGAAGTGCCTATGGTAATCCTTACATAGTCTGGCAACCCATAAATATCCATCGGCCTGACTATAACCCCTTCTTTTTGAAGGGCTGAGAATACCTCCCGTCCTTTGCCGGTTTTGACCAGTATGAAGTTCGCCGATGGTGGCACATAATCTAAACCCATTTCTTTTAATTGGGCTGTCATATATACAATGCCCCTGCTAACTAATTTCCTTGTCCGTTCAACATATTTATCGTCATCCAGCGCCGCTACAGCCGCAGACATTGCCATTGCGTTAACATTGAAAGGCTGTCTTACTCTGTTAAGAAGATTGATGCAATCTTCATGAGCAATTGCATATCCTATTCTTAGCCCCGCCAATCCGTATGATTTTGAGAATGTGCGCAGAATTACAACATTTTTGTTGTTGTCTCTGACGTATTTCAGTGTATCCGGCTGTTTTTCCACTGGCATTAGTTCAATATATGCTTCATCAAAACAGACAATCACGTTGTCTGGAACATTTTTCATAAATCTATCTATGGCTTTCGAGTCGACCATAGTGCTTGTAGGATTGTTCGGATTGCAGATGAATATAATTCTTGTTTCATCTGTTATCGCTTCAAGCATGGCGTCGAGGTCGTGCGTAAAGTCTTTCATTACCACAGCCGTTACATTTGATTGATAACTTAATGCTATAAGTTTGTATACCACGAACGCGCGGTCAGCCATGATAATGCCCTTGCCCGGGCCCAGAAAAACGTGTGCCAAAAGAACTATAGCTTCATTACTGCCGTTGACAGGTAGAATTTGGCTTGGAGTAACATCCAGTTTTTCGGCCAGTGCTCTTTTTAAATAATACGCGTCGCCGTCAGGATAGCGGTGCATGTTTTTCGCGCTGTTTTTTATGGCTTTTAAAGCTAAAGGAGATGGCCCTAAAGCGTTTTCATTAGATGCCACTTTGATGATGTCGTCAAGGCAATCGAATCCAAGCTCGCGGGCAACCTCTTCGATCGGTTTGCCCGGCTCATAGAAACGCAATGTCTTGATCCAATCATTGGAAATTTTAACAAACTTATTCACAGTTACCGTCTTTTTGCACTTTGGAACATGCGTTTATGATTCTTTTGTATATCCACTCGAGCAGTTTATCGGGCAATGGCCCTTTATTCAGAATAGTGACCCTTTTTAACACCTGCATTTCACGCGATGTGTCTCGAACCTTAATATTCTTTTTGCGCTTTTCTTCGCCTATGATTGTGGCAATTCTGGCACGTTCATTAAGAAGGCGAACAATCTTGGCATCCAGAATATCAATTTTCCGTCTCAATATGTTCAGATTCATTAACATAATCTTCCGTATCAGTTGTTTTTTCTTCCTGTTGTGTTTTTTCTTCAGACTGTTCTAATGGTTCGTTTTCGACCTGAGCCGTACTTTCTGTATAATCGGATTTCACTTTTAATAATGGCTCCATATCATCCAGAGAGTTCAAGTCTTTGAGGCCGAAATGTTCCAGGAACGCGTGACTTGTTCTGTAAAGAAACGGACGCCCCGGCAAATCACTGCGGCCGGCTATACGGATAAGCTGCATTTCAAGCAGTGCCTTGATGACGTGGTCCACAGTAACACCACGGATGTTCTCAATTTCAGCCTTTGTTATAGGCTGACGATAAGCGATAATGGACAGAGTCTCAAGAGCCGGCATGGAAAGGCGGTTCGGCTTTCCTGCGTCAAGAAGATGCTTCAGCCACTTGCCGCAGGTGTGATCACTCTGTAGTTTGTAACCTCCCGCTACTTCTGTCAGGAAAAAGCCCAAGTGCCGTTGCCGTATTTCCTCCTGAAGCTGGTCAACCGCTGTCTTGATATCGTCATCCTTGATTTTGGCGAAAACCGCAGTGCCTTCCTCACCGGTGCGCGCCACATCTATAAGACATGAGCGGATTTCCTTGATGGTCAGCGAACGGTCGGCCCCAAATATCAAAGCTCCAATTATCTGCTTTAATTCTGGCGCAACGTCAGCATTAGACATTTTCTTCTATTCTCCCTTCTTCCTTCTGCTCAGTTTGTTCAATTTCCACATTCAAACTTTCCGGTTCAGTTTGTTCAATTTCCACATTCTGGTTTTCCTGTTCAATCTCATTACTGTTAACGTCCATAATGATTATTTCTCCGAAATGACTTTCCTGCCTTATGCTTAGCTGTCTTAACCGTATAAGCTCCAACAGTGCCAGAAATGTGCAAATGATTTCCTGGCGAGGTGATGTGTCTTTGAAAAGATATGAAAAATTTACATCCTTTCTGCATTTTATTAGTTTGAGAATCATATCAATTTTATCGCTTACTGTGAAATGTTCGCCAATAATTTCAATAATCTCTTCAGGTTTTGCTCTTTTAAGAACGTCGTTAAATGCTGCAATCAGGTCGAATAAGCTGATATCCTTAAGAATGAGGCCCGGATCTTCGGCTTCAAGCACAATTCCCACGTTGCCAAGCTCGAAAACGTTTTCCTGATGCATTTCACGCAACTGGAGATGATTTGCGGCATCTTTGAATTTCTTGTATTCTACCAGTTGACGTACCAAATCCCATCGTGGATCATCCTCTTCTTGTTCCAGTTCCCCGCGTTCTTCCGCCGGCAGAAGCATCCTGCTTTTTATCATCATTAAAGTGGCGGCCATGACAATAAATTCACCTGCGATATTCAAATCCAGCATCCGCATCAAATTAAGATATTCCATATACTGGGTTGTTATCTTTTCTATGGGAATATTGTAGATATCTACTTCTTCCTTCTTTATCAGATATAACAACAGATCAAGCGGGCCCTCAAACACTTCAAGATCAACTTTGTATTCGTCCTGTACCATTAGTTAATGCCCTTTCGTTGTATCGTAAAATCAATCAAGCCCCATGGCTTTTCGTGCCGCTCCAAGTGTTTTCCTTGCTTCTGCTCTCGCTTTTTCCGCACCCTTCGTCAGAATTTTTTCCACGTAACCGGTATCCTTCTGTAAATCTCTGCGTTTTGCTCTAAATGCGTCAAAATAATTCCACATGACTTCAAATAGAGCCTTCTTGGCTTCGCCATAACCAAAACCGCCTTTTTTGTAGCGATCCTCCATTTCCTTGCGTTTTGAACCGTCAACAAAAAGACGGTACAATGAAAATACATTACATGTAGCGGGATCCTTGGATTCTTCAAGCGTTTTACTGTCAGTCACAATGCGCATGATCCGGGTTTTTGTTTCTGATTCTGGTCCAAATATCTCAATATGGTTGTTATATGATTTTGACATTTTCTGTCCGTCCAAGCCGGGAACAGAAGCCACATCATCCCTTATTGACGGTTCAGGGATGGTAAATGTGTCGCCATATTGATTGTTGAACTTTATTGCTATGTCGCGCGTTACTTCAACATGCTGTTTTTGATCTTTGCCTACCGGAACCACATTGGATTGATACGCAAGTATGTCAGCCGCCATTAGAACAGGGTACGCGAAAAGGCCATGATTAGGCGATAGACCCTTTGCTGTTTTGTCTTTGTATGAGTGACAGCGCTCCAGCAATCCCATTGGCGTTATAATCGAAAGAAGCCACGTCAGTTCCGTAACTTCGGGAACATCGCTCTGTCTGAATAATACCGCTTTTTCGGGGTTCAAGCCGCAAGCCAGCAGGTCAAGTGCGACATCATAAGTAGCTTCTCTCAGCATTGCCGGATTTGTGACGCTTGTCAGGGCGTGATAATTCGCAATGAAAATAAAGGCTTCCCCTTTTTCCTGAAGCTCAATAGCCGGCTTCATCATGCCGAAATAATTGCCCAAATGCAGTTTCCCCGACGGCTGTATTCCTGATAATATCCTCATCTGTCCGCTTTCCTTTTGATTTAACAAATCATGTACGGTACAGAATAAAGATAGATTTATCAAGCATCCTCGTTTGATTGCTTTTATTTTAAATATCATTTCTATAGACAATCTGCAGACTGGATTTGTGTCAGCATGGGATCTTTTCATAGGTTAAATGAAATCATGGCGAAAACAGGGCCTAAATCAATGTTTTGATCATGTGATAGTTTCTGGCCCGGTGCCCCCACCCCCGCCTTAATGCCCGCAAGAGAGAGTTCTATAGATGCATATTGCTTGAGTTTCCCGTGAAATAATGCACCATGCGCAGGGAACAATCGGATGATTATAACCTGTATTTTGAAGTGAAAATTATGCCGGTAATTTCTTTCATGGCGGATCACATGCTCATTAAGCTCGGTAAGTATCTCAGAATACTCGGGTATGATGCCGAATGGAATCTTTTGATCAGGACGCACGAGTTGATTGTGCAGGCAAACGCGCAGGATCGCGTATTTTTAACCCGTAATACCCGCCTGCCCGATCAGTATCCTTGCGTCAAGCATCTGCTGACAATCCGTTCCGTTGACCCTGTTTGCCAGCTTGTCGAAGTGGTCAATCAAATGTGTCTTGATGCCAATAGTTTCCTTTTTTCAAAATGTATAAAGTGTAATGTCGCGCTTGATCAGGTGGTGGATAAAAAAGAAATCATGTCTAAAGTTCATCCCAATGTGTATGACCGTTATGAAACCTTTTATACATGTCCTAAATGTCATACTGTTTTCTGGAAAGGCGGTCATGTGTATAATACATGCAGAAAATTAGGAGTTGAGATTCCCGTCCGGTAGTAATTGAAGAAAAAATATGGCTGTGATTGTGAGAGTTGGCAGGTTTTATTGGTTTTTCAAAGCCTTTGTTCTTGCAATCAGGGCGGAGATTGTTCAGCATGAATAAATAATCTGCAAATATTATCATAATGTAAAAACGTGCATTATATGAAAAATCTTTTCCATGACAAATTGTCCGGGCGAATGTTGCTGATAGTGATACTTTCGGTGTCATTAGATAATTGTTCTTTTGGCGGACCTGTATTGGAGACCCCTGAAACTTGGGATAGCGGCTTGGGTGGATGGACAAACGCGCCTCCAGAAGGAACGGGAACAGCCACATTGAGTAATCCGGATGCATACTTGCGAATCTCTTTCGCCGCTCAAAGCGGGGCCCCGCAATATGAAGAAGATACGATTTATACCAAGGCACCTTCTGAAACAGGAGCCTTTCAGGCATACTTGCCTGAGTTGCGACTGTCTTTTTCATTTTACGCAGAAGATGTATTGCCTCTTTCGTCGGTTCTTTATATGCATGCCGCTGACAGCGGAAATATATGGGAATACGCGTTTGCCAATACAGTTGTAGGTGAATGGACACAGCATGTTGTGTCTTTTGACTATGATACAGGCTGGGTCGGACCGGGAGACGCAACTACTTTCTGGACTGATTTGGCAAATATAGATTGGATAGGAATAAACATAGTCAGACAATTGAATGTTATTCAGCAGGATTACGGACTTGACGATTGGGTTTATTTTGTTCCAGAGCCGGGTGTTATCTCTATGCTGGCAACAGTTGTTGTTTCATTGGCATTTACCCTGCGTAAACGGTTTGTCGGCATTTCTTAGTGAAATTCAATGGTGCCCGACTGGCGGTATCAAGATGCCATTTGCCGGCAGTATTTATATTAAGCAGGTAGGTTTAAGAAATAGGGCTTTAAAATAGAATATGAAAGTCTATCCAAAAATAGTTCTTGGGTTTGCGTGTGTTCTTTTGATTGTGTGGCTTGTCTCTAATATTAATCAGTTTCGCGGTGACAGTGAAAGTGTGATACGTATAGGACTCGGTGTATTGTTCGGTGCCCTGATTCTTCTTCGTCAACAATGGGGAACAAATAAAAACGATGAGGAAGCCGGTTGGGATAAAGAAAACGAACAAGCACCTTCGTTATTGTTGATTGTAACGGGATTAAGCGGAGCAATGCTTGTATTGTCCGGCGTTGTTTTCCGTATTCATCAGACCGAATGGTTGGGGATTATTTTATTGCTGTATTCATGTCTTCGATGGGCATTGCCAGCCAGATATTCCCGCGACATCTTTTTCTCTGTTTTTTTGTTTTATTGGATATACCCGTTGCCAAGTCAGATATTTGATCCGGTCCAATTGTCAATGCAGAGATTGGCAATTCTGCTGTCAGAACGGGTATTGCACATTCTCAATGTTCGTGTTTGGGCTGATGGTCTGATTTTACGGACAGGACAGCAGTCATTTGGGGTCCCAGAGGCATGTAGCGGCATGAGGACGGCTGTAACCGTTTTTTTGTGCGGCATTGGAATAGGAGCTTTGTTCAGATTTCGATGGTATGAACTGGCAGGGTTGTGTTTTGCAGGTATCATTCAGGTTTTACTGCTTAATGTCATCCGGATTTGCTTCATGGTCAAGGTGTCGGCGGAAATGCAGTCGGAATGGTCCTTAAACTTTCTTCATGATACGGCTGGTGTATTTCTGCTTGTTGCTGTTTTTCTGTTGCATATAGAGGCATTTTTATGGGCGGCTTTTCGTGTCAAGCGTCTCCGGATCAAGACAGCGCTTGAAAAAGGCAGAATGGAGCCGCGCGACAAAGCCAGTATGTATAGTCCGTTTTGGAGAATGGCGGGAAGAATCAGGTACCTGATCCCATTGATAGTGCTTATCGTTATAGCGATGTCTCCTGTGATATATCGTAACCGCCCCTTTCATCGCGCTATGATGATATCCAATGTGGCGGATTTTCTTGCTTTTACTGATATAGAAGGCGCAGAAAGATGCTCGCTTACTGCGTTGGCTTTAATGCCGGATGATTCTGAATTGCGCACACAACGGATAAAGATACTCTTGTTGCGCAAGAAATTCGATAAAGCATTGGAAGAACTCGCGAAAATACCCCGCGATAGCCGTGGGGTATTGCATTCTGTTCTTGAGGCATGGGCCATGATGGGATTAAACCGTGTGGACAAGGCTGTGAAATTGATTGATTCATTGCCGGAAGGTTCACGAATGTTGCCCGGCGTTGCTATTGTAAGGGCGGAACTGGCAGCCGCGCGTGGCGATACTGACGGAGTAGTTCATTACATAGTGCGCGCGGTTGACTCACCATGGGTGCTTCAAAGAGCGCGTGAATTGTTTTCATATCTTGCAGCCCGGCAGCAATGGAAAACTATTGCTACATGCCATTCTTACTCAGTTCCATATGAATATCCTGTCGAGGCGTTAATAGTTATTCATGCCTTCATGCAGTTAAACCAGCCATGGAATATGGGAAGGCTTGTTGAATACAGCATTGAAAAGTGGCCGAACGACACAAGATTTCTTGAATACTTGGGTGTATTGGCATCATTAAAACCCGGTGGTAAATGGGAAGATATGCTCGCTGATAAATTGAAATCCAATATCAAATCATTCACTGCGGATGAATTATCAGTATACACGGAAAACTGCTTTAGAATGAGCCGGCCTGATCTTGCATGGTTACTGTTCGACAGATTGAAGGAAATAGATCCAAAGGATCCTTCATTGTATGTTATACCAGCCCAGTTTTCAGGTTCATGGTTCACTTTCCGTAAAATTTACGCGGGACTGCCTGCCGGCGGAGAACACGACAAGATTGATTTGAAGTTGTTCTATTCCATCAGGAAAGATTTGCCTGATGCACCATTGCTCAAGGAAATGACAGGAAGCAGTCAGAAATGGAAACACATGCAGGATTCATACCTGCAAAAATGTCTGGATGAATTCGAGCGCAGAGACAAGAAACACTCATTGTCTATTCATATGCAGACATTATATCACGAGACATTGAAAATGGCCGGTCGTGACAAGGATGCAAAAGGAAAAATTGCTGTAATTAGAAAAATGTATGAAGAACAGCGGGAATTGACGACAGAGATTAATTTAATAGATGCAAAATTATCACGCCGGGATCTGGTGTCCGCATGGGAATTGCTCAAAGGAGCAATGGTCAAATGGCCCAATGATCCCATCCTGCTACAGCGGCTTGCCTCTCTTGCCGGTGAAAAACCGGGAAGCAGTTGGGAGGAGCTTTTCTGCGCAAAACTAAAATCTCAACTGTATACTCTTTCGGCAGATGAACTGTCTGTTTATATAGAAGAAGGATTCAAACTTACCAGACCTGACATCGCATGGCAGGCGTATAACCAGTTGCAGACAATAGACGCGAGCAATCCCATGCTTTATCTTGCGCCTGTTAAATACTCCCCTCTCTGGTTCTTGTTCCGTAATGAATATGCAGGCATATCGAGCTTGAGCAAAGAGGAGAAAACCGATCTGAAGATACTATACTCTTTGTCGCGTGATTGGCCGCCTGCACCATTGGCGGAAGACATTCTTGCGGCTCAATACGACGAAACAAAGTCCCGGCAATATTTCGAAATGTGTCTTGCGGAACTTGATCGCAGAGAAAAGGAACAGGGCCTTTCGATCCGCATGCGGATGATGTATCCTACGGTTCTTGGCTTGCTTGGAAAATATGGTGAAGCGCACGCCAGATTGGACAGTATAGAGAAGGAATACCCGCAGCAGAAAGGTGAAGTGCTGTTCAGGCGTGCGGTGTTTTTTGACCGTGAGGGGCAATGGGAAAAACTATATGAAACATTGAGGGAATATTCTATCTTGGCACCACAGCCGCGTATAGCAGTGTCACTCATGAAAATTAACGCGTTAATGCATCTTGACATGGGGGTTTACGCGCTGACAGAAGCAGATACCGCCGCCAGCGTGTTCCGCGGTGCGCCTGAAATATCATCCGCAACAGCGGCTATTTTGGCAGTATTCGGGATTCCAGAAGAAGCATTGTTTCTTCTGCAGAAAACAGACAATTATCTTAAACTGCCTATATTGCCGAGATTGCTTCGTGATACACAGAGATATTCAGAAGCCAACTTTGTTGAAGGTGTTCTTAACGATTTGCAGATCAATAATGATAAACGGCAGACCACGCTTTTGCCGCACGCGGAATTAACTGTTGCCATGCCTGACGAAACACCTCTTTCAATAGAATCAATGCTCCGGCAGGCGGAGGAAATGAAAGAAATAAACAAAGCCGGGATAAGTCCGTTTCTGAAGGGAATGAAGGATCTTATAATTGAATGGTTGGAAAGAAACGGGCAAGGAGATTGCTCTGACCCGGTGCGATGGGTCAGTGCCGGTCGTGATGATGTTGAACGGGCAATGGCCTTGAATGAGCTTTCAATGTTACTGGTGCGCCAGAAAAGATATGACGATGCAATCATAACGCTCAAAAAAGCTGTTGGGTTTTCTCCCAACGCCGCCATGTTGTGGCGAGTATTGATTGCTTTGACAAATGGCAGTGATGATATTGTCCGGAAAGCACGGGAAATGTGTCCGTCTGATCCTGAAATATGGCTGGCATTCATTGTCACGCAATCCAGAGAAAAAGGATCCGGTGATTGGGCTATTGAAGTGATCGGGAAGGCAGTTGAAGAAAAAAGTTTTTCTGTTAGAGCCATCACACGGGCTGGAGACTTTATGCTTCGGCATGATATGCCCGAAGCAGCGACAAAAGCCGCGCAATACGCCGTTAAGAACGCCAGAAGTTTATTACCTGCTTATGTGCTGGGATTAAGGTGCGGTTTGCAGAATAAAGATGAATCATGGGCAATGTTATGCGCCAGATATGCGGCCGAAAGCGCCGTGGATCCATGGCCATTCTATAAGATGATTGGAGAGATAGAAACCAGCATGTTGATCGTTGATGGAAGGACGGCGGAAGTATTGGATAAATTAAGAACTAAATTTCCTGATGAAATCAAGTGGACCGTCAAGCTCGGTGATTTCTATCTCAGAAACGGCAAAGCTCAAAGCGCGCTTTCCGTACTCGAATCCATGCTTGTTAATCAGCCGGGGAATATTGAATTGAAAACTTTACTGCTGGCCTCGGAAGCGGCACGTCAATCTGGTGATCTTCCCAAGTGTGTAAGTATTCTTGAGAAAGCCTATACCATGTATCCTGCCAGTCCCAGTGTTCTTAATAATCTGATATATACTTTGGCTCTCGATAGAAAAACTCTGCCACGCGCCATGAGTCTTTTGCCAAAGCTCCTCGAAGTATGGGGGGATTCGCTCGCCGCTCTCGATACAGCGGCAGTTGTATATTTTCATGCAGGAAAACCTGATAAAGCCGCTGAATGTCTGAAGAAAGCAATCAAGCAAGTTGACAGCACTGATCCGTATTGGCTTCAACTGAATCCTGCTGTTGTTGATATGGAGGTTTATCTCGGGGCGTATGATTACGAAAAAGCCGCACAGACAGACGATTTACGTCAAACCGAAAGAGATATTTACAGGAATGACGTGTTCCCTCTGGCGAAACAGTTGATGCGAAGTATAAAAAACAGAATGGAAATGAAAAATCCAAGTCCATGAATACTGTGGGCATGGAAGTAATGCAATATGACTTTCTGATTCATACTGTAGCCGTATCCATGTACAGGTATAGCGTCTTCAATTTTAATTGACAGTAAAATATCCGGTAGATGGTTTTGTTCTACGGCCGTTTATTTTTCTTGTTTTCAACCTGATTATTGGTTGAGGAGTAAGTTGGATCACCTTCCGCCACGATGTGGAGGCTGGATGTCCCTGATAGCAGTTCCCTGCGCAGTACTTGGACTATATAGGCGGAACGTGATAAACCCAAGTCTTTTGCCCGGATGTCTATCATTTCCAAAAATTCTCTATTAACACTGAACGCGCATGCCACTCTTTTCATTAAGATTGTATAGACAATTAAGGCTTGTCAGTCAAAGAGAAAACATGTTCATCCTTTTAACATTTTATATTGACCACTGTATAAATAATTTATACTGTAATCATATCAATATTTTCAGGTGTAAATTTGATGAAATCGGGCGTGAAAGATAAGTCTATTGTAATAACATCGCTAAGATTACCGGAAGATGTTTACCGGCGTATTATGACTTTGACAGGAAAGACGGACATCGATTTCTCAGAATTTATTCAACGTGCAATTCGTCGTGACATGGAAATTTCCCGGTCTGTAAATAAAAACAAAAGAACGTAATGATGGAACTAACAACACAAGAGCTGCACATTGCGAACGTAAATTCACCTTGTGCTTCCACTGTGAATCGCAAGGTGGCTTTAAAAATGAATTATATCATTGGTCAGGTCAGGCAAACGTCGCAATTGGTATCGGTTCTATGTGATAGAATAGATGAATCCATTTTTCTTGTTAACCAAATCAGGAATACCATGGATTCTGATGCAATGAAGAAAAAATGACCTGCGATTTTCCTCGTGAATATACAATATCAAGGCTTGTATGTTTTGATTCTATAGAAATACGGTCCGCTGTCTGTTGCTGTGGTGTCTACGTATGTGTTTTCAGGCGGTGTTCCTGTAATATTTGAATCTATCAGAATAAATTCATCCATCAGATTGTCAGTACGCCAAACCTCATACATACGGTTTGCGGATGATTTCCATCGCAGGGTGGCGCCAGCTTCATCAATGTTCTTGTCTTTTTTATTCTTGTCCATTTCAACCTGTAAAAGCGATGTGGCACTGTTAGGGTCTGTTCCAGCAAGGTATTCAGCGTAATTGCTCATGCCGTCATTGTCAGAATCATATGAGCCTGGCGCTGTATCAGGCGGAATTTCGTCAATAGTTGCATCTGAAAAATACTTTTCCAGCCACCAGCAAGGAATGCCGTCAGACGTGTATTGCAGTTGATCGGATGTGACGAGCATAAAGTCATCTATTGCGTATACCTCCTCTTCCCATCCGTTCCTTTGCAGGCGGATACCGATCAATGAAACAGCCGTTTGATCCTGTTTGAATTTTTCATTTGTAGGATCCATGCTGAGATGCCATCCCTCCCCATAGTCCATAGGAATAAAACATTCAATCCATTGTCCGGTCTTGAGGTTTTGCATCGGGTAATACCACATATTTCCGCTTTCGGTATTGTAGAGATACAACCGGGCCTGAGCCGGGAGAGTGTTCTTGCAGTAAAACTTGAAACAAACAGCCGCCACATCTGCATCTTTGTAGTTTCCCGTGAACTTTCCTCCTGAACTTGATGTGTCTGCATAAACCAGATCAACTTGAGGTTGTGACATTGCTTGAACGCTGAAAGCTATTGTCAACACATTGCCGGTGCATATTAAAGAGAGATTGTTTCCGTTAAGCGTATCCTGCCTCTTCCAGTTTGCAAAAGAGATGTCATTCCAGCTTTCAACTTCATTCGGCAGTGCGCCGAAATTTGTCTGGCATATGCATAACACAAAACAAAAAGCAGGCAGAACCAGAAGGGATGTCTTTCTGGTCGCAAATCCTTTTTTTTGCCTTATGTTGAGCATTTTATTCTCCTCAATAAGTTGTCTTTTGCGCTGTCCATGACATGCTTGGTCCGCGGTGAAAATAATAATATGCCTGTCCCGCCTGCAGCGGTGCTGTTGAGAGAGTTCTAGTCCCGCGTATGTACCACCTCCAGTCTGTATTGATGAAAATCGCGTATTGCGTCCCGTTGTATACACCAATTATGCAGTCGGCATATCGCCATGTATAGCTTTCCACTGCGCCCGCAAAGCCGAACCCCCACCCCTGTTTGGGGCCTTCATAGTCATAGCCGGGTTTCGCGTAGGGCCAGCCAAATACAGTCCATGTATTACTGCCGAAGGTTATTGGAGTGGAACTTGAATGCATAAATCCGGCAAACACCATTTTGTTGTATGCTGTTCCTGAAGAATAACGTTTGAGCCAGAAACCAGTTCCCGGCTTGATTTCAAGCGTTGCAGTCGCGTCATTTGTGTCGCGCCATACCTTTGATGTGTCCAGCCAGTAGCGGGTCCAGACTCCATTATTCTGTATCCATAAGTTGTCAGATGCACCATCACTGCTTCCGCCGTTCAATCCCCGTGCAACTTGAGTACCCAGCGTGGAATTAAGGCAATTATAACCTGATGAACCCCAGTTGACCGGTACGCAGACAAGATACCACTGACTGGTTCTGCGTTCCTGTACATGCATGGCCCATGTAGACGTGTTTGTATACGTTCGTGTTGCGTATGTAACTTTGATTTCATAAAAACGCTGACTGGTCAGCGTTAAAGCATTTGTGTCTGTCCAGTAGTTTGTTCCAGACAATGAAGGCAATATGGCGCCAACGGATGTTTTGTTACTGCTGAAATTGTCAGCTGACATTATCGTGAATGTTCGATCCTGGCCAAGCCACATGGCTAGCTGGGCATTCGTAGAATCGGTGGAATTAATATCAGCGATTCGCATGTAAGACAAATTGTTGGTGGGAATTGTGTTGGCTATGAATTCATAGAGATTGCAGGTGCTGTCACCATCCAGATCACTTACGGTATTGCTTGGATCATTAATGTCCAACCCATACTTCTGCTCCCACCAGTTTGGCATGCCGTCATCATCCGAATCATGCGATATGAACTCATACAAATTGAACACATCATTTGATCCCTGGTTCATATATTCAGCCCATATCCAATCGGGTGAGCGGACAACAGATGAAACGCGGGATTCATCTACTACACCGTCCCAATACTGGCCTGGAGCTCCGTTCATATCCACAGCCCCAATGTACAGATTCCGGGCTGTTGCCGTCGGCGGGCCGCCCGCGTTGCTGTTGTTTAAAACACCATCCCAATAGATTCTCCATGTTGTTCCATCATAATTCCCGACGA
>JBFZFB010000202.1:0-8954 GCA_041306605.1 Lentisphaerota bacterium | reverse complement strand
ATAAGAAGCCTTGGGAAATAATGGAAATCTTGACTTGCTTGCCTCCCGATTATTCACGATAATTTGTGCGGTTATTGAGATTATTGTAATATGTGTTGCATAAAATGCCATGTATCAGAACGATAGTGTCAAAGATTGAATGAAAAAATAGGCATGATTAAAGAGAATTGAATATCCAAATGGAGAAAAGGGGAGCCCTCCTTTGTCCGGGTCTTCGAAAAGACCATTTCGCAGTAAGTAGTTGATAAAACGTTGATTAACCCAAAAACGGGGCCAAACTTTTGACAGAACCGGGTTAAGGCTTAAGGAAATTCTATGAACAAAAAGAATCTAAATAAATCAGAACTGATTTTATATCAGACAGAAGACGGCAAGACCCGTCTAGAAGTGCGATTGATGGACGAAACAGTTTGGCTGACTCAAAAAATGATGGCGGATCTGTTTCAGGTGGCAGTGCCGACGGTTAATGAGCATATCAAGAACATATACGCCGAAGGCGAAATGGCATCCGAGGCAACTATTCGGAAAGTCCTAATAGTTCAAAATGAGGGCTCCCGCAAGGTCTCGCGGAGTGTTGATTTTTACAATCTCGAGATGATCGTGTCTGTTGGTTACCGCGTCCGCTCTCTCAGAGGCACACAATTTCGAAAATGGGCGACCGAACGGCTGAACGAATACCTCGTCAAAGGTTTCACTATGGATGATGAACGATTGAAAGAAGTTGCAAATATTGGGTCGGATTACTTTGACGAAGTATTAGAACGCATTCGGGATATCCGCTCCAGCGAGAAACGCTTCTACCAGAAGATCCGGGATATTTACAAGCTGGCGGTTGATTATGATCCCAAGGCCGAGGAAACACTGGAGTTTTTCAGGATTGTTCAAAACAAACTCCATTTCGCAATTTCCGGCAAAACTGCGGCGGAGCTAATCTCCGAACGAGCTGACGCCAAAAAACCGAACATGGGGCTTACTTCATGGAAGGGCGCTAAAGTGCGCATGGCGGATATTACGATAGCTAAAAACTATTTAAACGAAAAGGAGCTGGATAGTCTCAACCGGATCGTCACCATGTATCTGGATTATGCAGAAGATCAGGCAAAGCGCCACCGTCAGATTTTTATGCGTGACTGGCGCATGAAGCTGGATGCTTTTCTGAAGTTTAACGAGCGCGATATCCTAGACAATTCCGGAAAGGTCAGCAAAGAAGTAGCCGATACGCTGGCGCTGGAGCAATACGATATTTTTCATCAGAACAGGCTGGCGCTGGAAGCTAAACAGGAAGCAATCGCAGACGATCAAGAATTGCGGGCTATCCAGAGCAAGCTTGAGAAGAAAAAGAGGAAGAAATAACCGCCAATGGAGATCCTAAGGACAAATAGTAAGAAAGACAAAACCTCTTAAACACTGTTGTGAAAACACAAGTGATGCGTCGGGCAGAGGAATCTGCTCTCAAGTGGATAAATAAAAGGCTTTTGGAAATCATGGGATTTTTGACTTGCTTACCCCCCGATTATTCTCAATAATTTATCCAGTTATTAAGATATTGTAACGTATTACACATATAACGTTGGGGCAAAACGATGATGACAATGAAACAAATCTGGATCGTGGCAGTGGCGGTTCTAAGCGCCACCCTTGCGGTCATCGCCACGGAGTTGCCCGGATACGATGACCTGCAGACTACCATCGGCAAGACCGTTTCCGTTGTCGAGGTGTGGGTCAAGGAGGCCAAGACCTCGTCAAAGGTTGATGGCCCTAACACTCTCGAAGTCTTGGCTCAAGTGAAGGAAACGGTTGCCGGGGAGAAGATCGAAGGCGAGATCAGGGGGAAGTACGAAGAATTTCACGCCCCCCGACCGACCATGCCGAATTTCCACGTCGACTACGCCAACTACACTGGGTCGGGACAGGAACTCCGGACTCGATCAAACGATCGCGTCCTATTGTTGCTCTCCAGCGTTGCCAAGGGCACAAACACGCATGTAATCGTGCGGGTAGAGCCGGTGGAAAAGAAGAAGGACATCCAGGACTTGTTCGCAAAGAAAGACAAGAAACCCCAACCATCGCCCGGAAACTAGCTCGCAAAGCTCGCAGTTTCAGGCGTGACGTTGGAACAATTGGAGACGTAATGAGATACACCTTTGTCGCTATGGTCGCCGCGTGTCTGTGTCCATTCTCTGGGTATGCAGGCCCCCAGATGGCCGAGTTCGAGATTGACGGCACGCACCACACGTTGGCACCCCTGCGTGACGGAGAAGTTGCTTTCTTTGATCGCACATACACGTGGGAAAGTGTTCCTCCTCAGTTCACGAATGGCTGGTCCTTCACAAGGATGCGCCCCGGAGAAGACTCCAAGAGGAAGACCGACCTCCGTATCAAGAAAGCTGGTCTTGTGTATGTCGCAGTTCAGTCGCTCGCGGTAGACGAGATGAAGAAACGGGGCTGGTCTCCGCTGGAAGGCGTGACGTTCAACTACACCGACAAGCACCATGCCACTGTGGTTGTCATGTCAAAGAAATACCTTGGTCTTCAACGGGATCGCTTGCCTCACTTTCGTTTCGTCGGCACAGTTGTTTTGGTTCCTCCAAAAATGAATGAATAGTTTGTTCCAACAAACGCAGCCAGGGTACGCTCGCAAGCTCGCGCCCCTGCTGCGCAACGTTAGGCCTGAGAAATAATGAAGAAACACCAATTCGATATTCAAGACGAACAGGATGCGATCCGGTTGGCGATCCGAAGAATTGCTTCGTGCCTCGGCAAGACCCCAACGCAGAAGGAATATAAAACCGAGCGTAAAGAAAATGAACCTAGCCTTGAGCAAATCACCTACCGCCTCGGCACTTGGTCTGCCGCAGTTCACAAGGCTGGGCTTGAGCCCAACCCATCTCAACACCCACCACGCCAACCGGAAATCACCAAGCAACAGCTTGCTGACGAGTTCATTCGTGAACCTTGCGGCATTGGGGTCAGCCCTTAAAACAAGCAATAAATGGTTGACGGGTGGAGGGTGAAAGTTGTAAATTGCGGGTGTGGCATGATCCCCTTCAGGGTCAGACCTAGAAACTAGAAAACAAAGACGATAGAGGGGTCAACACTAAATAAGGATTGATAAGAAATCAGGATTTGGCAGAGATGGATTTAAATATCAACCTTTCAAGAAGAGACTCCATGAATTGCCGAACCTGTGATGTCGAGACGTGCCCAACCATGACGAAGAGGTCTCATCACTTGCGCTGACGGGATACTCGACGTTTGCGGACAGGCCGACGTGGACTTTCAGATTTTAAAACCGGAGCGGCTGTCTTCTCAAGTACCGGCGGTTGCTTGCCGCGAATCTCATACAAAAAACGGGAGGGATTGGTCGCGGAACGCTTTCCATAACTGGCGCGGCTATTGCAGTATGTCAGCGTTAAACGCCGCCGCGCCCGCGTAATCCCCACATAAGCCAGACGCCGTTCTTCCTCTATGTAGCCGTCCTGAATGGACTTGGCATGAGGAAGCAGTCCTTCTTCCATTCCCACAAGATACACCTCGCCGAACTCCAGCCCCTTGGCCGAATGCAAAGTCATCAGGGTCACACGATCCCCGCCGGATTCAGCCTCATCATTTGAATCTTCCTGAGCGGAAAGCGTCAGATCGTCGAGAAAGCTCTGCAGGGTTGCTTTCTTCCTTTGCCGGACGTGTATTTCCACCATGTTCATGATTTCGTTAATAGCATCCCATCTCGAGGTGCGCGTGCCTTCGTCAGGATAACAACGGACAATCTCGTCACCATACCGCACATCGCTTAGCAGGCGTTTTACTAATTCCGGGATTTGCGGACCGGAAACCATGGCGCGCAGGTTGTCAAGTGTGCTTAAGAACTGCTTCACGGCGGCGACCGACCCTGAAGGTAGCTTTGGAAATTCCGCGCCGCGCCGGAATATTTCGGCCAGCGGCAATCGTTTCTCCGCCGCTATGGACAGAGCCCTCTCCACGCTTGCAACTCCCACGCCGCGCGGAGGCGTGTTGATCACGCGCAGGAGTGACAGTTCATCCATCGGGTTTGCGATCAGCCGCAGGTACGCCAGTACATCCCGTACTTCCTTGCGATCGAAGAACGACATGCCTCCGACAAGATTATAGGGAATGCCGCGTTCCCGGAGCCGCATTTCAAACAAGCGCGGCTGTATCTGCGTGCGGAACAGAATCGCAAACTCGCCAAGCGAAGATTTGCCATCCCTCACGCGTCCGAGAATATCTTCCACCACGAATAACGTTTCCTTCTCCTCGTCGTCGGTCTTAATGATTCTGATCGGCGCGCCGTTTCCGGCCGCCGAACGCAGGGTCTTCTCGTGTCTCGACCCGTTGTTCCGGATTACGGCGTTTGCGCCTTCAAGTATCTCGTTTGTAGACCTGTAGTTTGTCTCCAGGCGAACCACAACAGTTTTAGGGAAGTCCTTTTCGAAGTTCAGAATTTTAGACACATCGGCGCCACGCCATCCGTAGATGGATTGATCGTCATCGCCGACCACACAGACGTTGCGGTGTTTGCCTCCGATTTGCTTCACGATCTCGTACTGGGGACCATTTGTATCCTGATATTCGTCTATCAGCAGGTGCCGGTAACGCTTTCTGAACTGCTCGAGCATTTTCGGGTCGTGCAGTAATTTCACCATGTACAGCAACAGGTCGTCGAAATCCAGCACTCCGCTCGCATGTAATCCGCGGTCATAATGCTCGTACACGCGACCAATAATATTCTCCCAGTCATCGGCTGATTTAATAAGCTTGCGTGCTGGAATCAAGCGGTTCTTCAGCAGTGACACTCGGGCGAGGCAGACATTTGGCCGGATCTTCTGCTCCGGAATGCTCAATTGGCGCATAGCCTGCTTGATTGCCACCAGCTGATCGTCCGCGTCGCAGATCCCGAAATTTCTGCGAATGCCAGCCTTATCGGCAAACTGGCGCAAGGCTCTTGCGCAAAAGGAATGGAATGTGCCTACCGTAAGTCCGTTGGATGCCGCACCGGGCACGAGGCGGGCGATGCGCTCTTTCATTTCACAGGCGGCCTTGTTCGTGAACGTCATTGCAAGGATTGAGGCAGCAGGAATGCCCTTGGCGATCATGTATGCGATTCGATGCGTAATGACGCGGGTTTTGCCGGTTCCCGCGCCCGCCAGAACAAGCAACGGACCGCTTAGCGTAGTCACAGCAGTCCGTTGTTCTTCATTGAGCCCTTTAAAATGTTTACTGTTAGATTTTACTTCCAACCTCGCATCCGTGCGTTAACCGGTAACGCGCTATGTCATCTTTTTTATACCATATTGAATCCCAATATGATTTAGGTCTGTCAATATACAGCTTTCTATTAAAATTGGCAAAGGATGGTTAATGCCCCGTCAATAATTGACTTGCCGTCCTGTGCATCACTGTTCCAAACAGTCATGATTTTGGGCAACAATTTGATCTCTAAAGATTACTATAAATATTTTTTCACTGACATTCCAGAAATCTAATGATAAATTTAGGAAAGTTTGATAGAAAACAAACATCGAAAGAAAGGTGTGCCATGAGTTCCTTATTCAGAAAATCAGTAAAATGGGTGGAGAAAAAGACGCCAAGATGGTTGTTTCTTGCCGCCTATGGCTCATACGCGTGCGTCAAAAACACGTATAATCTGCTTGCCGGATATGGCCTCCTGAAATCAGCCTATCTCTGGAAGTCCATAGACAGAAACGGCAACCCCATACCATGGTTCAGTTATCCAGCCATTGAATATATTGAAGGACTTGATCTGTCCGGTTACTCCGTTTTCGAGTACGGTTCCGGCCATTCAACACTGTTCTGGAGCCGCCGCGCCCAAAATGTAACCGCTGTGGAACATGACGCGGCATGGATGAAAACCTTGCAGTCAAAACTGGGCAATAATGCTTCCATTAAACTAGCCGATTCTTCCACAAACGATTATGCTGATGCCATCATGGAATCAGGTGCAATGTTTGATCTTATTATAATTGACGGCGACAACCGGATGGAATGCGCGAAAGCATCCGTGTCACGGTTGCGAGCAGGAGGTTTTATCATTCTCGATGATTCTGATATACACCTTGAAGTCGCTGATTTTCTGAGATCAGCAAATCTGATTCAGGTAGATTTCGCGGGGTTCAATCCAATCAACACTTACACCAAAACAACTTCCTTTTTCTTGCACCGTGATTTTCAGCCCAAGCCGCGTGGCATCTCCATGCCTGCACGCAGTATCTGCCATCAATAGAACCACATTGAGCAGGGAGAAGGTTTGTCATCTGATGAAAATAATCAAGCCTCTTGATCCCACGACAAGAAGAGATTCTTTAGAAACACATCCATCCCGGGAGCCGCCTTTAAATATAGACTCCTTCGTCGCAAAGGCTACAGTCTTGCTGTCCTCACCACAGACATTTGTGCCATAATATTTATAGTAGTACAAACATCCGGCATTCAAATCTGATACTTTAGTTGAAATAGCCCCCGGCGATAATGTGCCGAGATTATTAGTGTTAGCCCAATTATTAGCATCAGATC
Organism: Lentisphaerota bacterium; assembly: GCA_041306605.1. Lineage (GTDB taxonomy): Bacteria > Verrucomicrobiota > Kiritimatiellia > UBA8416 > JAQBFJ01 > JBFZFB01. The sequence goes on along the minus strand of JBFZFB010000202.1, from coordinate 2,405 downwards.
CCCAGTACAAAACCACATTTGCTGTTAAGCCGCTAATCAAATTTCCATTCAATGTAGCTGTTGAATAACCTATCTCTGTCGCGTTTGATCCTTCGGCAAACACAGGAGGGGAATAAGTCAAAAAGCTTTCCGTATAATCCGCCCATGATTCATATCCGGCTGAATTTGTAGCATAAAAACGGTAAAAATATGTACCACCAGAATTCAAATTCGTAATCTGCGTCATTAATATCTGGTCTTCGTCACATACTCCAAGATCAATCTCATGCATCCAGTCATCACTGTTAGTGTCACCGTCAGAACCGCCCCAATACACATATACATTCGCATTGGAAGTTTCCGAATCAAGAAGCATACCCGTCAGCCACGCGTCTTTATCAGTAACATTTGTTACTCCTGTATTTAAAACTATCAAACTGCCTGATCCCAATATCAGTTTTCCAGAGATACTGTCATATCCATCGTAATCGCCGCCGTAATAGGATTGTGCAGTTATCGGCTCTACAAACTTTAACCATATAATAAAAGCAAACAAAACACACATTACAGAGCGCAGTCTGCGCGAAGCGGAACTATTAGCAAATGAATGGCAAATAGAGACAAGTCTTTCTGGTGTCTGTTTCATTTTATTAATCTAGTCTTTGATCCAATGAATAAAAATCATCGATTCTTTACGGTGCCGTCCGAACGCCTCGCCAGCCGTCCACACCTCCTCGAGGAAGAGTGTAAATATAAGTGGCCGATTGACGCTGGGAAACAGTTAAATAGATTATTGGATGACTCCAGCAACCGCCCCTATACCCCGCTCCGTCCGCTCCAGTTACTTTTCCACTGCTATACCCGGGCCAGTCGGAATTTGTGGCATAGCCGTCTGAACTTAATTGACCGTTTCCATGTGTTCCTTGAAAGCCACGGCCTTTGCTGTTCCCTATGGTTACAATTCGCTCGATAACGCTTGCCGACATTTCCATCACACCATAATACGTGGCTCCCGCATCGCTTCGCAAAGATGTTGGCCTTGCAAATATTCCGCATCGGACTGGTCCTTGGATGCCATTATTATACAGACAATTTGCCGTTGCCGGACTGGGGGTCTCCGTTCCGCTGCCGTCAATTCCAACATGTCCAACCTGCTGGGTAATGATTATATTGCCCCACGCATATTCGTTTGCAACAGGAAGAGCCGGACCCCGGCATGCTTTCTCATATTCCAATTCCGTCATAGGTCTCAATCCAGCCCATGCCGCATAAGCGCATCCATCCATCCAACAGAGATAATTACATGCCCTTTCCGGGACTGAAGCAGTCACATTAGTACAAGAACCGGAGATGGTATGGCGTTCACTCCCGTTTGCATTCGCGAACCGGTTAGTCCACTGCGGGCCGGTTAACTTGTTTAAGAAGTCCGCATATTGCCCCTGACTGATCTCATATTTCATGCAATAAAACGCCTTGTATCCCTTGGGAAACGCATTAGAAATAACGCCTGTTTGATCGCCGGAAGATCCCGATTCATTTGCGTAGTAAAGTTTTCCGGAAGAACTGCCGACAGAAAAAGCATCTTCAGATAAAACCATATAAGCATTGGTGTGCTGACTCCCGTCTGTATACCGGTAGAAATGACCCTGTTCTGCTCCTGTAGAACCAAGGTAAAAAGAACCTTCAGGAATATACACCATCTCGATGGCGTGCACTGAGATGTAAACTTTCTGTCCGCGCGCAAAGTTACAACCATTCGCGCCATAATTCCATTTCAACTTCGCATACGCGAGTGGAAGATTACCATTTCCATTTGAACCGCGGCGAATAAATACCCCCATGCCATCCGAAACAGCATCTGCTGTGCTGCCTGTCGGAGCAATATGATCCGAACTGACCGTAGATAAAATAGCATGCTGCCAGTTATTGGATCCTTCCGGTTTGAATTTGACGAATACCCACGCGGCATCCCAGTTCTCATCCGTACGCCATGAATTATCCCACTTAATCTGAAAACTGACGTACATGTATTTATCGCTGGTATTCATGGTGCCCATATTTAAATTGGTCACCGTAATGTTGTTAGCGCTAACTTCATGACAAACGGCAAAAACCAGAAATGCAATTAAACAAAATTTGTTTTTCACGGCGTGTTTCTTCTTGTTCTTCTAAATTTTCCACTTTCACTCTAAAAGGGAATAAAACCGATCCTATTATCCTAACAGTTTTCCCCCGGGAAATAACACCTATTTTTTGATCAAAATTCCAGGCGTTTTAGTCTGTAAAATCTGTATGGCGAAGTGGTTATGTTTGTGTCGTTAAACCAGCAGTAATCGTATATCGCAGTCACCGTTCCAAACGGAATCCAGTTAGTGTCTGTTAAATCCTCTTTGTATTCAGCCTGATACCTCTGCCCCGGCTCCGCC
>JBFZFB010000201.1:0-22801 GCA_041306605.1 Lentisphaerota bacterium | reverse complement strand
AGCGACACGGCGCTGAGCTTCAACCCCTGCCGACCCAGTTTGCGGTATTCCATGGTTGCCTCGCCTTCGGAATTTCTGTTTCCGGAGTCCCACCGCAACGGTGATTGTGCGGAGGACACACCATCCTTCGGCAGCCGTTGGAATGACCGCCGGCCGAAAGATGGTGGAGCGGAGGAGATTCGAACTCCCGACCCCCACGTTGCGAACGTGGTGCTCTACCAACTGAGCTACCGCCCCCCCCCGCAAAACTAACGGCTACTTTTGCAATCCAAAACAAATATACCTAAGTATAATGAAGAAACAAGAGACTATTTCAAAGTTTTTTCTTCCATCCCCTCATGTTTCTCGTGCCGGGCCAGCGGCAGGTGGATAATAACAGAAGTGCCCCTTCCCGGAATGCTTTGGATGTCAAGACTGCCTTTACTGCGCAAAACAAAACCATGAACCATGGCCAGGCCCAACCCCGCGCCGCTTTTCTTTTTTGTGGTAAAAAACAATTCAATACAATGCAGGCGCACATTTTCCTTCATTCCTGTTCCCGTGTCTCTCACTTCAATAACAACACCTTCTCCCGATTCGTGAATATAACACTGGATGATTATGGTTCCTCCGCGAGGCATGGCTTCAACGGCGTTGAAAATCAAATTCATCAAAGATTCTCTGAATAGACTGCCGTTCACTTTGGCCCATAGAGCATCCTTGATATCCGTTTTAACTCGGATATTAATACCCTTCTTTTCGGCTTCTTCCTTCCAATAAGACTGGGTGATGGACACAGCATTTTTAATCGCATCGCCGATATTCAGCATTTCGAGCTCCAACGGGTCTGCGGGTTTATAGAAATCCTTCATGCGGCGTACGGATTTACTGGCATCGGTAGCGGCGGTGTGCATATCCGTAAGTATTTTAATGAGTTCCTTTTTATTATCCAATATTTCAGGCTTATTTATAAGCAGATTGCTATATCCCAGAATAGGCCCCAACGCATTGTTGAAATCATGCACAACCCCGCTGATCATCTGGCCCAATGCCATTAAACGTTCATGCCGAACGACTTCTTTATGCGTGCGCTTTTGTTCCGTTAAAGTTTTCTGCAGGTGTTCGTTGCTATCTTTCAGTCGCTCCAGCAGTTTTTTATGTTCTGTAATATCCTTCAATATGCTTTGAATGTATTTTCTGCCGGCAATGTTAATTGCCTGATAATTGATCTGAACATCCCGTATCCGGTTTTTTTTCTGCTCAGCCGACACACGTGACCGTTTGCCGGACTTTGCAGCAATTTTAACCTTATGTTTTTTACCGCTCATATTCATTTTGTTTTCCAGTTAAATCACAAAAGATTCTTCCATTAAGGATTTAGAGTATATCACTATACATGTTTTTCGCAAAGATGGTTTTTTGGGTCTGGTTTGGTATGACAAAATGCATTATCAGGGGTGCGCAAGCGACCGGGAGAGCTGTCCCTGTCCGATTTTTCTTTAACTCTTACCGCAACATGAGTAAAAAGCATGCGTGAATATTGAAAAGAAACACAAAGATATCCCCAAAAAACTGCGAGGGTCTCTGCTGAGAATTACCATTGGCGGAAGCCTTGCCATGGTCTTTATCGGCGGCACAACATGCCCGGCTTTTATTGACTTCTTCCGTGCTATTGGCGCCAATGAAATACATTTCGGTCTCTTTGCCGGCATTCCGCTCATCACAATGTTTTTTCATTTTATAGGTGCCGTCAGCACGAATTACCTCAAAAGACGGAAGCCGTGTTTTATGGTTTCCCTCATAGTATCGCGCCTTCTTTTCATTCCCATGGTTCTTATTCCCATTCTTTTTCCTTCCCTTGGAATAAACGTCATGTTCGCAGTGGTGCTTGTAATTCTTTTCATCAGTTCATGTCTGGGCAATTTTGCCACGCCGTTGTGGCTGGCATGGATGGCGGATTTGATACCGCACCGCATTCTTAACAGCTACTGGGGCGGGCGGCAGTTCTGGATGTATATAACCTGGGTGGTAAGTTTTCTTGTACTCGCTTTTGCCTCATACTTCATTACCGTACCAATAACCGTGCTGTTCCCGTGGATCACCGTTATCGCTGTCATTGCCGGAGTAATTGACATTTCCCTCTTTTTCCGCGTACAGGAACCACCCAATATAACAACTCCTCATATTCCGGTTCTTAAGCTGCTGACAGCTCCTCTTGTTCACAAGCAGTATATGACATTCATTGTTTTTTCATGCATCTGGTCCGCGGTAGCCATGTTCGCCGCCACATTCATGCAGCTCTATTCTCTCAAAGTTCTTCAGGTGCCGGTATGGCAAACCACATTAATCTGGTGCATGAACGGCATCGGCATTGCCATAACGGGAAAATTCTGGGGGAAATTGTCAGATAAACACGGGCACAAACCGGTGCTTGTCATACTCATGTTTCTCAAGCCTATCATCGTATTTGCCTTTTTACTGGTAACACGCGAAAGCTTTCTGGCGGTCATGCCTGCTGTTTTCTTCTTTGACGGCATTTTTAACGCCGGCTTGATGATTGCTTCAAACGGCTACATGCTGAAACTCGCCCCGCGCCAAAACCGTTCAGCGTTTATCGCCGCCATCACCGGACTATCTGGCATCCTCGGCGGAATCGCCGCCATGGCGGGAGGTGTTTTTCTTAAAGTTTTTTCCGATTTTGCCTTGCCACTTTTCGGCCGGTGCTGGACAAATTATCATCTGCTGTTTGCCCTTGATTTTTTCCTGCGTCTCGGCTGTATCTTTCTGGCCATGCTGATCCGGGAAACGAAATCTTCGGCCACATCGGAAGTGTTGAGCGAAATCTGGAACGTCTGGCCGTTGCGTTTCATAAGGTTCCCCGTGAATCTTGCACGCAATCACGACAATGGTAACGAGTAATCGAAGTTTTCTACGGTATGCTCCACACCTGTTCGTTCAGCTGTTTGTCTGATGAAAAAGAATATTCCTTGCCATCCGCTTTCAGCAGAACCTGTGAAGGTGAAACTTTTACATCTATTTTAATATCCGGCTTGCGTGACCGTATGATATTGGCCAGTAGCAAAGCCTTCTCCGCGCCATCGCCCCGCTGGTAATTCCAAACTTCATCCGGTTGAGCCATCCGGCCGGAATCATCATAAATGGATTCATTGGCCATTGACTCCACGCTCGCGATAATATCTTGCAGATTCATGTTTTTCGAACCTTCAATAGACACAGGATTTCTCTGAATAGCCGCCAGCAAAAACGGTTCCTGCTCTGTTCTTTTCATATCGCGATAAGCGTAAAACGCCATGTCAGCTATTAAATTGCCGCCCCTTATGTCTTCAAGCCTCTTTATGATTTCCTCCCTGCTCATCTCAGTGTTTATGTTCAGAGGCATTTTTTCCGGTTGATACCGCTTGCCGGTCTCCGGCAAGCGGGGATTTACCCGGCAGAACCGGAGTATGCTGGAGATAACTTCTTCACGATGCAGACAACCCGTGGCAAACCATCCTTTCAGCCGGTCCACGTCATCCGGCACATCAAGATCTATATTATTGTTCCGAACAAAATCCTGCAGATCGTTCAGCACAATCTTGCCGGCTATTCTGCCGGAAATAAATTCCTCCCTGTCTATTTCGGCCAGGAGTTTTTCCCGCGTGCTGTCCGTGAGGCTGTATGAACTCTCGCGTTCATAAGCAAACGCCTTTTCGGCAGGAATATAGTGGTCCACACCCTGCATCTGATATCGTATCTGAAAACATTTCTGCAGATCGCTCCGGTGTCTGAGAAAATTGCCCAGCAAATCATCAGTTAGTTTTGTTTTCAAAAACATATTCAGCTTTTTCCGGAACTCCGCGTAAACATCCGGATCTATTGTCGCCTGATCATATATCGTATGAATCCAGCCTGTTTCATGAGCCAGAATGGTTACTCGTTCATTTTCAAGCGCGCGCCTCGCCTGAGCTGAAAGCGCGGTGCCGTTGAACCACATATTCTTTGTGACAAGCCGGCGGTTATTGGTAAGAATCCCGTCGTCAATATCAATAAAGTTTTGAGAATGCAGAGGCGTGGCCATGAGATAAATGTCTTTCAGCGGTATGCGGCATATCAGAAAAAGCGCCGCCGCGTACAATGTCGCCAGAGAAACACATTCGCCTGCCCCGGTTTCATAACCCGGCCGGTGCCTGAAAGCGTCCATGGCTTCCACTGTCTCCGTCTTCCAGTACGGAATTACATCACCGTTATATTTATCCAGCCCGAAATGAGTTCTGATATCAATGTCAAAATAATATTTGTCGCCCTCATATCCGAACAAGGCATTGGATTGCGCAAGCGTGTCTTCGCTTATGAAATCCCTGAACCGCTTCAGCTCCTTTTCTTTTGTGGTCAACCCCCATGTGTCAAGATCAAGGTTGAATATGTAACGGTCCATTATGTACTGCTTGAGCCTTGTAATCCGGCGGTACGGTTTGAGTTTCTCCATGCCGGCAAACCATGGATCATCACGCCATTTCCATATTCTCGGAGACATGATATTTGCCAGAACAAGACTGTATATGAGTTCGGGAAAAATGAACACTTCCATGTCGGACAGTGTGATTGCCGACGATTTCCGTTCCATATCTCTGGCGTCATGTGCGTTCATTGCTTCTGCATTTCTGTTTTCAGCGGGGCTAAAACCGTTTTTTCGAACTGACCCGCTCTAAGTATTTCCAAAAGCTCTTTTTCGCCGGCCGGCACCCGGTCAAGTGTGTTATAATATTTGCCAAGATACTCCGTGCTATGCGCGTCGGAATTGCTCAATGTGTGAATTTTAAGGGAAGATGCTATCTTCAATATTATCTCCTCCGCTTCCACCGGCGTATGCGGCGAATAGAGCTCTATGGCGTCAGGTGTGTATTTTTCGATATCCAGTTCTATGCCGGCGTGATTGCGAAAAGGATGCGCCAGCGCTATAAATCCCCTTTGTTTCCTGACAAATGAATGCAATTCCGGATAAGTCCACTCTTCAAGCTCCAGCCTGATATCATGGACGCCAAGAACCAGCAGATCCTCGTTTGACACGGTCAATTCTATGCCGCCGAAAATACGGAATGGCGCGTATGTTTTATTCAGGCTCTGCAGAACATCAGGCGGCGCCAGCCGCCTGTGATCGGTCAGCACAATCGCATCAAGCCCGGCCTGCATGGCCGCTCCCACCTGTTCAGTTTCAGATGCTCTGCCGCACGCAGACCGTTCACTTGTATGAATATGTAAATCTATTTTCATGATGTTAAACCATGCGCCTCTCTGTATCTCCTACCCGTTACACGCGCAGAACCAGTGGCGTTCGTTGCCGAAAAGATAATGACCGCATTTCTCGCATACCGCCTTAACGTGCGTTCCATTGAATGGAATTCTAACAATACCAGTTTCAAAGAGAGCCGTCATTTCTTTCATTGCCAGGCGCCAGCTTGTGCCGGCCCACGGCATTGTCTCGAGACACATGGGATCCTTGAAATTCATTTTTTTCCAGGCCGCCGTGAACTCATGCCAGTTAATTGTGCCGTAAGGCGGCTGAATGTGCATGTCGTACGTGCTGTTATTATCATGAATATGGAAAGCTATTATCAAATCGCGAAGTGTGGAGAAAGCCTTGTTAACTCCCTCATTTCCTGCAACATTCGGATGGCCGGTGTCGAAGCACACGCCAAGCCATGGCGATGCGATGCTTTCCACAGCCCGGCGGATACTGGCGCTTTCCTGTCCCGGATAACCCGGCGGCATGTTTTCCAATGCGAGTTTAATTTTCAATTTCTCCGCCAGCTCAATCAGTTCATACAAGCTGTCAGGGAGAAGCGCTTCCATTTGCGGAATTTCTTCCTTCTTTGCCCCGGAACCAGGATGAATCACAACATGATGAACGCCGGCCAGCGCGGAGCGTTCCAGCATTTTTTTGTGTGTTTTAACAGCTTTTTTTCTGTCGCCCGCTCTCAATGCCGATAGCGATAAAGATTGCGCCTCTCCAATCGGTGCATGCGCCGAAAAAATTCTTATGCCGTTTTCTTTGAACTCACGCACAACAGCTTTTGTGCGCGATTCCGTTTTGTCAACAAGAAGACCCGACCCGAGTTCAACCGCAGTAACTCCGTTGATCCGCAGGTCTCTCGCTATTTCTTCAGGTTTATCCAGCATCCATACTGCTACAGTAAATTCCATTTATCCCTCAATTCTCCCGGATTAACATCAGCAGAATGTTCCTTCCTGCAAGCCATCGGTTACTTCCTGCAGTATATCATCCCACGCGCCTGATTTTTCAGCTGTTTTTATAAGTTCAAGGATGGAAACTGAAAACTCTGAGGGATGTTTTGCAAGCGCCTCGTAGAATGTTGTTGAGTTGGTTTCCATATCCTTGCGAATGGAGGAGTAAATGTTTTTCAGCAAAGAATTTGTTTCCTCCTGAATAATTACCTCCATGGCGCGCAGGACCGGTATTCTGCCTCTTGTCAATCTGAGAAATTTTTTCCAGAATCTCGCTTTTCTTGCCTGTTCTTCTGATATTTGCATATAACCTGACACTAGCAGGCCTCATAAAACCCTGCCAATAAAAAAGACCGCATAACTTTATTTTTTTACACTTTGTTCATCCGGGCGAAAGGAAATAAACCCACATTTTGCGATTGATCAATTTGCCACATCTTGCCGGGGCAAGCTGTTTCTTAAACGAAAAATATGGGATAATATGCCAAACGACAAACCAACGCTGTCTTGCCAGCGTAAGACAGACGTGATCATGTATACAGATTAGAAAGGCGCGATGATGATTCGGAATCCTATTGTGTCATCGCTTGATCCCGGACGTCCGTCATCCTTAAACAGAGCGGTGCAATACGCGCCTTTGTCTGCATAAGAACCACCCTTGATCAGACAGCGTGAAGAACCAACCAGCTTGTTATCGCACCATTCCGCGACATTGCCGTGCATGTCAAAAAGCCCCCAGTTATTCGGCGATAATGAGCCGACCGTATGGGTGGTGTTCAGACTGTTGGCGCGGTACCAGCCGATCCGCGCGAGATCAGCTTCAGTATCTCCCGCGTAATACTTGGTGGATGACCCGGCATTGCAGGCATATTCCCATTCAGTATCAGTCGGCAGGCGCACTTTCATGTTTTGTATATTGACCCCGGTTTTCAATCCTGAAAGGATGCCGTTAATTCTGTCGCAGAATTCATTGGCTTCTCTCCAGCTTACATTTTCCACCGGAAAACGCAGGTTTTTAAAGGCGGACGGATTTGCGCCCATGACAGCCTGCCACTGGTCCTGAGTTATTTCATATTTTGATATCCAGAAACCCTGAATGGTATAAATACGGCGTGTACCTCTTCCGCCTTCCGGTTCCATAACGAGGTCGCCGTCAGAAATCCAGACCAGTTCTATCGGATTTATATTCTGCGCGACAGGTATAGTCAGGGTTTCCCTGTTGTCCGTTTTCCGCATTACCGGCTGATTGCTCTGCGGCATGGAGGGTGTTGACGTGACGGGCATTTCCTCCAGCGGCAACTTGAGCAGTTGTCGCGCGTTATTCATGGCGGTGATGAGCAAGCCCTCCTGTTCGCCTTTATAGTCGGTGGCGGCCATTTCAATGACAGCGCCGCTTTCAACGCTGACGAGGCGGCTGTTAATTGAGTAAATGTTTCCCAGCTTGCCGATACTGCCGATGACGATACTTTCAGCCGCGAGGATTTTACCGGCTTCAATGGCCCGTGAAGTATCGGTGCACACCATGGCCATCTGGTTCTCTTTGAGAATGCGTTCGGCCTGAGTTCTTTCAATCATCATATATTTGCCGGATTTGCCGATTTCATTGAAAATACGTTCGGAAAGCATTTGTGAAATATTATCACTAACACCTTCCAGAGCTTTGAAATTCATTACTGCGCATGTGGGTTTGTCTGCCGGAAAGGCGCATAGCGGCAGAACGGCAATAATTACTGCTGATAGGATTATGGGTTTAAAACGGTTCATTCCGGAAATACTTGCAGGAAAACAAAGGAATGGTCAAGGTGTAATTCGTTTTCCGTGTTTATAAAGCAGTTCTTACCTTGACATGAAACATGTAGTAAATAAGAATGTTAATTTATCGCGTTTCGAAACCTTAATGAAAGGGAGGCATATGTTAAAGATAAGGGTGTTTATTATGCTGGTTTTGACGGCGTTTGCCATGTTGATGTCAGGTTGCGCGCATTTTCCGGGCGCAGTAGCGGCATCCAACACTCCTCTTGAAGGCAGGAAGTATACGATTCTAGGGAATGCGGAAGCCACTGACAAAAGAATATGTTTTCTGGGTATAATTCCGATAACCAGCGCCAACTCAGTGCGTGCGGCGCTCAATAAGGCGGCGGTAAAAGCCGGCGGTGACGCGCTCATTGACATAACGGTGGAAAGTTATTTCCATTACTGGATCCTGTTCTCCTCTGATATTGTCAAGGTTGAAGGTGTTGCAATTCGTTTTAACAAATAAAAAAAGGGCTTACGTCTTATGAAAAAACTATTTCTTTCTCTATGTTGCATTTGCATGATGGTTATGCAGTCCGGCGCGGCGGAACTCGGCCGCTGGACACCAACAACCGCTGATGTGAAACAGGGTTCCAGTGTCGGCATTGGAACGGTAGGCTTTCAGGTGGGTGTGTGGGAACCAGCCCAGCTTTTCCCCTGGGAATATGATGTGTACGGGCTCAGATTCAACTTATTTTACGGGAAAAACAAAAACGTTCACGGTCTCGACTTGGGCGTTTTTAATTACTCCGTCAGCGAGACGCACGGATGGCAGATAGGCGTGGCGGGCAATCGCGGCGGGTCGTTCATAGGCTGGCAGGCCGGGTTTATTAATCTCGTTGATACCGAAATGGTGGGCCTTCAGACGGGTGGTGTTAATCAGTTCGGCTCCACAGGCAACGGTGCTCAGGTTGGATTTTTCAACAAGTGCGGGGACAGTTTTGGCGGCGTCCAGGCCGGCGTCTTAAACTTTGGCGGCGATGTTTCGGGCTTGCAGATTGGACTGGTAAACGCCTGCGATACGCTTTATGGCGTTCAGATCGGCTTGATGAATTTTATTCTGAAGGGTAATTACCTCAACTTCTGCCCTGTTTTTAATTGCAGTTTTTAACACGTGTCTTGAACGTGATTTGTCCGCACGCTACGCAGAAAAATTATCTACGAGTTCGATAGCGCGTGAGGTTATCCGCTAAATTTACAAGCGGAATTATCTCCATACATGGCCGTATTTGGCTCAAAAAGCTATGATTTGGCTCGAAAACCTTTATTTTTCGGGTAAAAACATGGCGGGGAAATCTATTCTTTCGAGAATTATCTTGCTCTTAAAGGCTATTAGCAGTACATATACAGCCTATTTTGTCATAAATATAGATGAAAATACTAATTGCAGTTTTTACACACACCGTCTTCAGCACGGCTTTTGAAGTGGCTCTTCATGTCACATTCGCGCTTACCGCTGTTTATGTAATGTTAACAGCGGTCGCCCTTATTGTGCGCCGTCGCCACACGCCTCAAGTCCCAGTGGAGGATGGGTCATGTCCCAATGTTACAATTCAGATTCCGACTTACAACGAACTGGCCGCCATTCAGTGCGCTACACGCTGTATAAATTTTGACTATCCGCATGAAAAATACGAAATACTGATCGGGGATGACAGCAGTAGGCCGGATATTTCGGCACGGCTGGATGCGTTTGCGAGGGAAAATCCTCGCGTAAAAATAATTCGCCGCCAGAAGAACATAGGCTACAAACCCGGCAATCTTAACCATATGCTGCCTCACTCGCATGGCGATTATATACTGATTTTTGACTCCGATTTCCTGCCTGAGCGGGATTTTCTCCGCCGCATAGTTGCCCCTGTTGTGGCCGATCCGTCTCTGGCCGGCGTGCAGGCAAGGTGGAGTGTGATTAACCCCATGCAGAACAATGCTTCCATCATGGGCTCCAGTATTGTCTATATTATTCACGCCATTATTCTTCCGTTTCTTAATAAGTTCTGCGGTTCATCGGTTTTCTGCGGTTCAGCCGAACTGGTACGCCGTAATCTGCTTGAAAAAAACGGCGGCTGGCGCGAAGGAGCCATGACTGAAGACATTGATTATTCATTTCGCCTGCTCAAGCAGAATCATCACATTTATTATCTGGAAGATCTTAATTGTGACTGCGAAGTTCCGCAGACCGCAAAAGATCTTTTCCGCCAGCAAATGCGCTGGGCATATGGTGTAACACGCAGTTTCATCGATCACGGAAAAGACCTTTTCTTTAACGCGACGGTTTCTGTGAAAACCAAAATTACGGCATTATTGTTCGGAAGCGGTTATGTGATGACAGCGCTTTTGTTGGTTATGCTCTTTCTGGGCTTGGCCAATACGGTTTCCGCCATTGCGGCCGCCGATTATCTGCCGGCCACCACATGGCAGGAAACGGTTTTTGACACTGTACGCAGTATAGCATTAAGCAGTGGGCTCATGCTCGCCATTCTCTGCGCGGGTATTGTCAGCGGCTTCCGCTCCATGGTGCTGGTCCGCTTGGTTTTTGCTTCATATACAATAGGATTTATTCTCGTGTTTTCCGTGGTTCGCGGCGTGGTATCTGCAATGATTGGCCGTCCCATGCAATGGTTTATGCTTAAAAAGACAGGCAACAATATAACACTTGCTACCACCGTGGTAAATGCCGGCTGAATATAATCAGGATTTACCTGAAAAATTTGCCGGCTTGGTAAAAAATGAATCCAGCGCCTGAACAAAATCTTCTTCCGCATTCATCCCGGACTTTTTTAAAAGCGCTTGCCGCAGTTATTGTTTTTCTGGCCGCCGGCAGTTCTCACGCCCAGCCTCTTACCAATACTCTCTTTGCCGCGTTTGATCTGGAAACCACAGGCTTGAGCACCCGCACGGCGCGTATCATCGAAATAGCTGTCGTAAAATTCAGAAACGGAAACATCCTGGCTTCTAAATCCTGGCTGGTCAATCCCGGAAAACCTATAACCAAAGGCGCCCAACGCGTGAACGGCATGACGGACGAAATGGTGGCAGACAGCCCACCCTTTAAAGAGATTTTTCCGCAATTTGCTGATTTTGCCCGGGACAGCGTTCTTATCTCGCATAACTCGGATTTTGATATCGGAATTCTAAAAACCGAAATACAAAGAAATAATTTGAACAACAATACTTATTCCTGGACCGTTCTGGACACTCTTAAGCTTTCCAGATTGTGGTTTCCTGAAACAAAAAGCCATAGCTTGTCCAACCTTGTAACCCATCTTAATCTGCCGCAAGGCAAATTTCATCGCGCGCTTGGTGACGCTACTTTCACGAAAGATATTTTCCTGCGCGGCATAAGCACACTTCCGCCCGGAACAACATTGAATGATTTTGCGGCGCAAAGCACATGCCTCACCAACACGGAAAAACAAATTTACGAACCGGACAAAAGAAAGGATTAGTTATGAAAAGGACAGTTATCGCACCGGCATTTATCATCGCCTGTCTTGCAATCTCGGGTTGTGTTGTGAGGTCAGTTTATCAATGGCTGCCTGAAGAATACAGAGCCACTGATATTTCTTTGACCGGCACATGGCATGATGCACAGGCAAAGTCCACTGTCTTTTTCAGGCAGGAAGGCGAAACAAAATATTACGATGTTCTTTTTGTGCAGGAGGAAAACAAGCAGAGCCGGTTTACCGCCGCGCTTTACCGGATGGACAATACATTGTTCCTCATGGTGGGCCCCGAAGACCGCAAAGATGCCGGTATATTCGCCATACTGCCGGGTTATCTGCTGTTTAAGGCGGAACTAAACGGGAACACCATGAAACTTTACGGAATGGACCTCGATTCTTTTGGAAACAGAATTCAAAAACAAAAAATCCAAAGCATGGAAAATGGAAATAAAGACGATGGATACGTTCTTCTTTCGAACACATCAAACATGACAGCATTTGTCAAATCGCAGATCAAAGACGCGTCTTTTTTCAAACAAGAACCGCTGTATAATTTTCAAAAAATGGCGTCAAAATAAAAATCTTGTTCAGCTCTGAAATGTGTGCAATTATGATCCCAAACATTTTTGAGACAGCTTCCGGGTTACATGATTTTTAAGCAAGGAGCGACATGATTACATTCAAACAGCCGACCAATGAGGAAAAAAAAGCCGTCTGGGATGCATATGATGCAAGGAAACCAACAAGAGTCCCTCTCAGATGGAACGTAAATCCCAGAATCATTCTTTTGAATCCGGAGCTTAATCCTGAAAAGTACACTTTTGAACAATATTCCACTGACCCGCAGATCCTCATGAAAGTGCAGTCCCGCTTTCAGGAGTATCTGGCTACAACGTTAAACCATACCTGCGATTCATCAACACAGCTTCCGGAAAAATGGAATTTCTATGTGGATTCTCAAAACACTTACGACGGCGCCTATTTCGGAGCAAAGGTGCGCTTTGAAGAAGATAATTGCCCCAGCAATGTTCCGTGCATGACCGAAGCCGATGTGGATGATTTTATAAAGCGTGATTTTTCAAAGCCGCTGGAAAACCCGTGGATCAAGCAGAAGCTGGCGTTTCACGCGGATCTGACAAAAGCGGCAAAAGACTTTGTCTATGCCGGCCGCCAGGGAACAGTATCGCCGTTCGGCGCGGGTTTTGACGGACCGGTAACCATCGGCGCTGTTCTAATGGGACAGGATATTTTCATACTGCTTGGGACGGAACCTGAAAAGGCGGTGCAGTTCATGCGCCATATGATTGAAGCAGTACTCATCCGTAACAAGGCATTATGCGAACATAACGGGCAAAAATGGGAAAAAGGCGATCCCGGCTGGCTCGCGGATGATTCCATTCAGTTAATCAGCACGGAGATGTACGAAGAATATATTCTGCCCCTGCATGAATTCTGGTACAGCTCCATCTCAAACACAACACCGGCATCCAAAAAACGCAGTATACATCTGTGCGGCGACGTCAGCCGGCATTTGCCGACCCTGGTCAAAAAACTAGGCGTTTACAGTTTCGACACCGGGTTCCCTATCGATCACGGCGCTCTGCGCAAAGCGCTTGGACCGGAGGTTGAGATCTCCGGCGGTCCTGAAGTAGCAATTCTGCGCGGCAGTACACCGGAAAAATGCTACGCGCGGACAAAGGAAATACTACAGAGCGGCATAAAGGAAGGCGGCCGGTTTATTCTACAGGAGGGTAACAACCTGCCACCCTGCTGTCCGATGGAAAATCTGCGCGCCGTGTATACCGCGTGTCTTGAGTTCGGCGTGTACAAAAAATAAACAGCTTCTCCACGTTATCTTTCGATTGTGAAACTGCGGACTTCTTCCAATACCGCGCGGACTGCATCCGCTTCACTCACGCTGGCTATATGAGTTCCTTTGACATAAAGCGCGAATTTACCTTTGCCGCCTGCTATTGCTACATCCGCTTCACGTGCTTCACCGGGTCCGTTGACCATACAACCCATAACCGCAACCACGGGCCTGACGGTATCCGGGTTGTCACGGTAGTATTTTTCCATTTCCTTTTCTATCTGACCGGCAATGGATATCACGTTCACTTCCACGCGGCCGCATGTGGGACATGAAATTACATTCGGCCCGGGCGGCCGCAGACCGAGGCACCTCAGCAATTCCTGACCAGCCCGTACTTCGGCGGCAGGAGTATCGGTAAGAGAAACTCTTATGGTATCGCCTATCCCTTCTGACAGCAGGATTCCCATTGCCACGGAAGAGCGCACAGTACCGGCCAGAAAAGTTCCAGCCTCCGTTACGCCAAGATGAAGAGGGTAATCGGTTTGAGCCGACAGCAGACGGTACGCCGCCACCGTGCGGGCAACATCAGAAGCTTTAACGGATATCTTGATTTTGTCGTATGACAAATCTTCCAGTATTTTCACGTGCCGGAGCGCGCTTTCCACCAGCGCCTCCGCGGTGGCTCCACCGTGTTTGCGCTCAATATCCTTTTCTAGCGATCCGCTGTTGACGCCTATTCTTATCGGCACCTGCCGTTCACGCGCTTTTTCAACAACTGCTTTTATCTTATCAGTCCCTCCGATATTGCCGGGATTGATTCTCAGTCCATCCACTCCGGCATCAAGCGCCAGCATTGCAAGCCGGCTGTCAAAATGGATGTCGGCAACAAGTGGTATTTTCACTTCTTTCTTTATTTCAGCAAGAGACCGGGCGGCAGGTTCGTCAACAACCGCGAGCCTCACGATATCACACCCGAGCATTTCCACTTCATGGATTTGAGATACCGTCGCCTTCACGTTACGAGTATCTGTTTTGGTCATAGTCTGCACGCTGACCGGCGCTTTACCTCCGACCGGCACATTACCCAGACACACCTGCCGGGTTTGACGGCGTTCACGACATGAATTAGCGGAAGATTTCATTTGCCTTTCATCCCGGATGTTTCTGATTTTGATTCTGCCCCCGTCGTGTTTTCAACAGCAGGCCGTTTTTTTCCAAAACCCATAAGACGTGGAATTCTTATTATATCATTCAGCGTTATAATTATAAAAAGACCTATGAGCAGTGTTCCAAAAACCCGGATGAGACCGCGAACTACTTTCGGATTAATTTTTTTCCGCGTTATGCCTTCCCACAGGCAGAATACAATATGCCCGCCGTCAAGCAGCGGAATCGGCAGAAGGTTGACAATGGCAAGGTTTATGTTCAACAGCCGCAGAAAACCAAGAGTATTCAGAAGACTGCTTTTTATGGAAATCCATAAGGTCAATGCAATCGCAACCGGTCCTCCAACTCCTTTTGCGGCCCGCTTGGATTCACTCGGCGTAACAAGAGCCTTCAGAAATCTGGTGATCATTGCGGCGTCTGATTTGATCTGGTCCATCGGTTTGCGGTATTGCATCCACACGGGTGTTCTTTCCGCCTGCCGCACGCCTATCATGGTCCTGCCGTAATCTGTATTGTACGCTGGCGTTACGCTCAGTTTAACAAGTTCACTGTTACGCTTCACAGTTATAGGCGTTGCCTTATCCGTCTGCACTGACACCAGCTCGACGAACTGGGTCCATGTTGCAATTTTTATGCCGTTGAATTCCACCACTGTGTCGCCGGCTTTCAGTCCGGCCTTGTCGGCACTGCTTCCGGGCGTTATCCAGTTGAATCTGCATTGCGGTTCATATTCCCCCAGCCCGGGAACTGACACTACTCCGCTTGCTTGATCTTTCACTGTTGTAAAAGTCAAATCCCTGTTCTCTCCGCCTGATTTGACAGACAGATTAATCTTGCTGGATTTATCCGACCTGAAAAAACATTCCACGCTGAAATCGTACCATGTGTTGACCTTCTTGCCGTTGACGGAAAGGATTTCGTCACCGGACCGCAGTCCGGCGGCGAAAGCTTCGCTTGTCGCGTCAACACTTACCCGTAAGGGTCCGTCATTTCCGGTTATGGCGGCCGGGCTGAGATAGATGATCCACGCCAGCACTATGCCTAAAATAAGATTACCTGCACTGCCGGCAAGCGCCACGATAAGTTTCCTGCCGACTGAAATATCCGGCAGATTTCTGCCAGCCGTTTCAGCTTCCTGATCCGACGTCTTTTCACCCTGTTCAGCTTCCTGAACAATTTCCATGCCAGCAGGATCAATCTGCGGCAGAGCGACATATCCGCCCAGCGGCACCCAGCATATCTTGTAAACGATATTTTTTACTTTCTTCTGCCAGATTGCCGGACCGAATCCGATGGAGAACACATCAACAATCATGCCGCTCCGCAGCGCCGCGATGAAATGCCCGAATTCATGAATAAATATAGTGAACCCGAAAAATACCATGAGAACCAGCACGTCACGCGCGTTTTGTATTATACCCATCATTTATAACCACCTTCTGCCTGCCATGTATGACATGCTTTTTTATTTAAACGTCAGCCGTATTATTACCCGCAAGCCTGACGCGCCCATTTGTCGGCTTTAATTATTTCATCCAAATCAGGAGCCTTAACAACATTATGTTTTTTCATTACTTTTTCCACAAGCTTCCATATGCCGGAAAATTTGATATCGCCGGCCAGAAATTTTTCAACAGCCACCTCGTTGGCGGCGTTAAGCACCGCGGGCATCGTGCCGCCCTTCAGCGCCGCTTCCCGGGCGAGACGGAGACATGGAAATCTTTTTTCATTTGGTTTATGGAAAGTGAGCCTGCCGATATCGGTTATATTCAGCTCAGGCAGTCCGCCATCAACGCGTTCCGGGCAGGTAAGAGCGTATTGAATAGCCATCCGCATGTCAGGCACGCCCAATTGAGCAATTATACTGCCGTCAATGAACTCCACCATTGAATGTACAATGCTTTGCGGATGCACCACGACATTTATTTTTTCCACCGGAACATTGAACAGCCAGCGGGCCTCCATGATTTCAAGACCTTTGTTCATAAGGGTTGCCGAATCTATTGACACTTTTTTCCCCATGTTCCATTTCGGATGATTCAAAGCTTCTTCAGTGGTGACTTTTTCAAAATCAACATCCGGTTTATCAGCGAAGGGGCCGCCTGATGCTGTCAGAATTATTCTTTTCACATGCCGTGTGGATCGTGTTCCGTCCGGTGCGGTGTTGAGACACTGATATATAGCGCTGTGTTCGCTGTCTATCGGCACTAATCTGGCTCCGGTCCGTGCGCATGCTTTTGTTACGATATCACCTGCCGACACCAGAACTTCCTTTGTTGCCAGCGCGATGTCTATGCCCTTGTTGACAGCGGCAAGAACCGGGTGCAGGCCGGCGATTCCCACAACGGCGCATACAACCATATCAACGTTGTTCAGCGCCGCCAGTTTGTCAACACCGGCAGGACCTGCGTGAATTTTTATTCCGGCGTGTTTCTCCG
Source organism: Lentisphaerota bacterium (assembly GCA_041306605.1). Taxonomy (GTDB): domain Bacteria; phylum Verrucomicrobiota; class Kiritimatiellia; order UBA8416; family JAQBFJ01; genus JBFZFB01. The sequence continues at coordinate 5,921 of JBFZFB010000201.1, read as the reverse complement.
CTGCACAGCGCCGCGCCATTTCCGGATTGGACACCGCGACGTTGCGAACATTAAATTGTTCTGCCTGCCTGAGAACCTGCTTGTAGTCACGATCCACAGCCAGGCCGCGTATTTGAAAGCGGGAAGATAGTTTTTCCACCACGCGAAGCGCGTTTTTGCCTATGGATCCTGTACTGCCGAGAACCACTATTTTTTTCATCCGTTATCCTCGTTCAACAAATCTTTTAAAGGATTCACATGAACAATCTGGCATAAACATACATAACAGGTACACCAAACAGAAGACTGTCCAGTACATCAAGCAGTCCGCCCATGCCGGGAATTACTGTTCCGGAATCTTTAGCGCCGGCTGACCGTTTAAGCAGAGACTCAAACAGATCGCCGATTACTCCGATGGCCGGCAAAAGCAGGCCCAGAACAATAGCATCGATACGCGTGAATGCAAGAGACCCGAATTTTCCATCAACCGCCAGATAAAACAGCCAGCTTGCCAGCAGACCGGTGGTCATCCCGCCTGCCAGTCCCTCCCATGTCTTGCCGGGTGAAATTCTTGAGAACATTTTATGCCGGCCGATAGCTCTGCCCGTGAAATAAGATCCGACATCCACGCATTTTACAACAACTATAACATAGAGAATTATAAGCCGGCCGGTTGGGCCGATTCTTTCCATCCAGATCATGCTGTTCCAGCCATAGGCAAGGTGAACAAAGAAGCTCAGCAAAAACGGAACATAAAGTATTCCCATTAGAGTACAAGCCAGCGTTTGAAGAGGCTTGTCGTTATGTTTCTGGGGAAACTGCCGTACAAATATAAGTATCAGCGTGATAATGAAAACCATATTTTCCCAATAATGGGCTCTTATCAAGCGTTCCTGTTCGGGGCCCGCCGTTATGAATGTTGTTGCAATCAGAAGAACGCCGCACAGGGTTCCTATCAGTCTGAAAACTGGCATGCCTGCTTTTGTCATCAGCGCGTAAAATTCATACTGCGCTATCACGGAAATAACTATCAAAATAGCCAAACAGCCCCATGCCGGCATGAAGTTGGCAAACAGAACAACCGCCGCGCCTATCAAACAACCGCTTATTATCCGCAGTTTAGCCATAAAAACTGCCTTTCCCTTTTTATTTGATATTACCGAATCTCCTATGCCGCCCGGCATAAGACGCCAAAGCTTTCTTGAACTCTTCTTCTTTGAAGTCGGGCCACATTACATCTGTAACATATAATTCAGAATACGAAATCTGCCACAATAAAAAATTGCTTATTCTCATTTCGCCGCTTGTTCTTATCAGCAGATCCGGGTCCGGCACATCAGGAAGATACATATTGGCGGCAATGACATTTTCATCTATGCCGGCAGGAGTCAGCGTACCGGCTTTAACTTGTTTTGCTATTTTTACAATAGCATCTGTGATTTCCGCCCGGCCGCCGTAGCTCAAAGCGAGGATCAACTGTCCGCCGTCATAATGCTCCGTCGCTTTCATGACCTGCGTAAGCGCTTCCTGCACTTTTCCCGGAAGATCATGTATTCGCCCTGCAACACGGAGACGCACTTTGTTTTCATGCAGTTCGCTCACTTTTTTGCTTAGAAAATGAATTAGAAGCTTCATTAATCCGTTTATTTCCTGCTTGGGTCTGCACCAGTTTTCCACGCTGAACGCGTATAAAGTAAGGTATTTTACACCCAATTTTTTGCAGGCCCGCACAATTGTACTTACAGTTTCTGTGCCTTCCTTGTGTCCCTGTAGTCTGCTGAGCCCCCGCGCTTTCGCCCAGCGACCGTTGCCGTCCATGATAATCGCCACATGTTGAGGCACCTTGTTTATAGCGGCAGTCAGGCTTGTTGCATTGTCAGCAGATCTCTTGTTTTTTCTGGTCATAAAGCTATTCTCAATGTGCTGGCTCTTTTGGCGCCAACAGACAGAATGCCGAGCTTCACTCCTGTTAGCTCGCACAATCTACTGACATATGCTTTCGCGTTTGACGGCAAATCTTCATAGCGTGTCACATCTTTTGTTGAAGTCTGCCAGCCCGGCATTTCTTCATATTTCGGCTTACAGCGTTCCAGTACGCTTAAACTGGCCGGAAACATATCATATCTCTTTCCATCACATTCATAAGCCACGCATATCTTCAGTGTTTTTATGCTGTCCAAAACGTCCAGCTTGGTCATGGCCCATAAATCTATTCCATTAACCATCGCCGAATAACGGGCAACAACAACGTCAAACCAGCCGCAGCGCCGCGGACGTCCTGTAGTGGCGCCGTATTCATTACCTTCCTTGCGGAGCAATTCGCCGGTAGCGTCAGTAAGCTCCGTCGGAAACGGACCCGACCCCACTCGTGTCGTATATGTTTTGATAACGCCAATCACTTGATCTATCAAGCGGGGAGAAAGACCCGCGCCGGTGCATGCTCCGCCGACCGTGGTATTGGAAGATGTCACAAACGGATATGTCCCGAAATCCACATCCAGCATTGTGCCTTGCGCACCTTCAAGAAGCAGAGACTTGCCTTTCTTTACTGCTTCATTCACCATCGAGACTGAATCAACTATGTAAGGAGCCAGCCGCACTGCCGCTTGTTTGTAGTCCGCTATTATTTTCTTTGCATCGAGAGTTTTGCCGTCCAGGGCAGCAAGCGCCTTGTTTGCTTCGTCAATGCGCGCTGAAAGCATATCGGGAAAAGACGGTTCCAGCATATCTCCCATACGCAGACCAACACGTAGAATTTTATCACCGTATGCCGGACCTATGCCGCGCTTGGTTGTCCCTATTTTATCGGAACGTTTTGCTTCACGCGCTTCATCAAGCGAACCATGATAAGGACACACCATGTGCGCTCTGTCCCCGATGAAAAGTCTGCCGGCAACAGTCATACCCCTTGTTTCCAGTTCAGCGATTTCCCCCAGAAGCGCCAAAGGATCAACCACGACACCGTTTCCTATCACACATGTCTGGTTCTTGCGGAGAATTCCGGATGGAATTAAATGCAGAACATATTTTTCATTTCCTATTTCAACGGTGTGGCCTGCGTTATTTCCGCCCTGATAGCGAACAACCATGTCAACTTTATCGCTCAGAACATCTATTATCTTGCCTTTTCCTTCATCACCCCATTGCGCTCCTATAAGTACCGTATTAGGCATTTCCGTTGCCCCCCTTCCGTTTTTCAGCAATTAAACCATAACATCTATCACGTATTTCAGCATCTCATCTGTCAATTCCGGATAAACCGGAAGGGCCAGCGTTTCTTTTGCCGCTTTTTCGCTTTCAGGCATGTCGCCTTCCCTGTAACCCAGCGCCCGGAAACAGTCCTGCTGATGCAGTGACAGCGGATAATAAATCGCCCAGCCGATGTTAGCCTTGGACATTTTTTCCGTCAACTTCTCACGATCTTTGACGCGGACAATATATTGATTGTAAATGTGATAATTTGCAATCCCGCTTTCCGCGTAAACGGCGGCTGGCGGAGAAATGAATGTTCCCGAAAAAGCGGAATTATAAAGCCCTGCGTTCCTGCGGCGGGCAAAGTGCCATTTTTCCAGATGGCCGAGTTTTATATCCAGCACCGCGGCCTGAAGAGCATCCAGCCGGAAATTGCCGCCGATAACTTTGTAATAATATCTGGGATCCTGCCCGTGATCGCGAAGCTTGCGCATATCGGCGGCCAGTTTTTCGTCGTTCGTCACCGCCATGCCGCCGTCGCCGAATCCACCCAGATTTTTGGACGGGAAAAAACTGTAGCATCCGATATCCCCCATGGCTCCGGCTTTTTTCACTCCGTTTCCGCCCGGATATTCCGCGCCTATGGCCTGCGCGGCGTCTTCTACGACTTTCAGTCCGAACTCCCGCGCTATTTCCAGCAAAGCATCCATGTCTGTCGACTGGCCGAACAGATGAACCGGCATAAGAACTTTGGGCTTTAACGTCTTGAACCGTTTCGGCATGGCCTCCAGAGTTTGGCGGGTTTTTACAGGATCAATATTAAAAGTGACGGGGTCTATGTCCACAAATACAGGGGTAGCACCGACTCTTGCTATACAGCCGGCCGTCGCAAAGAAAGTATATGGCGAAGTGATTACGGCATCACCCGGCCCGATGCCCAGCGCCATTAATGCCACAAGCAAAGCATCTGTGCCTGATGAAACACCAATCGCGTGCGCGGTGCCGCAGTAATCGGCTGTCTTCCGCTCGAACGCCTCCACTCTCGGTCCATTAATGAAGTATTGAGATTCACATACTTCATCCATAACTTTTCTGACTTCATCTTTTATGCCGGCATATTGCGCCTTTAAATCCAGCAAAGGAACTTTCATTTGTCTCCTTTTTCTTTTTTTGTGGTGAAGATTGCTTCACTTCATTCTGTTAGATAGCTTTCGAAAAGCGGCATCACGTTCAACACAGCTTGGACACTTACCGCATGGTGATGCTCCTCCTCGATAACATGTCCAAGTATGCTTATAATCAACGTCCAGCTCCAGCCCAATTTCTAATATTTCTATTTTTGTTTTTTCGATAAATGGGGCATAAACAGTAACGGGGACACCCCTGTTCAGCGCCAGAACCCTGTTCAGCCGTTTTAAAAAATCAACCGAACAATCCCAATATCCATACCTGTCTTGCGCCTGAGCCCCGTAAAACAGGGCCGTTATGGATCTTGCTTCCGCATAAGCCGCGGCTAGCGACAGAAATATCATATTCCTGTTAGGAACATAAGTAGGCGGCTGTCTGCGGTCTTTATCTGAAAGTTTTTCCATATCCGGAATATCAACGGATGCATCCGTCAGCGCGGATTTTCCTGCGGAGAAAGCGCCCAGACATGCCAAATCCACAATCTTGTGTTCCCTGACGCGCGCCTTGCGGGCCTGCCATTTTGCCATTTTTATTTCACACGAATGCTTCTGTCCGTAACTGAAAGTGAGGGCGTGTATCTCCGGTACCGCAAGCTTCCTGCCTACATAATGAAGAAGCGTGGCGGAATCCATTCCGCCCGACAACAAAACCACAGCTTTCTTTAACTTGCTCATTCCATCCCGCCTATTTTATGCCAAGCACTTTGTGCAGTTGCACCTGCAACCTTACCGGCAACGCGTCACGCAGTATCCACTCGCCCATCTTTTTTCCATCCATAACTCCAAAAACAGGGCTGAAAATTATATTTTTGGAGACAAAAACCAGATTTTTATTAATCACAAAATCATGCGCCCAGTTATAATCAGTCGCGTCTCCAATAACAAATTTTATTTCATCATAAGGCCGTAATCGCCCGATATTACTCTGATTCAGGGACCCGCATTCGCCGCTTCCGGGACATTTCACGTCCATAATTGTTACAACACCTTCCGGCACCACGGAGATGTCTAAACTGCCGTTTGTTTCAACAAGAACCTGCCTGCCCGGCAGATCGCGCAGTTTCAACGCCAGTTCTCTGAACCCGGACTGAAACAGTGGCTCGCCTCCGGTAATTTCTATTATGGGCGATCTGCTTTTTCCGCTCTCGGCCAGAAGTTCCTCTATTGGCACATCCTTGCCGGGCGCGTAAGCGTTTGTCGTGTCACAATATTTACAGCGCAGATTACAACCGGCCAGCCGGATAAAAAAACATCTCAATCCGGCATAGGAAGATTCGCCCTGTATTGATTCAAAAGTCTCGCAAACATTAACCATTGTCATAAGACTTAATGTACCTGACACCGGCTTAAAAAGAAAGAGATAAGAGAAATTCAATCGTCGGCAAATCCACCAATCAGAACTCCAGGCGTTTCAGCCTGTAAAATCTGTATGGCGAAGTGGATATGTTTGTGTCGTTAAACCAGCAGTAATCGTATATCGCAGTCACCGTTCCAAACGGAATCCAGTTAGTGTCTGTTAAATCCTCTTTGTATTCAGCCTGATACCTCTGCCCCGGCTCCGCC
>JBFZFB010000200.1:0-17700 GCA_041306605.1 Lentisphaerota bacterium | reverse complement strand
AGGTATGCCGTAGAGAGTGAAAACCCACTTCAACCACTGCCCGCTTGTTCGAGCCTTCTCCGGTGCCCTTGCGTTGTGTTCTTACGCCGCAGGCTTCAAAGTGCTCTTGTATCTTCTTCGACATGGCGGAGGTGTCCCGCAGGTATAGCGCTGCGGTGTCCGGTATGACATACTCATCCCGATTGCCGGCTGGTATGGCCATCAATAAAGTGGCAAGGGTCTCATGAATAGGGATAACGACAGGGCGCGGGTTACGGTGGGCAATTTTCCCCGGTACGCGCCGAATAATACGGCGATTAACGTCCACCTCAGCCCAACGCAGTGTTGCCACATCCCCCAGTCTAAGGCCGGTATATATCCCTATGGCAAACAGAAGGCGCATTTCCCCGGATGCGGCGGCACATACTGTTCTTAGTTCATCAGTCGTCAATTCACGGCGGGACTCACTAACAACGCGCTTGCTATGCACCCCTTCCCATGGATTAACAGTCGTACGGGCGGGTTCTTTTAATACACGAAACATCTGTTTAAGAAACCAGATATGTTTATTAAACCTGTTGGCGGACAAACCCCTCTCTTTTGACAAGTGCACCGCATACTCGCCGGCGATTACCGAGGTCACATCCCGCAGTGCCAAAACATCAGAGTGTGTATGTTTCAGCCATTTGGCAAGGGCTGCAAAGTGCCCCTCATAGTCTGCCAAAGTACGCGGCCCGGAATCCAGACGGCCCGGGGCTGACATATAGGTGTTCCATGCAGCACTGATAGTCAGGGGCGGATTACGTTCATCTTCAAGCCTAATTAATTCAACCGTTCTCCCTTCAATTTGGGCGGCAATGTTTCTAAGTGTTGCCACTTCATCCCCTGTAATAAAAGGTTCCATGATACGGTGAAGTTCTTTCTCTGCTTTCCGGCGGTCACTCTCTCCGGTGGATCGCATAAACTTCTTGCCGCCAACCGTCCAAACAGCGTAAAAAATCTTACCCCTACGAATTAGGTATCCAGTACGTTTTCTCATAGCTGTCCCTTTCTTGCTTTTGTACTCTCTTATATGTAATATATTGACCAAATAGGGGCAAGAAGTCAACTACATAAAGGTAGCAATATTAAAAAACAAAGGTAAAAAGGGGCAATAAAGCGGAATCATAATCCGCGGGTCGGGGGTTCAAGTCCCTCTGCCGCCACCAATTTTTCCGAAGCAAACAATAATGAAAGTAACATTTTTAGGAACAGGAACATCCACAGGCGTGCCAATGATCGGTTGCGATTGCCGCGTCTGCAAATCAAACGACCCGCGCAATAAAAGACTGCGCGCGGCTTTATATATTGAAGCGGCGGGCCGCCATATTATTGTTGATACCCCGCCTGATTTCCGTTCACAGGCACTGGCGTTCAACATAAAACATGTTGACGATGTCTTGATTACACACGCGCACGCCGACCATATTCTGGGATTTGACGATATCCGACGGTTCAACACAATTCAGGATTGTGTTATTCCTGTTTATGCCTCCGCAGACACTATTGCCGATATGAAGCGGATATTTGATTACATCAAAGAGGAAAAGACCGCCGGCTTGTACCGGCCCCTGGCAACCTTCAACACGGTGTCGGAACCGTTCAATATAGGCAATGTCCGCGTGGACCCACTGCCGGTTGACCACGGCCCGATGACAACACAAGGTTATTTGTTTAGAGCGGAAGGCAAAACTTTTGCGTACGTGCCCGACTGCAGGGCCATGGACAACAGCATCATCACAAAACTTCAAGGCATTGACGTTATGATTCTTGACGGCCTGCGGCACAGGCCGCACATAGCCCATTTCACGATAGAAGAATGCGTTGCCGTTTTAAAACAAATAAAGGCGCGCCGTTCTTATATAGTGCATATATGCCACGATATTGATCACGAAGAAATGCAGAAAAACCTGCCTGATTCAATATACATGTCTTATGACGGGCTTGTACTTGACTGGTAACAACAACGCCGGCAGATAAACATTATTGCGGCGGCGCCAGGCGTCCGACATCCTCTGAAATGCGGGGCAAAATGGCTATGGCCTTATTCGCGTATGCTCCGGCCGGCTGTGTCATCTTGTTCTCGTAACAGAAAATTGCGGCGGCAAGATTATGACGAGCCAGATCAGACGCCTTGGCCTGCTGATCAGCAAGACTGTAATCCACCAGCTTCAGCATCTGCTTCATGCTGACTTTTTTCCACGGAACAACAACATCACCTGTAATTCTGATACCGTTCCCATCCGCACCAAAGATATCTTTACTGTATCTATCCTGAGTCCACCCCCACTTAAACGGCCGGGCATTAAGGGATGAAATAACAAATAATTTCAACTGCTGAAGATATACATATTTCTCATATATCAACCCCATTCTGCTCTTGCAATCAACATCCTTATAGGTTGCCGCCTGATCAGCCAGAAACTTAACCGCTTTATCAAAATCGTAATCAACCAGAATTTTACGGACATTCTCGTAATCCTTTTCGACCCTGTCTTTTTCAGCCTGAATGGAAGCTTTTTGCGCCTCTTCCTCCGCAAGCCGCATTTCTTCTGCCTTGCGCTTGATCTCGTTCATTGCGCGGATTTTTTCCAGGGATTTTTTCTGCTCTTCCATTCTTAATTTAACAGCGGCCATGGCGTTCATTTTTTCTTTTACGCCAATTTCCACTCCTTGCACATACGCAAGGTCTGTTGAAAGTTTTTCAACATTTTTGACAGCGATATCTATAAAAGATGTTGCAAGAATCTCGTTTTTAACATTTTGAGATTCCGCTACCACCGCCTGAACCTGTTCGCTCTGCCGGGCAATTTCCTCCGCCATTGCTGCTGTCTTCCTGGCCTTCTTTCTTACCTCGGGTTCTTCCTTTTCATCTTGCACCGGTTTTTCCGTCTGCTGCACGTCTTTACGCGCCGCTTTGTTTTTTCTCTCCCGCATACGCTCCAGTGCCTCGCGGGACATAACTCCATCGGGCATATCAACACTTTCCACTTTGTCCGTAGAGACAGATGGAGCCTCAACCGGTTTTTCCGGTTCTTCTTTCTGCCCGGACATATATTCCGGAGCGGTTTCTTTAAGAATGTCGTTTGCCAGCATGGATATGCTCCATGCCGTATTCTTGGCCTCGCCGACCGCGTTTGCGATGTTAGTCGCCATAAGCTCCATGTCCTGACATATCTTTTCAGCCTGTTTTACCTGCTCCTGCAGGACAGAAGCCTCCCGCTGAACACGAACTTCCTCTTTTTTCCGGGCCCGGAAATAGATTGTAGCGCCAACCGCGGCAACAACTGCAAACAGGGCCAGAACTATCCATCCTGTCGGCTTTGACACTTTCCTCTGCTGCATTGCGGCGGGAATCACTTTGGCCATTTCATCTTTTTTGATTCTTATCTGCCTGCCTGTGGAAGTCACACCCTCTTCATCTTCTTCGTCTATCAGACCGGTCCCCTTCATCAGTGAAGTGGTCTTCTTGGTGATAATAAAGGACCTCGTTTTGGTCAGCTTGGAACCGCTTCCTCTTTTCTGACGGGTTGCCTCGACAGCAAGCCGCATATCGCTTATCAGAGAAGCATAAGTAGGGTACCGCTTGGCCGGATACGGATCCAGCATGCGCTGTATCACGCTTTCCACTTTTTCATTAATATCCTCACGCAGAGTACGAAGCGGTTCCGGCGCTGTATTAAAACGCGCTTTGACAACTTCAACCGGATCATCCCCTTCAAAAGGAGGTCTCTTGCTGAGAGCATGATAAAGGGTCGCGCCAAGACTGTATATATCCGAACGGGCATCAATCGGTTTGCGCATAGCCTTTTCAGGCGAAATGTAATAAGGCGTGCCCCAAACACCGTCTTCCGAACGCTGACCAGCCACGCTGGCTATGCCAAAATCAACAAGCTTCGCCTGCTCTTTTTCATCAAGCAGAATGTTTTCCGGCTTGATATCTCCATGCACAAGCCCTATCTCGTCCGCCGCCTGCAGAGCTTCCGCTACTTCAAGCCCTATCTCCATCGCAAGATTCTCATCTATCGGCTCAAAATCACGAATCATCGCGTCCAGACTGGTGCCGGAAACAAGCTCCATAACAATATAAAGCTGCCCTTTGGCCTGACCAAAGGAATATATCTGCGCTATGTGCGGATGATTCAACTTCGCCGCGGCCTGTGCTTCACGTTTAAACGATTCGACAAAAGAAGTATTATCGCTCACAGATTTGAGCATGACCTTGATGGCAACATCCCGCCCCAGCGTATCATCCCGCGCATGATAAACCGCGCCCATCCCGCCGGACCCGATAAGATTAAGCAAAGTGAAATTTTCCAGCTTGGCCGGAACCGTCTGAACATTGCCGCATTTCGGGCAGGCACACTTCGAAAAAGGCGCTACATTGCTGACATTAAACTCACAATTGCACGCTTCACACTTAGTGCTGGCAACAGGATCTATAAGAATATTTGTCTCGCTGGATTTAACCGTCATGTTTATCCTTGATCAGAAACTATAAATGTTCATTATGTGTTTAGTTTGTCCGTGATACATTGTCTATAAGGAAATTTAAAAAATATACATGAAAAAAGCCTTAAAAGCTGTTGTTTACACCAAAAACATCTTAATTAAAAGGCTTTTTTAGATAAATATGCATTCAATCTGCTTCCATATCGGACCTCTGACCATACGCTGGTACGGAGTAATGATGGCGCTAGGGTTCCTTTCTGCGCTCGCCAACTGGAACATCCTCAACCGCAGGGAAAATAAAAATTCCAGCTTTTGCCCCGACTTGCTGTTCTGGATCATGATCTCCGGCATCCTCGGAGCACGCATCGCTTATATAATTTCAGACCTTCCTTACTTCCTCAAAAACCCGTCTGAAATAATCCGCATAGATCAGGGCGGATTGATATATTACGGCGGAATGATCGCCTCGTGTTTAACGCTTGTCATATTCTCACGGGTAAAACATGAAAAGACCGCCGATGTTTTTGATCTTGTCACCACCGCCGTTCCGCTGGCTCACGCCTTCGGACGCTTGGGTTGCTTTTTCAACGGCTGCTGCCACGGCAAAATATACAGCGGCCCGCTCGCCGTAACTTTTCCAAGCGAAAGTCCCCCATGGTGGAGCCACGTTTACGCAGGCAGAATCTCACAGTATGACACCAGAAGCCTCGGGGTGCACCCTCTTCAAATCTATGAAGCTTTATTCAATCTGGCCCTTTACGCTCTGTTAATAGTGGTTTACAAACGCCGGAAAAACAGCGGCATCGTTGCGGCAACTTACCTCCTCGTATATCCGGTCGGCCGGTACTTTCTCGAATTCCTGCGCGGCGATGAACGAATGATGATATACGGACTGACAACCGCTCAGGCTTTAAGCGCCTGCCTGTTTGCCGCCGGTATTTTTCTTGCATGGCGCGTAAAAAGGAAACATGCAAATTGAACAACATGCCGCCCGGAATTATACGCCTAAAAACATCTGCCGCCGGCGCCGGACAGCGGCTCGATGTGTGGCTAAGCGCCAACCTCCCCGGCCTCTCCCGCTCACGCATTCAGTCTCTGATTGAATCAGGCAACATCACCATCAGCGGACGAAAAATACGGGCCAGCCGTAAAATCACGGCCAACATGGAAATAGAAATAAACATTCCTCCCGCCCGGCCAACCGAACTTGTCGCTGAAGACATCCCGCTTACCATACTCTACGAGGACGCCGATATTATTGTGATCAACAAACAGGCCGGCCTGGTCGTTCACCCGGCCGCAGGCCACGCGTCAGGAACACTGGTTAACGCCCTCATGCACCATTGCGACAACCTCGCGGGCATCGGCGGCGAACTCAGACCCGGAATAGTTCACCGGCTCGACAAAGACACCAGCGGCGTGATGGTTGCCGCAAAAAATGAACAGGCAATGATGGAATTGGCCCGCCAATTCAAGGAAGGTCTCGTGCAAAAGAAATACGTCGCCGTGGTTCACGGAACACCTTCACCCGCGCGCGGCCGGATCCAGACATCAATAGGAAGAAGCCGGCATGACCGTAAAAAAATGTCGGTAACCGGCAGTACCGGCCGGGTTGCCGTAACTAATTATGAGATTACGCAAAGTTTTGGCTTTGCCAGCCTCATGCAATTGTGTATTGAAACAGGCCGTACGCACCAGATACGCGTTCATATGGCCCATATAGGGCACCCGGTAATCGGAGACAAACAGTATGGCGGCCGCAGGAAACAAAAGCTCTGCCTGCCGGTTGAAGCGAAAAGACAGCTACTCCACGCGGAGTTTCTGGCATTCACGCACCCGGTGAATGGAAAAAACATGTGCTTCAAGGCTGCCATACCGGAAGATATGAACGCTGTAATCAAAGCGTTAAAACGGATAAAGAGAAATTTGCAATAAGCTGGAATTTCTCAGATTCTTGACATATAAAGAAATGTCACTGAGAATTGCGCATCAATAGGAAAGGATAAAAAATGATTGCCATAAGACCTGAAGTTCTGCCGTTTATCGGCATCACAATACTTATCGGCGCTTTGATCAGCCTCGCGTTCGGAGCCAGACGCCGCAAGTGGCGCGGAGCGATCACGGCCGGAATAATATTCACAGTCATCCTGTCCGCTTATCTTTTATACTTTTTCAGGGACCCCGAACGCACGGCACCGGCGGATGAAACAGCGGTTATCGCCGCGGCTGACGGCGTAATAGCAAAGATCACAGATGTGTATGAAGGTCAATATCTCAACACCAATACGGTGCGAATAAGCATATTTCTCAGTCTGTTCAATGTTCACGTCAACAGGGCACCCATTGCGGGCCGTTCAAAATTTCTCGGCTATTTTCCCGGCAAGCACCTGTTCACGTTCACGGAAAAATCATCAGACGTCAATCAGCACAACGCCATTCTCATCGAAGGCGAAAAGACGCGCTGTCTGATATACCAGATAGTAGGCCCCATCTGCCGCCGCGTCGTTTACTGGCCGGATCACAACAAAGAAGTTGAACTGCAGAAGGGCGACCGGATAGGCATGATGAAATTCGGCTCAAGACTGGACATGTACTTTCCAAAAGACGACATCTCGCTGGAAGTCAAAGAAGGCGACAAAGTACAGGCGGGATTAACTGTAATTGCGAAATTGAAAGGTGATAATTAATTATGAAATTTATTATAAACTGGCGTCATTTGATTCCGACATTATTCACCATGGCGGCCATGCTGGCCGGTTTTTTCAGTATCCTTGTAACCGTTTACGCCATGCAGGAAGTCCGGCCCGACCTGCATCGCCTTGCGGCGCAATTGATAATGCTGGCAATGATACTCGATGGATTGGACGGCAATATCGCGCGTATGATCAGGGGGCAGAGTGATTTCGGCGCCGAGCTGGACACTTATGTTGATCTTACCGCGTTTGGGATAGCACCGGCAATTCTGATATTTGCTGTAACACTTCAGGCAAAAGATCCGGTCTGGCGCGTGCTTCTGCCTTCAGCTGTGGCTGTTTCCGGAATGTTCCGGCTGGCCCGCTTTAAGATCAAGGATCCTCTGCGCGGTCAGGCAGGTTATGCCGGACTGCCGATCACCACCAACGCCGGCTGGGTGGCAATGTTTGTGTTCATTTCGCAAACTCCGCCGCGCGATACTTTCTCTCTCAATCAGGGCTGGGTAGCCACACTGTTCCTCACTGGAATTCTGGTTTTCTGCATTCTGCAGGTCACAAATCTGCGGTATCCAAAGCCAACGAAAAAAGTAGCTATATTCGCCCCGTGCGTGATCCTTGTGGCCCTGTTGTTCTGCCCGATCAAACAACTGTCCGTCCGGGTGGCGGTCGTAATGCTCATGCTGGGCGTCTGCTACGTAATCGTAGGCCCGCTGTTTGTAAAAGGAATGGAAGCTCATAAAGCCAGAAAAGAAGCGCGAAAAAATGAATCACCCAACCAACTTGATCAATGTAATTGATAATCTTTCGGAATATCTCGAATACGAGGCGGAAGAAAACAACGCGCCGGTTGAAATCTCTCCGGACACACTGAAAGAACTTGGCCAACCCTGCCCGGCGGCATCACACAAACAACAGGATGACGATGCCGGCGTGAAAATGAAAAAAACAGCCACCGCGATAAGCGTATGCAAAAAATGCTCTCTCTGCAAAACCCGGACAAAGACGGTACCCGGCCAGGGCTCGCTCGCTCCCGAAATAATGTTTGTGGGCGAAGCACCCGGCGCAGATGAAGACGCGGCCGGACTTGCCTTCGTCGGACGGGCAGGCCAGCTTCTGACAAAAATGATAAACGCCATGGGCTACGCGCGGGAGGAAGTTTTTATCGGTAATATTCTGAAATGCAGGCCACCCGAAAACCGCAAGCCTTCCCCTGAAGAAATGGAGCTGTGCCTGCCGTATCTGAAAGAGCAGATAGCCGTCCTGAAACCTAAAATCATAATTGCTCTCGGCGCCACTGCCATTCAGGGCCTGCTCGGCATCAGCACCGGTATAACCAAATTCAGAGGAACCTGGTCCTCTTTCTCCGGCATAGATCTCATGCCGACATATCACCCGGCATATTTACTCCGCAATCCACCGGCCAAGAAAGAAGTATGGCAGGACCTGCAGGCTGTGCTCACGCGTCTCGGCCGCAAACCGCCTCAAGCTGAATCTAAAAAGAAATAAAAGAAAAAATCTGTTGATTTTAAAACCGGGAAAACTCCATCATACATTGATGAAAAAAAACTTCGCAGAGATTACGATCCTGTTTTTTCTCTTTTTATTAATTCTTCTCAACTCCCTGACCCGGCCGTCAGTATCTGATCCCGGTAATTTGGATTCTTCATGGCAGGCAGTTCTGCAGTACGCAAAGGCAAACAACCTCAAGGTGGGAAGTGATACAGCGTTCACTTACGGACCGCTTGGTTTTCTGATAGCCGCACAAAAAAATTATACAGGCTACGCCCAATACACTTACGCGGGACTTTTTTTAAGCATTTTATGGGGAATATGTCTGGGCATCGCGTGCTTTTACCTGACAAATGGAATAAATTTTTTCATTCGAGTCGTCATATTACTTTTGGCGGCATTTTTTCAAGGCTGGCTGCATGACCCCGCGTATTACTTTTTGTTGTTCAGTTCTGCCATAATAATAATGAGAAACCGGAACAGCAAACTGCTAAGCTCCGGGTTTCTCCTTGTTTTTATATTATTTACCGCCTGCACATTGCTCGCCCTCGCGAAGTTCACCTTTTTTACACTCTGGCTGTTTGTCATAGCACTAATTTCGGCAAACGCCCTGGCTTACGGCAATAAGACAAAAGCCTTTTTGTATCTTACAATGTTCGTTCTCCTAATATCTTTATGTTTAGCCGCAACAAACACTTCCGCCATTGACTTCATTAAATACCTTATCAATTCCTCGTATGTGGCATCCGGATACAATCAGGCCATGCAATTGGCTTGTACCAATAAGATATTAATTTACGGCACCATTTCACTACTGTCTCTTATAACTTTATTCTTTGTCAGGATTTCCGCCAAAGACTCGCCGATCCAAGCATTATCCGAATCACTTGCACTCGCTTTTACAGTATTCATAGCATGGAAAACCGCCTTCGTTCGAGCGGACGGCCATGTCATGGTCTTCTTTTGCTTTGCCTTGTTATGCCTGTGTTATACCGCAAATGTTTACCTGATATGCGGGAACCGCAAAACGATTTTTAAACTTGCAGGCGTGATGCTCGCAACAACCTCTCTGCTGGGATTAAACTGCGAAGGACGCATGTCTGTTCTCAGAAACTCCGAATTAATCATTAATAGTCCGTTCCAAAAATTAACGATCCTGGCGAACTTTCCGAGCCATATAGACAAACTACACATCCTGTGGAAAAACACTAAAACCGTCGTCAAAATGCCCGATGTGACCAGCAAAATAGGCCGTGAGGCAATTGATGTTCTGGGTCACGAACAAATCACTGCCATATTGAATGAATGGAATTACATCCCCAGCCCCGGCTTGCAAAGTTACAATGCCTATAACAGCTACATACAAAAGTTGAACTTGATAAGCCACATCCAATGCCCTCGCTGGATATTATTCAAATTGCAGACAATTGACTGCCGCCTGCCATCTCTAAACGACTCTCTCTTGCTGCGGCATATTTTGTACAACATGAAATTTGCCGGCAAATATAACGATTTTATACTGCTTAGTCCCGCCAAGGATACAGTTTCTGCGGAAACCAGCACCGCCAGTCCCGTGAAAATAAAATTCGGACAATGGATGGATTTAGGCGATACTTCCGAATATATGTTATGGGTTAACGCTAACTTCTCTCTATCGCTGAAAGGAAGATTGCTCGAATTATTATTCAAATCAGGGCTGATTTTTATCGAGATAGAATTACAGGACAACATGGCATACCGTTTCAGGTATACACCAACTGCCGGCGAAGAAGGATTTCTCCTGAGCCCTCTGTTAATCGAGACACAAGACATTCAAGATTTATTAACGGGCCGCAAAATACCTCCTGTAAAACGTTTTCGATTTATCTCTGAACGCGGGGAAGGCAAGCCTGTTGGGTATAAAAACAATATTACCATTCACCTGAATCCTTTGCCGTGGCCTGCATACGCGCCATGATAAATTCGCCCTGCCAATCAAGTCGTTGTCTAAAAAACCGGAATTAGTACTATATTGTCCTCTAAAAAAGGTTTGCGCTAAAACCTGAACCGCCTGGATTATTGTGTTGTACCTTTAACTATTTTTGATATAGTCCGGCCTTTTCCAACAAATATTGATCTTTTACGCGCCCATCGTCTATCGGTTAGGACACCAGGTTTTCATCCTGGTAAGCGGGGTTCGATTCCCCGTGGGCGCGCCATCCGCCGTCGCCGAAGGCTATGGCGGATGCCGGGTCAACACCATTAACGGGGCAACCCGATTTTCATGCAATATCCCGATTAACACGGCTTGACAAGATAACATGTCTTAGTAATCTTTCCTCCCATGAGTAAACAGAGATGGAGCAGTCAGCTTGGCATTATAATGGCCGTTGCCGGTAGTGCGATAGGGCTGGGTAATTTTCTGCGCTTCCCCTCCCAAGTCGCCCTGCACGGCGGCGGCGCTTTTTTAATCCCTTACTTCATCGCCCTGTTCCTGTTCGGAATACCGTTGATGTGGATTGAGTGGACCATAGGCCGTTTCGGCGGCGGACTGGGACACAGCACAGCGCCCGGCATGTTTCACACAATGAGCAACAAAAACGCCTTTATCAAATACTTCGGCGTCATCGGAATTTTCGGGCCGCTCGTGATTTTCATGTATTACACCTACATTGAATCCTGGCTGTTAGGCTATTGCTTCTACTCGCTGACAGATAAATACGCCGCCGCGTGCGGAACTGAAGCCGGCCTGAAAGCCTTTCTCAGCGGCTATCAGGGCATGCAGTCCAATGAGTACTTCTGTGGTCTTGGCCCAGCCTATATATTCTTCCTTATCACGTTCATTTTGAACGTTACCATAGTCTATTTCGGCATCCGTGGCGGCATTGAAAAAATATGCACATGGGGAATGCCCGTGCTGTTTCTGCTGGCCATAGTTCTCATTGTGCGGGTGTTCACGCTAGGTACACCAGACCCCGCCAAGCCGGACCAGAATATTCTCAACGGCCTTGGTTTTATGTGGAATCCTAAATGGGAAGCGCTCAAAGAACCGAAGGTGTGGCTTGCCGCGGCAGGTCAGATTTTCTTCACACTCAGCATCGGAATCGGCGTCATTCTCACCTATGCCAGCTATCTTACAAAAGATGATGATGTGGCGCTTTCCGGGCTCACGGCCGCCAGTACGAATGAAATCGCCGAAGTAATACTCGGGGGCAGTATAGTAATACCGGCGGCTTTCTTATTCCTCGGCCAAATGGGAACAAAAGAAGCCGCGCAGGGCGGCATGTTTAACCTCGGCTTCATAATAATGCCTTTAGTTCTTCACAAAATGGCTTTCAGCAGTCTGCTCAGCTTCATCTGGTTTGGACTGCTTTTCATTGCCGGAATCACTTCCTCCATTTCGCTGGCACAGCCGGTTATCGCTTTTCTCGAAGATGAATACAAATACACCCGCAGGAAAGCGGTAAGCATATTTTTTGTTGTAGCTTTTCTGCTTTGTCAGCCCGCTATTTTCCTGCTTGGAAAAGGAGCTGTGGACGAACTTGATTTCTGGGGCGGCACGTTTTGCCTTGTTCTGTTTGGAACTGTCGAAACGATACTTTTCGGCTGGATTTTCGGACTCGACAAGGCATGGATCGAACTGCATGCCGGTTCAGACATAACCATACCGCGCATCTACCGGTTTATCATAAAATACATTACACCTGTGTTTCTTCTCATCCTGCTGGCGGCATGGGGCATCAAGGATGGGTGGCCAATACTTACAATGAAGAATGTTTCCGCGGATAACTGGCGGTATATTTTTGGCGTAAGAATACTGCTTTTGACCCTTTTCTTCGCGCTGGCCTTCCTTGTGTTTTACAGCGAAAAGCGCATAAAGACGGGAGAGAAACAATGAGTGTTTACGGCTGGATTTTCATGATTACAGCATGGGGACTGATCCTGGGTATATTCATCTACTGCATGTGCCGCACACTTTTGTCCGGCAAGAAAGATGATGCGCCTTCTCTAAAAGGCTGAAACGCAGATTATTTCTCCGGGCCGAATTTTATCGCCAGAATACATCCTGCCACGACAAGCGCCGATGCCGGATAGAAAGGTGCAGGCGGCAGTTCTCCTAAAAGGAAATACGCCATGATTCCAGCAAAAACAAACTGGCTCAGGATCGCTATCGCCACCACCTGCCCGCGCATTTTCAGCATGCAGAAGTTTAAAGCAGAATGACCTATGATAGTCGGAACCAATACCAACAGCAGAACCATCAGCCATTCATTCGAAGAATATGATACAAAACAGTCAGCCGTGAACAGACTGCAGATCAGACACAACAAGCCGCCTATGAAATAAAGCGGAACACAGTACAACCACACTGTCGAGCCGGCTGAATTTCTCTTTGCCAGCACCAGATAAAAAGTCAGCAATATCATGGAAAAAAGACATAACATATCGCCACGGAAAAAATCGGCGCTCAATAACCTGTCTCCGCCTGTCAGAACAACTACACCCAGCACCGCCAGCACGGTCCCGAATATTTCCCATTTATTAAGCCGCTCATGGGCAAGAAAATACAAACAAAACGGGGTGAGCACCGGAATCATGTTCACGATCAGAGTCGAATTTGCCGCTGGCGTAAGCCGCGCGCCGATTATCCACGAAATAAAATGCGCTCCGAGAAATACACCCGGGAGCAGAGCCCGTTTCAGCAGAGTCGGAATGGTCTGTTTTTGTTTGCGGTAATCGCGGATGAACAGCGGTATTAACAATATTGCGGCAAGCAGAAGCCGGTATGAAGACAGCAGAACAGCGTCCATTGTGCCAGCCTTGATCATTATCACGGCAGTGGAACACGCGAAGACACCAATAAATAGAAGTACTATCATCCCCGGCATAATTCTAACTTCAAAAAGAACCCCTTATGCGATATGCGGACTAACTGCTTTTCATTTTAGTGGCAAAAACGGAAGCCATTTACTGAAAAATTCAACGGCTTCCGGACTGCTCTGTGCCACCGAAACCGCGTATTTTCCAAAGGAATCTGCACCGAGCGCGTAGTATCCAACCGCGCCGCCGCCAATAGCGACAACACCGATTGCCAATCCTCCGACAGCAATTCCGCCAATGGCGAGCCCGCCAAAAGCCAGCAATCCAAGAGCAAGACCACTAAGCGAAATAAGACCAATCCCAACTCCGCCAAATGTAATAATGCCTATGGCAACACCGCCGACAGCAATGCCGCCGCGCGCCATCCCGCCAATGGCGAGCCATCCTTTCGCAATGTCGCCAATAGCGATAATGCCGTGCGCGTGTCCGCGAACTTCTCCTTTATCAGGATCAGGACCTATCGCAATGTCCACCAACGGCAACCCGCAAAACATCTTTGCCGAACGCTTCCGAATTCCTTTACACACTGGCTTTAGCATATTGCTCCTCCTGTATAACAAATAGTGTTTTATATATTATGTAGTGAGTATAAGAAAGCCCGACATGAGGAACAAGCGCAAAAGCAAACCATATCAAACACTCAAATTTTAACTTGGAACGTTCAGGGTGTGGGTTTCGACGACCGCGCAGCGGGCGGCGAATACCCACCACTCTGGGGTTAGGCGTTTGCGTGATCGTTGTATCAGTGGCTCCAGCACTTCTGGCACGGCATGGTTCATCGACTATTCTTCCTGCTCCTCTGGATAGGGCATCGGATCTACAGCCGTCCACCCATCTCTGTCGGGCGCGTTATGAGCAAGGCGAATGCTACGACCTTCAGTAGAAACAGCTTTGGCTCCTCGATGAATCACCGCTCGAATGACAGCTTTTCGCGGATGATCTTCGTCTTTCTTTGCTGAACTTGTGACTGCCGTAAACAATTCCCTGCCGGGCTGAGGCTTCTGAGCCAAACGAGGACCAAGCCAGCGGTCTAGGATTTCCGTAGAGACGTTGCGCCTCGACCCGTGATGCGGCATCTGGAAGCGATCAATTCCTGGAAGGCTGAGCCCGACATATGGCGCATAGTTGGCTGCTTCTGTGAGTGCGGCGCGTCCGGCGTCGGCGGTCAATAGAATGCGAAGGCCACACAAATTGGCATACTGGACCACGCTCATTTCGTTCTCCGCGGCCGACTCCTCCGCGGAAAAGTTTTCAACGCCCCACGCGGCTTTCAAGAAGGCGGTAACCCTTGCCGCAACTTTCTCCACCAATTGACCGAATCCACTGGCTGCCCCCTGAGCTTTGACCTCTTGTGACTGCGGCGTCTTTTCAGATAGGACGACGAGATCGAGGTATCTGCTCTTTGTGGGTGCAAGAACCGTAAAGGTTCCAATGTTGGCTCCTTGGAACGGCTCGTAGATAGGAATTCGTTTCTCGATCGCGATTTCCTCAAGTGCCGCGATGTTGGGATAGATTTCTTTGAGGCGCGCGGCAAGATTCTCTGCGGAAGTGAATCGAGAGAATCTCGGGAGAAGTTCACTGGCATATTTCCACGGTCGCAGCATCCACAGTTCGTTGACCTGAAACGCTTCAAGAACACTGCGAAGTCCTCCCGCGTGGTCCCCATCTGGATGAGTCGCAACAACGCTGTTGATAACCCGGGGCAATCCATAGAACGTCTTGATATGATTGACAACGCTATCGCCGGTGTCTTGGAAGCCACCATCCACAACATGAACGCGAGTCACGCCGCCGGCTTCGTATCGCAGTGGAATCGCGTCACCGCTCTTGCTTGACTCCACATCCAAGAAATCAATTTCAAAGAAGTCTGCCATTTGATTAGCCTTTCTGTTTTGTCGCCTCGACTCTACGCGAGATGTATTGCGTTTGCTTGCGGTAGCCAAAGAGAAACATCATGAGCAAGGAGGCAACAAGGACGCGATTGCCCCAATGCCCGACAACCGGAAATGCGATTGACAGTTTCTCGTAGGCCTTGATTGTGCACAGGAGAAGAAACAGCGCACTCAGTGTCCTGTACATGTTGTTCGCCTCGGAAAGAACTTCAAGCTTCGGATCGACGCGAGACGCAGCTACGAAATCGCTGTATTCCGAGAAGCGAACGAAATGTATCCGTTTGAGCAATGGCTCGAGGATGAGCGATCCTATGCGGCTAATCACCAAACCGATGAAGTAGTACAGAAAAGCACCAAGAATGATGTCCTTTTGGATGATGGCATAGCCTGTGTATGCGTCTACAAATACAGCAAAGACGACGCCTGGTAGAAGATAGTTGAAGATGTTGTACGGAGACAGCTTTTCAAGCAGGTCTTTCATATTTGCCACCATGTCATGTATGTCCTATTTGCATTTATCGTACGAGAACTCTTCTGTCTCGGGCTCCGGCTCGTCCTTGCTGTTGTCAATTGTCAATGGTGGAAGCCCTGAGAGAATGCGCCGGATTTCTGCTTCTGTGGTGGCAAGGCTAGTCTGCCGGTCTTGGTCCTCCTCCATCGCCTTTTGTCCGCAAAGGATTGTCTCAACGCCGTGCAATTCCTTTTGCCATGCCGCATTGGCGGTCTTCAAAGCGTCGTCGCGCTTGTGTGTCGCTGCCGCCAGTCGCCCGGCCAATGCGTCTTGAACATCAAGAAGTGGGACAGGAATTTGCGTCTTGTTGACATCATCATCGAGTATGGCCGGATAGCTCGACCCCGTGCTCCATTTGCGGAACTGCTCCAAGGTGCTCGCGAGGCGTAGAACATAGTGGAGGAAGTACGGGTTCACTCCATCGTTTGCCCGCACAACGGAAAACCCCGTTGAGGCAATCTGATTGTGGAGTTCAACAGGAACGACCGCAATGGCCCCTCGTGTCGGGCGACAAGTTGAAACGAGAATGTCGAATGCGCGGACCACTTTTCGAGCGCGGGAGGGCGCTTCCTCGCCCGTAATCTCCTGCGGCGTGACGATTGACCCCGTCGTCACATCGACACTGGAAATGTCGAGGTATTGGAATAGTTCATCCGGCTTCTTGCTCGGGTCGCGTTTGTCCTTTGAAGTGCACGCGACGGCATCCACGCGCCTTAGGCTGCCTGGTGGAAATAGGCGAATGCCCTCTGGTGGCAGGTGAAAATCAATGTCCCATCTTCCTGCGGCCTGAAGCTGGGCAAGTTTCTTAATCAGTGTCTTCATGCCCAGCCCTTCTTCTCGTGAAAGGCCGCAATGGCCGCCGCAACCTCCGACCCGTGCTTTGGCTTTCCCGTGGGTTCATACCCAAGGTTTTCGACTTCGCAAAGAAAGCTCTCTTCTTGCTTTCCGGCGGCCTCGCCCGGCAACCGTTTCCGGAAAATGCAGAGACAGGTCTTCACCATTGCGCCGAACGGCGTAAAGGCTTCCTCCGGGAAGAAGAATATGGCCTTGATTTCGGCAACACCATAAAGCCATTTACGGACAAACGCTGCGTTCTTTCCTTTCATCAAGTGTTCGGGAAGAACAATGCCCATTCGCCCGCCAGGTTTCAGGAAGTGAATGCTCCGCTCGAGCCCCAAGATTTCCAGGGGAAGGGACTTCTTCTTGTGGCCCAGGTCGAAGCGCCCAAGCATTTGCATGGTCTCGTGGCGCATGATGCTCCCAAACGGTGGATTCGTAAGAATGACATCAAACACCGCCGCATCGGGGGATGGTGTGGCAGCTCCGGTTGTATCCCGGAGCGCGATGATATCCGGATAATTGTCGAAGCTGAGGAGGGCATCCTGATTCCGGATGTTGGTATGGCCGTCATCGTGAAGCATCATGTCCGTCATCGCGATGCGCACCATGCGGTCTGACTTCTCTATCCCATGAAGGTGAAAGAACTTGAACTCATGCAGATCATGCGCGGTTATCGTTGCACCCTGAGAATCCTGCACAAACTGAAGAGCCTTCGTAAGGAAATGGCCTGATCCGCAAAAGGGATCAAGGATCAATTCATGTGCCTTGGGCTGGATGATACCTACTGCCAATTGGACAATGGGGTCGGGTGTGAACGGCGTGTTGCCCAAATCGAATTAATGACTGATTATAGTTTAAGAGGAAAGAAGATTATGGTAAGTTCTCCTACAATTAAGGAGGGCATAAGCCATGATGGGCATAAACG
>JBFZFB010000199.1:0-13645 GCA_041306605.1 Lentisphaerota bacterium | reverse complement strand
GTCTTTCGGATTCGGACTGGAAGAATTTGCTTGGGGATCCTGAAAAGCCTTTGTTGAACAGGGTTATACAGGGGGTGTATCCGCCCGGAAGCATATTCAAGCCTGTGGTAGCGATAGCGGCATTGGAGAGTGGTATGGCTTCGGAGAATACATCGTTCAATTGTCCGGGATATTTCGCGTTAGGTGATGTTTTTTTCCGGTGTTGGCGCGCACAGGGGCATGGTGTGATAGAAATGAGGAAGGCGTTGGAGCAATCTTGTAACGCGTATTTCTGTCAACTGGGATTGCAGTGCGGGTATGACAATATTTTTCGCACAGCCAGTTCTGTTGGTTTGGGGAAAGTTACAGGGATAGAGCTTGAGGGGGAGTCGGGTGGTATATTGCCTGACACCAAGTGGAATTTGAAAAATTTCAAAGTTGGCTGGAGGAAGGGAGATACGTGTAATATTTCCATAGGGCAGGGTGCGTTAGGGGTGACGCCTTTACAGATGGCTGTATATGTTTCAGCGATAGCTAATTCGGGGCATGTTTACAGGCCGAGGCTGGTTACCCGGAAGCTTAACGTTAAGGAGCGTGTAGCCGGCAAAAGCGGCGCGGTGACCAGTGACAAGGAGAAGCCGGTGACGGGGGAGCTTGTGACTGATTTGAATTGGTCCGGGTCCACGATGCGTATTGTCAGGGGCGGGATGTATGATGTTATTCAGGCCGATCACGGTACTGGCAAGCGGGCGATGCTGGATGACATTCCAATGGGCGGTAAGACCGGAACCGCTCAATATGGCGTGTCTGAAGAAGGCAAGAAGCACGCATGGATGATTGTTTTTGCGCCGTTTGACGCTCCGCGTTACGCGGCAGTGATGATGATAGAGGATGCGGTATCAGGCGGTGTGACCATTGCGCCCAGAATGAAGACGCTGATGGAGGGTATTTTCGAACTAGAGAAGCCTATAGGCAACAAGACAGATGAGAGTATGAATAAAAACGGTAATGGCGTGTTGACGGGAAGCGCTTCGGTTATTTGAGTATTTTGGATGTGGATATTTATTTATGAAAAAATTATTTGAAAATTTAAAGTTAATCCGGCGTGTTAACTGGGTGATGATGGCGGCAGTTGTTCTGCTTATGTCGATTAGCGTGGCGTTTATTTACAGTTCGTGTTTTGTGAGTGAGGAAGATCCTGTGAGGATGCTTTGGGTCAAGCAGATAGTATGGGGTGTGGCAGGGATGGGATGTTGTTTGTTTATGACGATGTATGATTACAGGAATTTGTCCAAGATAGCGCCGTGGCTGTATTGGGTTGGGATATTTCTTTTGATATTGGTTTTATTTGCCGGTGTGACGATATACGGAGCCCGGCGGTGGTTGAGGATATACGGGCCATTGGGGATACAGCCTTCAGAGCTGGCGAAGATAGCCACGATGTTCATGTTGGCCCGGTTCTTGAGCAGGCCTAATGCTCAGCCGGACAGGTTCAGTGAGGTTGTAAAAGTGCTTGCCATGGCAATGGTTCCGTTACTGCTGATATTGAAGGAGCCGGATTTGGGTTCGGGGATGCTTCTTTTGCCGTTGGCGTTTGTGATGATGTTTGTTGCGGGGGTATCGTTCAAGTTTCTGGGTTCGCTGGCGGGTGCGGGGATATTGGCGGTTTTGATTATATTAGGAGCGGTTATGCTGCCTGAACGGCTTGGCATAGGAGAAGAAGGGCAGGTGAGGATTTTGAAAATGGCTGGTTTAAAGGAGTATCACAAGTTAAGGATAGAGGCGTTTTTTCAGCCGGGTAAGGATCCTCTTGGTTCGGGCTGGAGCAAGATGCAGTCGGAAATAGCAGTTGGGTCAGGCGGTCCGTGGGGCAAAGGTTTCAATAAGGGCACGCAGAAGAGGCTGGGTTTTCTACCGCGTTCAGTGGCGCCGACGGACTTTATTTATTCGGTGGTGGCGGAAGAGAAGGGGTTTATGGGTTCGGTAGTGATCCTTTTTTTGTATGGTGTGGTTATTACTTGCGGCATTCAGGCGGCTATCATTGCGGAGGATTTATTCGGGCGTCTTTTATGTACAGGTGTTGTGACGCTGATTTTTTGTCATGTGTTTATTAACATGGCGATGACAATCGGGTTATTGCCGATCACGGGAATACCCTTGCCTTTGATGAGTTACGGCGGATCTTTTATGATCATCACGATGTTTGGATTGGGTGTTATACAGAGTGTTCACGTTCGTTCCTGTCCCATGGTGCAGAGGTTTTTGTATGACCAGAGTGTCATATTGAGTTAATGCAGAGAGACAGGGCAGATAAAGATGAGAGAAATGGAGGAGTTTGTATGTTTGGTTTTTTCAGGAAGAAGATAAAAAGAGAAATAGTTGTTAACGCGGAGAGTCTTGAAGTCAGAGTGGGTGTTCTTGAAAACGGGAAGCTGGAAGAGTTCCAGATTGAGCATCCGACAGAAGGCCGTATTGTAGGGAGTATATACAAAGGGAGGATACAGAATCTGGAACATGATTTGCAGGCGGCGTTTGTTGATATAGGGTTAAAAAAGAACGCGTTTCTTCATTACTGGGACATGATACCTGATGATGTGCAGGATGAGGATGAGGATGAGGGTAATAATCCCCGGCGCAAGAGGAAGATGCCGTGGCGCAAGCGGTTTTCGAATCAGCAGATAGAGAAGAAGTTCCCTGTTGGTTCGGAGGTGATTGTACAGGTGACGAAGGGGCAGATAGGAACGAAGGGGCCCCGTGTCACGACCAGTTTAAGTATTCCGGGGCGGTATTTGGTTTTGATGCCGGGTTCCAGTCTGAAGGGGGTTTCGCGTAAGATAGGAGATACGCGGGAGAGGCAAAGACTGAGGAAGGTTTTGAACAGTCTTTCCATTCAGAATGATGTTGGGTTGATAGTGCGAACGGCGTCATCCGGGGCTCGCAGTAAGAGTCTTGTAAGGGATGCGCGTTCTTTGCTGTCCACATGGGAAGAGACGCAGAAAGCGATCATCGAGAAATCTGCGCCGGCGTGTGTTTATCAGGAGCCTGATCTTGTTGAGCGTGTGGTGCGGGATTGGCTGACAGAAGATGTGGATCGTGTGAGTGTTGATTCCAAGGAGGAGTTTGAGAAGCTCCGCTTGATGGCGAGTAAGATATCCAGAAGTTCCCGTTCCAAGATAAACTTGTATCAAGGTGATGCTCCTATCTTTGATCAATTTAATGTGGAGGGTCAGCTTGATGAAGCGTTCCGGCGCAGTGTGGCTTTAAGCTGTGGCGGGGTGATAGTCTTTGATGAGACGGAGGCCATGGTTGCGATAGATGTTAATACGGGGCGTCACAAGGGGCAGGGGTCTCAGGAAGACGCCATATTGGAAGTTAATACTGAAGCTGTGGCAGAAGTTGCGCGTCAACTCAGGTTGAGGAATATAGGAGGTCTTCTTGTTATTGACTTGATTGACATGAAGTCCAAGAAGCACCGGAATATTGTTTTCAGGGAGATGAGAAATGCTTTAAAGCGAGACAGGGCGAGGACCAATGTTCTGCCTATTTCTGATCTTGGTATTATGGAAATGACGCGTCAGCGTGTTGAGGAGAGCATACTTTCGTCCAATTATACTGATTGTCCGTATTGCAGGGGATCGGGTAAGGTCAAGTCGACGCTAGGAATGAGTGTTGATATTCAGAGGCGTATTGCGGAAGTTATGCGGAAGCGGAGGAAATCGGAAGGGCCTATGGATCTTCAGATTTCTGTTCATCCGGCGGTTTTGGAGCGGCTTAGGAGTGAGGATGAGCAGTTTCTTATTGACTTGGAGACCAAATTTGCGGGACGGTTAAGTTTTAAATCGGATCCGGGCAAGCATATGGAATATTTTTCCATAAATAATGCTGTGACGGGTGAAGTTTTATGTTCCAGCCGGGAAAAATGACTTATGGTGTATGAAGTCTGAAAAAGGCAGTAAGGCGGAGGTTTGAGGGAATGAGAAACAAAGCCGTTAAGCTGGGGATGATGTGGGGGACATTAAGTTCTCTTGTTTTCGCTGTTTATTGCGTGGTGCATGTGTTTGCGGCAAGCGATAAAAGGGAAGCTTTTTCCACTCAGGATCCCATTGTGGTAGAGAACGCTGATCAGATGGATTACAATCAAAAGACAGGTGACTTCATGGCGTCCGGTAATGTTTTGATCAGGCAGGGGAATGAAACGTTGTCGGCTGATAAAGTATGGGGGAATTTGAAGCAGGGTGATGTGCAGGCTACAGGTGATGTGGTTTTGAGCCGGCAGCGGGGTATTTGGCGCGGGAAGGATTTGAAGTATAATTTCAGGACAAAGACGGGCAATATACTTGATCTTACCGCTGATGTGGCGCCATTTCGTGTAACTGCCGACCGGACGGAAAAAGTTTCAGATAATGAATATGCTGTTTATAATGCCAAGATCACAACATGTACAAATGCTTATCCCGGCTGGCATTATCATGTCCGGGCTAAAAAAGCGACGGTTGTTCCGGATGAATATGTTGAGGCGCGGAGCGGTGTTTTGCGTTTCGGTGTTTTGCCTGTTATGTATATGCCGTATTGGCATCGTAATCTGACTGGTGATTTCGGTTTGAGAATATATCCCGGTTACAGCAGTGACATGGGGCCTTTCCTTTTGAACTCTTACAGATACCGGTTGAATTCCGTACTCAAGGCGGAGACGCATGTAGATTACCGGGCAAAGCGCGGTGTGGCGTTAGGGCAGGATTTAAGATGGAAAGACGGGGCCAACTGGGATGGTGAGGTGTCGACATATTATCTGGATGACAAGGAGCCTGTTGGGAGTGGTGAGAATGTTGCGACTTCTAATGTTGTGGATAACGAGCGATACCGGATATTATTAAAGCATCGTTATAATGCCACTGAGAAAGATTATGTTCTTCTGAAGGCTAACTATTTAAGCGATACGGATGTTTTGGAAGATTTTTTTGAAGATGAATACAGGAGAAGCAATCAGCCGGAAAACTATGCTGTTTATACGCACACGGAAGATGCCCTCACGGCCGGTGTGTTGTTTAATACACGGTTGAATGATTTTTATACCAGTGTTAACCGTATGCCGGAAGTTGATTTTGATTTCATGCGGCAAAGAATTGGCACGAGCGATATGTATTATGAAGGAAAGACGGCATTTGCAGCCTTGAAGAAGGTATGGCCGGAAAACGCGGCAGTGGAGCAGGAAGAATATTCGGTTTTCAGGGTGGATTCCAAGCATATGGTTTATCAGCCTTTGAAGTATATGGATTTTCTGAATGTGATTCCAAGGGCGGGCTGGCGCGGGACATATTATTCGGAGACGGTAGCTGATTCAAATGATGTTGATAAGGGCGGGGCGGATGTCCGTTCAGTGGCTGAACTGGGTTCTGAGGTGTCTTACAAGGCATTTAAGGTGACGAGAGGCGGGGATGATCCAAGACGTCATGTTGTGGAGCCTTACGCGAATTATACTTTGGTTCCCGAGCCGACATTGGGCGCGGATGAGATTTATCAATTTGATGAAGTTGACAGTTTGGAAGAGCAGCACAAGGTGGATATAGGCGTGCGGAACAAACTGCAGAAGAAGAAAAACAGCCGGCCGTTTGATTTGGTTGATGTTGATGTTAGTACGGCTGTGTTGATGAAGAGAAATGATGGGGAAAAGGCATTGGACAAGTTGCGTGCGGATGCAGAGTTGAGACCGTATGACGAGCTGGCGTTTGATTTTGATGGTATTTTTGACATGAACGAATCCAGCTTGGATCAATTCAATTCGCATGCTGTTGTCACTCAGAGGAAGCTGTGGGCATTTGATCTGGAGCACAGGTTTATGAAAAACAGCAGTAGTTTGTTCACGGGTGATCTGACGTATTTTCCCAACATAGACTGGACATTGAATGGTTATGGGCGTTATGAGGCAGAGGAGGGGCGTTTGGAAGAACAGGGCGGGTATATTCAGAGGAATCTTGACTGCATGGTGGTTAGAACCGGGTTGAGTGTGATGCCGGGTTATACCCGTGATGATGGTTCGGAAAAGGCGGATGAGTGGCGGGTAATCATGGAAATGTGGCTGACGGCGTTTCCCAGCAGTCATTTATTGGACCGGCATAGAAAATAACAAGAGAGAACGGCTCTCTTAAGCAATTCCTTAAAAGAAAGTGGATATCATGGATTATTTGGTGACAGGCGGTGCCGGCTTCATAGGTTCAAATATCGTCAGGAAGCTTGTAAGTGATGGAAAGTCTGTAAGGGTGCTGGATAATCTGGCAACGGGCAGGCTGAACAACATAAGCGACTTGTTGGAAAAAGTTAATTTTATTGAAGGTGACATCAGGGATAAAGATACTGCGAAGATGGCTGTTGAAGGTGTGGGAAATGTGTTGCATCTGGCGGCTCTGCCTTCTGTTGTGAGATCGATTGAAGATCCAATTGCATCGGATGATGTAAATGTTTGCGGTACGCTTGTGATGTTGCAGGCTTCGGTGGCTGCCGGTGTTGAAAGGTTTGTTTTATCATCGTCTTCATCCGTATATGGTGATACGCGGGTGTTGCCGAAACAAGAGGATATGGTTGCACTGCCGTTGTCGCCGTATGCAGTTCAGAAGCTGGCGTGTGAGCATTATTGCGGTATTTTTTACAAACTTTACGGGTTGAAAACATTTGCGTTGCGGTATTTTAATGTTTTCGGGCCAAGACAGAATCCCGCATCTCACTATGCGGCGGTGATTCCTCTTTTTGCGAAGGCATTGATGAGCGGCAACGCGCCGGTCATTCATGGAGATGGATTACAGACAAGGGATTTTACTTTTGTTGAGGATGTGGTTAGCGCTAATATTGCTTGCTGTACGGCGGCTAAAAAAGCGGCAGGCGGTGTGTATAATGTGGCTTGTGGAAGCCGTACCTCAATTCTTGAACTGGCAAAACTGCTGGCGAAAATTATAGGCAAAGATATTTCTCCTGTTCATGATGATTCCCGGCCCGGAGATGTACGTGATTCTCAAGGGGACGCTTCGCGGGCTCAGGCAATGCTTGGCTGGTGTCCCAAAGTTGGGCTGGAAGAAGGACTTCGGGCGACAGTCGAATATTTCGGGCAGGAATAACACGCTAAAAATTGTTGGTTTGTGATTACGAAACAAAACAAAATATCCGCTAAGCAACCGGTTGCCGACAAGGAGTCGCATCTAACGCGTAACGAACTCTTGTTCGGCAGTCATCATGATGAAAAACTTGTAGCCATTGAGCACTGCGAAGGGGATACGGACGAAGTTAAGCTTTTCTTCAGACGGGACGGCGGAACAGTTGCAGAAAAGGATGTTTTCAGGCCCTGGATACTGTGCGACAAGGAGACAATTGAAGGGTGTCCTGTTGAGTTTTCCTCGCAAAAGCTTGGCGGTAAAGAAAAGATCGATTTGCTGGCTTCATTCCGGAACTGGAAAGATTGTTACAAGGCGCAAAAATGGATTTCTTCCAGCAGGAAAATTTCTTCATCCGAACCGGGCGCGCCTTGTGTATTCATTAATGATCCTGTTCAGCAATATTTGATGCAGTCGGGCAGGACTCTTTTTTCCGGCATGGTTTTTGAGGAATTGCGGCGCATGCAGGTGGATATAGAGTGTATGACGGCAAGCGGATATGAATTCTGCAATTCAGAACGGGAGGAAGACCGTATCATTGCCATAGCCCTTGCTGATCAGACGGGATGGGTGGAAGTCATTTCCGGTGAACGAATGGATGAAAAGGCAATGATAGAACGGTTTGTTGCGATTGTCCATGAGCGCGATCCGGATGTTATTGAAGGGCACAATATTTTTAATTTTGATTTGTGCTACCTGTTTGAGCGTGCCAAGCGGCATGGAGTCAAGCTGACGTTGGGCAGAGACGGTTCTGAGCCGTCGCGCCGCGCGAGCAGGTTCAGCGCCGGGGAGCGCACGATTGCTTATGAGCGTTTTGATATATTCGGCCGGCATATAATAGACACGCTGTTTCTTGTTCACATGTATGACATCAGTCATAGATCGCTTAATGGTTTCGGGTTGAAGGATGTGGCTGTTCATTTCGGAGTGGCTTGTCAGGATCGTACATATATTGAAGGTGGTGATATCAGCCGTGAATTTGCGGTTAATCCTGAAAAAGTGATGAGATATGCCGGTAATGATGTTATTGAAACGAGAGAGATAAGCAATATTCTTTCCCGAAGCGGTTTTGCGCAGGCGCAAATTGTTCCGTACACTTATCAAAACACATGCATTCGGGGGAATGCGTCCAAAATAGACGCTCTGATGATGAGGGAATATCTCAAGCGGGGGCAGTCGGTGCCGCCTTTGGAGGGGGGGCGTGAGTTTGAGGGCGGGTATACGGACATATTTGTTCAAGGTGTTGTGGAGAATGTTCATCACTGTGATATCAGATCGTTGTATCCTTCTTTGATGCTTGTGTACAAACTTGGGTCCAAGAAAGACAAACTGGGTGTGTTTCTGCGTTTACTGGCGGTGCTTAAGGATATGCGACTTGAGGCGAAAAAGAGGATCTCTGAATGTGTAAGTGATACAGACAGGTTTTATTTTGACGCGCTTCAATCAGCGTTCAAGGTGCTTATCAATTCATTTTATGGATATCTTGCTTTTTCGCAGGCGCGGTTCAGTGATTTTGATGCAGCGGAGGAGGTAACATCGAAAGGCAGGTTATTGTTGAAATCCATGATTTCCTGGTTAAAAGAGCACGGGGCTGTTCCTGTGGAAATTGATACAGATGGAATTTATTTTGTTCCTCCGGCAAATGCGGCCGGGGAAGGCAAGAGAGCAGGAAGAAAGAGCGGTTCCGCGTTGGGTGAAGACATGGTTGGATTCCGGAAGAAAATGGCTGATTTCCTGCCTTCGGGAATAGAGATAGAATTTGATGGGGAATATGTGTCGATGTACAGTTACAAGATGAAGAATTATGCGCTTTTGTCTGCGAACGGGGAGATGATTATCAAGGGTGCGGCGCTTAAATCGCGGGGGTTGGAACCATTCCAAAGGAATTTTCTCCGTGAGGTTATTCGTCTTAAATTGGAAAAGAGAGAAAAAGATATCAAGGTTTTGAAAGACAGTTATGAGAAGGCGATAAGAGCGGGTTTGTGGCCGATAGAGCAATTCGCCAAGACAGAGACATTGCAGGAGTCGCCGTCGAAATATGCGGCCGAGGTTGGCCGGAACGGAAAATCCAGGAGGGCGGTTTATGAACTTGCAGTCAAGTCAGGGCGGGAATATCGCGCGGGTGATCAATTATCGTATTACATTACAGGTGTTAAGAAAAACGTGGCTGTACATGAAAACAGCAAGCTGGTATCAGAATGGGATCCCGAAAGACGTGATGAAAATGTTGCTTATTATCTGGAAAAAATGGATTCTTTGTATGAGAAATTTGGACTGGCGGATATGCAGGGAGAGCTAGAATTGATTTGAGGATAACTTGCGTTGTGGTAAAATCGGGAATTTATTGATTTATGGAGAATTGGAATATGAAAAAGAAAGAAGGATTCACGTTGCTGGAAATACTTGTTGTAGTGTTGATTATTACAATTCTGGCAACGGTTGTCGGAGTTAATGTTCTGAACAAGCCGGGAGAGGCTCGCGTGGCGGTGGCCAAGGCGCAGATAAAGGAACTGCAGACGGCATTGCAGTTGTACCGTATGGACAATGGCAGTTTGCCCACGCCGCAACAGGGGCTTGCCGCTTTGTGCAACAAACCGGATGTTCCTCCGTTGCCTGCTAAATACAGGGAAGAAGGTTATCTTGAAAAGCGTAAACTGCCGCTGGATCCATGGGGGAATGCTTATATTTATCTTATACCGGGCAGGAATCAGGAGGCTTTTGAAATTTTGAGTTACGGTTCTGATGGTGAACCGGGTGGTGCAGGGGAAAAGGCTGACGTATCAAGCAGTGAGTAACACGCATTGTTGATGGAACTTGATTTAGCTTACTACACGTTCCGCGTCTTTAAATTTCATGGATACGATTTCGGAAACACCTTTTTCCGGCATTGTTACTCCGTATAGAACTTTGGCGGCCGAAATCGTTTGTTTGCTGTGTGTAATGACAATGAATTGCGAGCTCTTAAGGAATTCCTCCAGAATTTTGACAAATCTGCCAATATTGGTTTCGTCCAGCGCGGCATCGATTTCATCCAGCAGGCAGAACGGACTTGGCTTGATGAGATAGATGGCAAACAATAAAGCCACTGCCGAAAGAGTTCTTTCTCCACCAGAGAGCAGGGATACGTTCTGAAGTCGTTTGCCGGGCGGGCGGGCGATGATTTCAATGCCGCATTCCAGCACGTCTTCTTCGTTTACAAGGACAAGTTTTGCGGAACCGCCGTTGAAGAGTTTTCTGAACATGGTTTGAAAATTATTATTTACCTGTTCAAAAGTTGAGCGGAACATTTCTGAAGTTGTGCGGTTGATTTTCTTGATCATGTCCATGAGTTGTTCTTTTGCTTTTATTAGATCGGTTTCCTGTCCTGTCAGGAACGTGTGTCTTTCTTCAAGTTCCTGATATTCTTCTATGGCGATAAGGTTAACTGGTCCCATGGCTTCTATTTTTGTCTGTATTTCAGC
The DNA here is from genome assembly GCA_041306605.1 of Lentisphaerota bacterium. GTDB lineage: Bacteria > Verrucomicrobiota > Kiritimatiellia > UBA8416 > JAQBFJ01 > JBFZFB01. The sequence continues at coordinate 3,066 of JBFZFB010000199.1, read as the reverse complement.
TATGCGTGTTTCGAGAATCTCTATATCGGGTGGTGTGCCTTCCCATTCCGGATCGCTTTCGTTCATTATCTGTTCCATTGAGAGGCTGTATTCGGATGTTACGCGGTCCACGAGGTTTTGACGCCGGATCTTGCTTTCGGCGCAATGGACATCCAGTTCGGACTTTTGGGAGAATAATTGTTCGAGTTCGGAACGTTTCTGGGTCAGGTCGTTTTCGATCTGTTCAAGTTGCTTGGAGAGGATCGCCCGCTTTTCTTTCAGTTGTTCGGCTTTTGAGCTGTTTACTGTTACTTTGTTTTGCAAAGTACTTAACTGAGACTCTGCAATTTCAATGGCTTGAGTCAGTTTATTTATGCTTGTATTGTATGAATTTATACCTTCAGACCGGCCTTCGACGACGGCATCCAATTCCGCTATTCTTTTCTGGCTGAACTCATATTGGCTGGCCATGTATTCAACATTATGGGCCAGTGAGGAGCATTGCACTCGCATATCGGTCAGTTTAGATTGCATTTCGGAATGGCTGTTTTCAAGAGTTTCCAGTTCCTTGTTTGCCTGAATTATAGTGTCGGCAATTGTCTCTCGCTGTTCCCGCAATTGAGTCATTTTTGTGCTGATGGTGTTTCTGTCTGAATCGCCGGATTTATCATTTGCAAGGATGTTATCGAGTTCCCATGATACTGTTTCGAGGCGTTCCCGGGCTTCGGTTGCTTCGTCTGATATTATCTGGTTTTCACCTTCCTTTTGAGCCAGAGAGCGCAAGCTTTGATCAAGAGACAGTTTGGCTTGAGAGATCGAGGATTCCTGCGCTGTGATTCTAGCGGAGAGATCGTCCAGATTTGGTTTTTCCTCTTTTATCTGTGATAATATTACATCCCGGTCTGAATGAGCGTCTGAAAGCATGTGTTTGAGAGACAGAGGGTTCTGTTCGCGTGCATCGGTGGACCAGAGTTCGAAGCGGCCGTCTCCTCCGGCGAAACAGCCATTGACGGTGACATAATTCAGATCGTTCGGTATGGGGGATGGAATGGAATCAATGGATTCTATAACCATTATATTGCCTATGAGGTGTTCCAATAGGGGGGCTATTTTATCCGGGCATTGGACAAAATCCATCAGGCGTGTTTTGTTTTGATGGTGTTGTTTGCTTGCCGCTTTGGCTGGCGACTGCATGTCTATTGCCAGAAGACGGGCAGTGGTGTTGCTGTGCGATTGCAGTTTGTGCAATATATCAACAGCGGCAGAGGAGCTTGTTACCAGTATGGCATCAAGCCATGCGCGAAGGCTGGCTTCAAGAGCTATCCTGTATTTTTGATCTATTTTAATATTGTCGCTGAATGCACCCAGAATATGTTCCGGATTGATTTGGAGCGGGTTTGTTTTGTCGAGCAGGAGTTTGGCGCCCCTAGGAAAGCTTTCTTTGGAAGCTTCGTGTTCTGTCAGCAGGTCTATTTGAGCGTTACGAGCCGCCATCTGTGAGTTGAGTTCTGATAATTTCTGGCGTAATGATTCCTTTTTATTGATGTTTTCATCCCGTTCGTCTTCTATTTTCTTGAGATTGGTTTCGCAAGACCGCATTTGTTCGGCAAGTGACTTGAGTGTTTCGGTCATTTCAGACAGCTTTTTGTTATAGTCGGCTGCAACGCGTGCCAGTTGTGTTTTTTCTGCGGAGAGGCGTTCACGTTGGATTACTGTTGAACGTTCACGGGAGTCGACTTCTATGATTTGATTCTGCAGGTGGGCCAGGAGACTTTCCGTTTCCACTGATTCTTCGCGGAGAGACTGAATTCTTGCTTTGAGATTGTCTATCCTTTGTTTGTGCTGTGAGAGGTTGTTTGTGGCGGTGGCCAGTTCGTTTTCAGCATTTTTCTGATTGGAACGGGCCGCTGACATTTTTTGGGATAATTCCTGAAAATGCTGACGTTCTTTTTCGAGAAGTTTTTTATTATCGTCTATTTCCCGTGAATCACGGGATGCCCATTCGTTATATTCCTGAATGCGCTGGCGATTGACGCGGATCAGTTCGTTGGCATGATCAAACTCGTTTTGCGCGTGGAGCTGGGCTTCTACGGCGGAAGCGATTTCGTTTTCATATGCAGACAATTGACTGCGGGATGAGGAACTTTTTCTGGTAAGGTCCTGTGTTTCTGTCTGCATGGAATGCAAAGAGTTGGACAGGGTGGTTATTTTTGATTCGATTTCATCGATTTCGTTATTTGCCAGGATGAGGCGTTTTTTTGTGGCTACTATGTCGAGTTTTTTCAGTTCATCTTTCAGGACTTTATACCTGCGGGCTTTGCCGGCTTGTCTTTGGAGGGATCCGATTTGTCGTTTCACTTCACGGATAACGTCGGCCAGTCTAAGCAGATTAGCTTCTGTGTATTCCAGTTTTCTTATGGCTTCTTTCTTGTCGACTTTATATTTTGTTATGCCGCTTACTTCTTCGAATATGGTACGGCGGTCTTCGGGGCGTGCGCTGAGAATTTGATCTATGCGGCCTTGTTCCATCAGGGAGTAAGATGTTGTGCCGATGCCGGTGTCCATAAATAGGCGCTGGATATCTTTCAACCGGCAGGGTGTTTTATTTATGAAATATTGGCCTTCTCCGGTTCTGAATACGCGTCTTGTTACAGTTATTTCGTTGTATTCGGTAGAGAGGGTGTTTTCACATTCAGCAAAAGTTATACTTACTTCTGCCATACCGAGAGGCTTGCGGGTATCCGTTCCGTTGAATATGCAGTCTTCCATTTTAGCGGCGCGCAGAGCTTTTGGGCTTTGTTCGCCGAGTGCCCATCTAATGGCGTCGGAGACGTTGCTTTTTCCGCAGCCGTTTGGGCCTACTATGGCAGTCATTACAGGTTCAAATTGCAGGCAAGTTTTATTGGCAAAGCTTTTAAAGCCTGATATTTCAAGAGTTTTGATGTACACTTTTTTCTCCGAACGTCTTTTTTGTGAGAATTGCTGGCTTGTATATCATTTTCCTGATGGCTTTGAACAGAAGAAAAGGTTGAAAAATCACAATAAATTGGTAATAGTTTAGCGATTTGAAGTGATGGCAGGCTGTAA
>JBFZFB010000198.1:0-43180 GCA_041306605.1 Lentisphaerota bacterium | reverse complement strand
ATGTCCTGCCGATGTCTACGAGAAGTCTCAGCGACAGTACAATGGTCTGACAGATATAACTTATCCAGGCTTTGATAAAACACTCCTGATAAGCAACTGCGGGAAAATCTGCAGTAAAAATGGTATATTCCGGGCAAATCCTTTACAGTTCATCAAGAAAAACGCATGTCTTCTACGCAATTGAACCTGCGAAAAACCGCTTCTGAAAATAGAGTGCTACGTTTACCAGCCCGATTAATGCCGGCACTTCAACCAGCGGACCGATCACCGCCGCAAACGCCGCGCCATGATTAATGCCAAAAACACCAACTGCCACTGCAATGGCTAGCTCAAAGTTGTTGCTTGCCGCTGTAAATGACAGCGTGGCGGACTTAGCATAGTTCGCCCCGGCTTTCGCGCTCATCCAGAAACTCGCGAGGAACATCACCACAAAGTAGATCAACAGCGGAATGGCAATCAAGATAACATCACCCGGCCTCGCAACGATCTTCTGCCCCTGCATTGAAAACATCACCACAATGGTAAACAAAAGAGCGACGAGAGTGATTGGAGATATTTTAGGAATGAATCTGGAATGATACCATTCTTTGCCTTTTGCCCTGACCAAGATAAGGCGCGTCAGCATTCCCGCGAGAAACGGAATTCCTAAATAGATAAACACACTTTCCGCAATCTGTTTGATTGTAACATTAACCACCGCGCCTGACATTCCTACCAGCGGCGGTAGTTTTGTCACAAACAGCCAGGCATAGACACTATAAAAAAACACCTGAAAGATAGAATTAAACGCCACCAGTCCGGCGCAATATTCCGTATCCCCACGGGCAAGATCGTTCCATACAATCACCATCGCGATACAACGCGCCAGTCCGATCATAATAAGACCTATCATAAATTCAGGCTGGTTACGCAGGAAAAGAATTGCCAACACCGTCATCAAAATCGGACCTATCACCCAGTTCTGCACCAGACTCAAGCTCAAAATCTTATAATCCCGGAAGGCATCTCCCAGTTCTTCATACTTCACCTTTGCCAGCGGTGGATACATCATAAGAATCAGCCCAACCGCGATTGGAATGCTTGTTTGCGTTCCTTCGGGTCTTAACGATCCCACCCAATTCCCAACACCCGGGGCGAAATACCCCAAAAGCACACCGACAGCCATAGCCAGAAATATCCACAACGTCAGATACCTGTCCAAAAAAGAAAGTTTACTCGCTATGTTAGTGTTCATTAATTTTACTCCTAATTTTCCTGTTACTCAAAAGCGCTTAAAATGTCCATAAAAAATAGAATCCTACTGCTGTCAATATAATACCGGCCATTTTGCGCACAACAGATTCCATACCTTTAAACTTCACGGTGGCTGTGGCAAACGAAACTCCAAGCATCAATGCGCCAAGCGGCAGAGAAAACCCAAGCGCGTAGGCCACCAGAATCCCGGCCATCCATAGTGTAAAACCCTGCAACATTGCCGCACCGAGAATAATAAAAATACCCGGGTTGCAGGCCAGAGAACAAACGCTTACCGCACCGCCACCCACCAGCCCAAACGTCAGCGCTCCGAGCCATCCGCCTCTGGCTAACCCAATATTCAGCTTTCGGCTGGAAGCAAATGGATTGAACGGCAACAGATTAAGCGCCCCAAGCCCCATAACTATGGCCAGAATTCCGGCAAACATCTTCCAGTAGCGCCCCATCGTACTCTGTGCTACCTGCCCTATGATCGCTGCCACACTCCCCAGAATTACAAGCGCGAGCGCTGCACCCAGTACAAAAACACCGGCAGATAGCAGTTTTGCGCGTATTCCGCGATCCGTGCGTGTTCCGGCATATCCAACAACAATGCTCAGCACCGGCAAAGTGCAACATGCGCTAACAACAGCGCTCAAAAGACCGAGCAAAAATGCAATAGGAATGGCAAATGGACCTGCGCCAGTTTGGTCAAAGGCGGTGCCCACGCTTTCCAATAAAGATCTAAGCCTGTCCATGCCTAACTCCTTGATCAGTTACAGCTTGATTGTCCCGGTCCGCACCCCGATGGCCCGCATCCCGATGGCCGCGATGCTCCAACAAACGCCTTTAACAGATTATCTTGATTTACCTGTTTATCTGGAACCGCTACCATTCCTGCTCCTTTACACATAACAAGGACAGCGGGAACTCCTATTTGCTGCACCACCCCGGCATACTCCTGCGAGTCGCGACCCATAAGAAACATTCCCGTTTTGACTCCCCGGGCCGTGATTGTCGCCGTCGCGGCGGACACATCTTTCTGAATCGCCACCGTACGGTTCGTATCACTTGACGGCACAACAACAAACACAGCATCTGTATTTGTTGCCGCTATGTTCAGTTCTGACAACGCGTTCAAAGGAACACCCCAGCCGCAATCAACGGCCGCTGTCTCCACCACCTCAACCGGCGCAACCGCCGGAATTGTGGTCGAATAACCCTGCGTCTTCACCGGATCATTCACAGCACGAGTTCGCGAAACATGAACCGCGGCCGTGGCAACTGCGGCCAAAAGTACAACCCCGCAAACCACCCATTTCACTCTGGAACTCCCGCCGCCTGCCGTCCCGCAATTACATCCCGGGCCGCAACCTTTAGGCATCTCTTTCAATTCTTCTTTCTGTTCATTCATCGGTTTTTCCTTTCGTCCTGTTTGAATGCAAACAAACTCGCGGCCTTACGGTCTTATCACGCCGTATAAATCAATCGCAATCCGCCGATTAAAACGAGTACTCCACAGATTTTCTTAAGAATCACAGCGCCTTTTGATTTTTCGTTCCAGTCCAGATAGTGTTGCACGACTTCCGTAAAAGTCCCTGCCAGCACAATCACTCCGCAATGACCTATGCCATAGAAGAACAACAGCCACGCTCCGTAAAACAAATTCGTTGCCGCCACTTTGAACGCGAATGCCAGCATCGGCGCCATAAACGCAAATGTACACGGACCAAGCGCGATGCCGAACACCAATCCCAACACAAAGGCGGCGAGCATACCCTTACTCTTCATTCCCGGTTGTGCCGCATTCGGCATGGGCAATCGAATCGCATCAAGCAGATATAACCCGACAATAAAAAAAACAACAGCAACCACATAGTTGCCCCATCGCCCCACATCACCCAGCATTCTACCGGCAGTAGCAGTAATAACCCCAATTACCGCAATCGTTATCAGAATTCCAACAGAAAACAGGAATGATATAACAAACGCACGACGGGTAGTAATTCGCCCTTCCTGCCCAATAAAGCCAACAATTAATGGAATACTTGCCAGATGACATGGACTCAAAAGTATGCTCAATATACCCCATACTGCCGCTGCGGTTAGCGCAACAGCAGGAACCCCCTCAACAGCTTGAGTTAATATTGTAAATATACGATCCATAATAATACCAACCTCTTATCTCACATTTAAATCCACTCCCAATTCTTTCCATTTTGCCAGAATGTCTTCCTTGGCAAAGAAACCTTCATGACGAAACAGCTCCTTCCCGGCGCTGTCATAAAATATTTGGGTCGGAATCATCTTTATCCCATAACTTCCCGCTTCCTCTGGCTTCTCCCATACGTCAATGAAGACCACATCCAACTTCCCTGAGTACGTCTTTTTTAGATCTTCCAAAACAGGCGCCATCATCTTGCAGGGGATACACTTGCCTGCACCCAAATCAACAAGCTTCGGTATCGCGGCTGTTTTCAAAGATTCTGATATAGATACCACGGAATTCGTTTTTTCTTCTGTTTTCACCGCATTTATTCTGCCATTGTTTTTGGCAATCAAGATACCAGCTATCGCGACAACCAGAATAATCCAAATCCACTTTTTAGACCCTTTACAGCATTGCCCCCCGCCACAACCGCAAGAACTCTGAATTTCTTTTTTGTCTTCTTCCATAACAACTTCCTTTCTGCCAGTCTATTAAATCAAGTTAAACTATCCGCGCCTTGGCGAGAGATTGTTTCCTCGCAAAGTCGCAAAGCACGCCAAGCATTACTGGCTATCAGACAACCCATTCACAATCCGCGTAATTCCATCTTTTATCAATACCTCATTAAAATTGATAAGCAAACCCAGACGCTTTTGAGATAATCGCAAATATGTAAGCAATTGTTTCTTGTGAACCGGATGCAAGTCCTCAACAGATTTCAGTTCAACAATCACACAATCATCAACCAGCAGATCAACTCGGAATCCATCATCATAGCGTTGTCCATCATATACAAATGTTACAGGAACCTGCCGCTGAACTTTCACATCTCGCTTTCTTAGCTCATGATATAAGGCCGTTGCGTACACGGACTCTAGCAATCCCGGCCCTAACGCCCTGTGAACCAAGAGCGCGCCATCTACAATCTGTTTTGCCGTCTCGTTTTCCATAATCATAACTCCTTTGCGATCTTTGCCTGCCCTGTGCCCGTCACGGGGCGCCTTGGCGAGAGGCTCTTATGACAGCAACTTCTTTATATCATCCAAACCGAGAACTTTACCGGCGCTCTTGACCTGTCCATCAACCACAAGAGCAGGAGTCATCATAACTCCGAATTTAATAATATCTTGAATCTTATCCACCTTCTCAACTTTAGCTTCAATTCCAAGCTCCTTGATGGCTACTTCGGTATTTGCCATCAATGTTTTGCACTTAGGGCATCCCGTGCCCAGAATCTGAATCTTCTTCATCTTAATTACTCCTCTTTATCGAACTATAACACCAAAAATAATACCAGTAATCGTGGCCATGCAAACCACCAGACCCACAAATGTCAGCATCTTCCTTGGACCCAAAATCGTATTCAACACAAGCATGCTGGGCAATGACAACGCCGGACCTGCAAGCAAAAGCGCCAGTGCCGGGCCCTGCCCCATGCCGCTATCCAGCAAACCGCGCAGAATAGGAACTTCCGTAAGAGTCGCGAAATACATCAACGCTCCGGCAAATGATGCAAAGAAATTAGTCCAGACCGGCCAGATTACCGTCAGCCACGATTCCGTCGATCCTGTCCTGCCAATTAGATCCAGAAACGCGCGCGGCGAATCACCTAGAAGCGCTTGGATCCAGATATTAGGAATAACACCGGCATCTTTACCTTCAGGACTACCCAGCAGGAAGCCGGCCACAAGAACGCCAGCCAGCAGAAGCGGCGTTATTTGCTTTGCAAAACCCCATGTCTGATCACGCCAATCTTTCAGTTCTGCGCCACCAAAGAATGTCAACACAACCAATCCTGCAGAACCTGCCGTAAAAGCCACTATAGGGTGCTCTGGTAAAATGAAGCCCAACGCCATCACCGGCAATGCCGCAAGTATTACAAAACCTGGTTTTACTTTGAAAAACTTCCATAAACATACACCAAGCAGAACCGCAAATCCGGACGTTATCAACCATTTCATTTTAAAGACGGTATACCAAAGGCCAGTTGATACCTGAGGTCGCGCCCAATTGGCAAAAATCAGTATGCCCGCCATAGCAAGGAAATAAACCGCAACCTGCCATAGTGGCCGGTTGCCCTTTTCGTCATCACCTATAAAAACTTCCCGCGCCTGCGCCGCCTTGGCACGCTCTTCCTTCAAAAACAGAAGATGCATGATGGCTCCGATGACCACACTGAATGAAACAGCTCCTACAGCCCGCGCCACTCCCAACTCCCATCCCAGCACACGGGCGGTCAGTACAATCGCAAGAACATTAATCGCCGGTCCGGAGTACAGGAATGCTATAGCCGGCCCAAGACCAGCACCGCGCATGTAGATTCCGCCAAAAAGCGGCAAAACTGTGCAGGAACAAACAGCCAGAATGGTACCCGACACCGAAGCAACACCGTATGCAAGAGCCTTGTTGGATTTTGGTCCGAAATACTTCATCACCGCGTTCTGGCTTACGAATACGCCAATCGCCCCGGCAATGAAGAACGCGGGAACAAGACAAAGCAGGACATGCTCCCGTGCGTACCATTTCACCAGTTTGACAGATTCAATCAGCGCACCCTGAAAGCGGACTAATTCAACCGGTATAAAATAAAGAGCAACAAACGCGGTTGCCAGTCCAATAAAAATCTTCAACTCCCTGTTCAAGCCATTATCCTCCGTAAAACTGCGCTTCGTCGTTTTGTTTCCGCCTTTAACACTCCAAGCGTACACTCCAAAGCCCGGAGAATACACGGGCAATCAAGGTGATACATAACCTTAACCCCATCCTTGCGTTCGGTGATTATTCCAGCATTCCTGAGGCTGGCCAGATGCCGCGATACGACCGATTGGTCAACATTCAGGATAGGAAGAAAATCACATCCGCACCGGTCTCCGCGGCTGAGCTCATCAACAATAAGTAAACGCGCCGGATGCCCCATTGCTTTCAGTATCCGCGCCCTCGCCTTTGCTTCTTCCTTATTCATGACTGGCAATATATGCTTATATGAGCATATATGCAAGATTTAAATATTGAAAATGTAAAAAATGACTCCTTAAGAGTAGAGGTTTTAAAAAAGGCCTCACAACTGATCAGTCAAAATGAAGCTGTTCCTCTATGATCTTGCGCAGTTCTTCAATGGCGGCCTGCTCATCAGGCCCGGAGGCTTTTATCGTTATAATGGTTCCTTTTTCCGCGCAAAGCGACAGAATCCCCATCACATCCCTGCCGGGAACAGTAACACCATCTTTGCTCACGGTGATTTCAGAATCGAACATTGAGACGCTTTTCGCAAGAAGCGAAGCCGGCCGGACATGAATCCCCTTTTCATTGGCAATAACAAAATCCCTTGTCACCATAATGTCCGCCACCATTCAAAACAAATTTCATCCATCAGCAGAAGATAACCCAAGAAAACCATCCCATTATAATCCTCTTAATTCTTGACTAAAAAGAGTCATTCGGCGTATGGTATCCGAGTTGAATGTTCTCAATAAAATTATTTTATAACAAGAAAAAACACACTTAAAATCACATTTTCAAGACACAATACATGCTATTTTAATTGCAACATCATCGCGGACAAAGGGGGCATGCATATGCAATACAAGAGAGGATCATATTTACTTAGAACAACTCTGTTTTTCATTCTATCCTGCGGAATAACAACATTTGCATACGCCAGCGGACAACAATCAACTGCGCCGGAAACCAATATGACGCATAGAATGATGATGCTTGCGTTTCAGCTCGGCACAATACTTTTCGCCGCCAAGCTAGGCGGAATATTCTTTGAAAGATTCAAAATCCCTGCCGTTCTTGGCGAAATAGCCATGGGCATCATTATAGGCCCTTATCTTCTTGGCAAGCTTGCGCTCCCGGGCTTGCCACATGGACTTTTCCCTATAAATGGTGATTTCCCCATATCGCCGGAACTGTATGGATTTTGCTCCATTGCGGCCATTATGCTGCTTTTTATGGTAGGATTGGAAACTGACACAAAGATGTTTCTGCAATATTCCGTTACCGGCGGACTTGTCGGTTTAGGAGGCGCTATTGTATCTTTCATATTAGGAGACCTAACCGCTGTAATCTTCGCTAAAATGCTCTTCGGGCAACCCATTAGCTACCTGTCTTCTCCAGCACTCTTCTTAGGCGCTATTTCTACAGCTACTTCCGTCGGCATATCCGCAAGAATCCTTTCAGATAAACACAAACTCGATTCTCCCGAAGGCATTATAATTTTAGCTGGAGCAGTAATAGATGATGTAATAGGCATAATAATTCTGGCCGTATGCATGGGCATAATTTCCGCATCCAAATCATCCGGCAACATTGATTGGAAACACATAGGTTTAATTTCCATGAAAGCTATTGGCATCTGGCTTGCCGCCACTGTCACCGGCATTTTGGCGGCACAAAAAATAGGCTTCATCTTGAAGCGGTTTAAAGATCGTTCCTCTATCGCAATAATGGCTCTTGGTCTTAGCTTCATCCTTGCAGGCCTTTTTGAAGAGGCCGGCTTGGCTATGATAGTCGGAGCATATATAATGGGCTTATCGTTATCGGGAACCGATATCAACCGCGTTGTCCAGGAAAAGATTCAACCTATATGCGCTTTTCTCGTCCCTGTATTCTTTGTCACCATGGGAATGCTTGTCGACGTTCGCCTTCTCTGTTCACGCAATGTGCTCATTTTTGGCATGATCTATTCGGCGGTGGCAATCATCGCAAAAATTGTCGGGTGCGGATTACCCACACTCTTCTGCAACTTCAACATGAGAGGAGCCCTGCGAATCGGCGTAGGAATGCTGCCAAGAGGTGAAGTGGCACTTATAATTGCCGGCATAGGGCTGGCTGCAGGCATCCTGACTAGTGATGTCTTTGGAGTAAGCATTTTAATGACACTCATAACCACGCTTTTGGCCCCACAATTACTCCTGGCCATGTTCAAGAATGAAGCAACAGGCATTCGCAAACAAATGCCAGATAAAAGCTCAGAGTCACTGAATTTTACATTCCCGTCTGTCGAAATAACATCTTTATTGCTCAACAAATTACTGGATACCTTTCAGGCAGAAGGTTTCTTCACGCATGTTCTCGACCATGATGAAAATATTTACCAACTGCGAAAAGACACCATTATAATAAATTTGATATGCACTGACAAAAACATCTCTTTCAAATGCGATCAACACGAATCACTATTCATCAATACTGCCATGTATGAGATCCTCGCCGAACTCGAAAAAACAATTAACGAATTAAAGAAACCTATAGATGCAACAGGAATAGCACGCAAACTACAAGACACGTCTGCATTACCAGTCAAACATCCTGCTTTTGCAAAGTATATCCACCTCGAAACACTCATACCTCAACTAAAAGGCACCACTAAGAAAGAAATAATCGAAGAACTCATCGAGATTATCTGCCGGAATGGATTAGCAAACAACCTTGATGCCGTCCGTGAGGCCGTATGGACAAGAGAAAACAGCATGTCAACAGGAATGCAATATGGTCTCGCCCTGCCCCATGGAAAAACAGACGCAGTAAAAAAAATAACATGCGCAATCGGATTAAAACCAGAGGGAATTGACTTCCAATCTCTTGACGGAACCCCTTCAAAAATTTTCGTACTACTTCTCTCACCCAAAAACAGTTCTTCCCCGCATGTGAAATTCCTGTCAATAATAAGTCAGGTTCTTAACAAAAAAGGCAGAGAAGACCTTCTGTCATGTTCCACACCTCAAGAAATGCTTGCTGTCTTAACAGAACAAAAAATAACAAAAATAAAATGAAACATATCTCACCATCAACCTTGTTTCCGCTAAAAAACAACCTTGTGCTTCGCCTTGATTGCCCGCATATAATATATCGCTGACCATGAAAAGGAAACACCGGAAAATATTGTTTTTACAATTACCGCAAACCGACAACGACACTTCCGGCCCGTCTGAAAATGTAATGCTCGCCTCGGCATATCTGCGCCACTCCACAAGGGAAAACGGTGAATATCGTTTTTTTCGATTCGCATCACTTCCGCGTAAAGCCGAAAACACGGACAACAGAAATCTGATCAAAACCATTTTAAGCCAAAAACCTGACATTATATGCGCAACTCTGTACCTCTGGAATATTGAGCGCTCATTACGCGTTTTAAACCGCGTTAAATCAGCTATGCCTTACTGCCGCGTCGTGGCAGGCGGACCTGAAGTGGCATATCGCCACCCGTTTTTATTCAAAAATCAAATCATCGATATCGCGGTAGTTGGCGAAGGCGAAACCGTTTTCCCGCTCATACTCAAAGCCATACGCACCGGACGGCAAACCGATTTTAAAAATGTGGCATGGCGCAAGGGCGAAAAATTTATCTGGGGTTCAAAATCACCCCCTGCGCTTTCTTTAAGCAAACTATTGCCGCCTGCTTCTTCTCCGTTAATTTTCCCGGACAAAAACGGCATGGCTTACATGGAAACATCACGCGGATGCCCCATGCGATGCGCATTCTGCTGTTACAACCAGCGCCGCCGTGACGTTTCATGGCTCTCCGCACAGGAAACAGCACTCCGCGTTAAAACCATGATAAGAAAAGGCGTATCAGAAATACGATTCATAGACCCAACATTCAATTCCAACCCGAACTTCACGGATATACTTCAAAAACTTGCCAGTATAAACTCTTCCCGCAAAATAAAGTTCTTCGCCGAATTGCGCGCTGACACCATAACCGCAAAACAAGCCGAACTGCTTGCAAAAGCTAATTTCACGGAAATAGAAATAGGCATCCAGAGCATTAACCCGAAAGTGCTCCGCGTGATACAACGTCCAATGAAAACAGATGTTCTTTTCAAAGGAATTCACCTTCTTTCCCGTAAAGGCATCAGACTGACTCTCGACGTTATGTGCGGATTGCCGGGTCAAACTCTGCAAGATGTCCGCGCCACACTGCAATGGGCAAAGAAACAACCAAACTCCCGCATTCAATTCCTGCATACACTACTTCTTCCCGGAACTCCATTGCGGGATCACAGCAGGCGTTTCGGCCTGAAGAGTCAGAACCGCCCCCCGTATCGCGTTTTGCGGACTCAGACCATGTTGGAAAACGATATGCTTAAAGCCGAAACATTAGCGGAAAAAATAACCGGTTACAAACTGGATAACCCGACCAGACGTTTTATCGGCAGTACACTCCCCGATCTCTTCAACGAACGCGTCACAATAGATCTGGATTCCCTACCCGCAAGCCTGCCCGGAATACAAAACCGCCGGGCAATAATGATCAAAGGAAATGACTTCTTCGCGGCAACCTCTAAAATCACCCGAATCATCAGCACGGCGCTCAAAACTGAACCTGATGTATTGTGGCAATTTGTATTATGCCCCGCCAGAGAGGAGCCTTTGAACGTTCTTGACGCTATGATAAACGTCCTGAAGAAAGCTCCTCTGCATATCAACGACCGGCTTTCTGTTCGCTCTGGAAACGGCATTCTTGCCGCCAGACGCATAATGGTAAAGCTCTCCCGTCATAGCCGTTACAGCACTTCCTGGATACACGCGGTGGAAACACTACTGTCATCGAATTTCTACTGAGCCCGCGCATACATGTCAATGTGGATGGATGTGCCCCAAGATATGCGGACGCTCCAGCCCATGCGCCAGCATCAGCGACTCGTCACTCAGGATATCGCTTGCCTGACCATCGGCCACAACCGCGCCATTGTCGAGAACAATTACACGTGAGCACACCTCCACGACCAACTCCAAATCGTGTGTTGCGATAATCTTGGTATGTTCAAAAGACCGTAAGAGATCAATCAACCGCCGTCGTGCGCGAGGATCAAGATTTGAGGATGGTTCATCCATGACAAGAATATCCGGTGCCATTGCTAAAACTGTAGCGATGGCCACAGACCGCTTCTCACCAGCGGAAAGGCGATATGGCGGTCTTTCCCTAACATGTAACATTCTCACCCGCTCCAGCGCGGATGTAACCCTGCTCTCAATCTGGTCCGGCGGCAGACCGGCATTCAAGGGACCAAATGCAACATCTTCAGCCACGGTTGGCATAAACAACTGGTCGTCGGGATTTTGAAATACCATCCCCACAGCCTGACGTGCCAAAGCGGCGGTCTCTCGCGTAAGAAGTACATCACCGATGCGTATTATACCGTGAGTAATTGGCAAATAACCGTTGAGATGAAGCAAAATCGTTGATTTCCCCGCACCATTAGCGCCCACAATAGCCACCGCCTCGCCATGTTCAATACGAAATGATATCTCCTTTAATGCCTCCGTGCCGTCAGGATAAGCAAAGGATAAATCCCGAACTTCAACCACATGATGACTCACAATACACCTCCTGCCAGCAATTGCCCCAGACCATCCGCAATATTCCATATCCGGGCTAAAAGGAACAAAATCAGACATCCACATACAAAAATCGCATCCGGCCAGTGAAATGCTGACTGGCGCAAAACACGAACCTCACCATCGAATCCGCGGGCAATCATGGCACGATAAACGCGGTCTGCTCTATCCATTGAGCGCAGGAGAAGATGACTTATCATAGAAATATAGACACGAAAGCTTAATGAGCGTCCTGCAGACCGGAGAGCCGCGCTTCGCATCATGGTGACAGCCTCGTTGGAAACAACAAACAGGTAGCGATAGAGAAACAGTAATTGCACTACAAACACGCGGGGAACACCGATTTTTTCCAGCCCGGCCCCAAGACGATACATCCCTGTGCAGGCAACCAGCGTCAACGCGGCACCAACAGTCAGAATAAACCGAAACATGATAGAGACAAATGAAACCCATCCGCCAGTTACAACAAACGGTCCTATAACGGATAAAGGCTGTCTATCTATAAACGGATTTAATATGCCGATCACCAGCGCAAAAGGCGCGGCAATAAGGATTTTCCTCAAGATGTACCGCAGTGGAATGCGGCCAAGCGATAGAAGCACAATTGGATACAGCAAGAAGGGGGTGAGGGCAGATATCTCGTGACAGGGAAAAGACATCACGACAACGATAAACGCGAGGGTGACGATGGCCTTAGCCCGCGCATCAATCCGATGCGCGGGCGTGTCCATGCGCCCCAGTTCGTCCATGCGCCCAATTTCGATCCAATCCGTTATCCCCATAGTACTCCCGTTCGACACTCAACCTTGTCCATGTGCGCTCTGTATCGAACGCGTCCTGAACACAAACCCCACTAGACAGGCCAATACAAGGGTCATAAGTCCGCCCACGATTCCCGCCACGGACGTTCCGGCGTTGACCGCCGGCCAAGGTTCCGTTTCGGGTGCAGCGGCATGTTCCGCAGACGCGGCGGTTTCCGGTGCGGCCTCGGTGAACTTAAATCCGTAGTCAGGAAGGAAGGCGGTCTTTTCCTGTACCTTCGCCAGACTTTCGTGAATACCGGCTCCGGGGCTTTCGAGTTCCTCCTTGCCGCTCACCTTGGCCATGGACCATTCCAGGCCGTCGGGGTGGGTGGAGGCAAACCAACTCACCACGCCACCTATGATGACAGTAGTGATTGCCAGTCCAATCAACACGGGCCGCAGACTGACCGACGCGCCGGATGCCGGCGCCGTGGGCAGTGCCTCCGGGCGCGCCCGAGCGACGAACGAGATCACCGTGGCGGTTGCCAAGCCCTCGACTACGCCGATGGCCAAGTGAATGGGCAACATCATGAGAACGAAGGCGCCGAAGGGCAACTCCGAGATCCCCGACGCCTTGGTTTCCAGCACCACGCTAAACGCGCCAAGTTGCAGACCCACAACAGCGGCGACGAGCGCAGCCACCCAGGCACGCGATGTCCCGTGTTGATTCTTGGCAATGACCCTGTAGATCAACGGATAGGCAACGAACGCAGGGAAAAAACCCAGGTTGAAAATGTTACAACCCAGCGCCAATAATCCGCCATCCGCGAAGAAGAACGCCTGCACGGTCAATACCGAGGCGATGACCAGAAAGGCCGCGTAAGGCCCGATCAGTACCGTCAAAATCAACCCGCCGCCAAGATGTCCGCTCGATCCGGTTCCCGGAATCGAAAAGTTGATCATCTGTGCCGCGAAGATGAACGCGCCAAGTACACCCATCATAGGGACAAGATTGTCCCGCAAGGTCTGCTTTACCTTTCGGGCGCAGAAGGCAATCAACCCACCCGACACAACCCATAAAGTCCCGCCCACGACGGGAGAAATCAGCGCGTCAGCCATGTGCATGTTTAGTTTCTCCTATTTGCTTTCGTTGTTCTTGAATCCGAATGCCCACGTCAATCCCACTGTTCCGGTGAAGTCCGGCGCATCGCCGCTGATCTTCGATCCCCCCGCAATGTCCAGCGTCAGACTTTCGACAGGGTTCCATCGGAAACCTGTGTTGTACTGCGCGACGGTGTCCGCGCCGCCCGCGAGTTCCTTCTCTGCAAACACCTCCCCGACCCATTGAACCGAATCCACAATCTGGTAATCCAGTGCCACACCGTAGTGGAGCACATCGTCATCCGTACCGCCAATCCATGAGTAACCGAGATTGAGATGCACACCCGCTTTCTCGCCGATGGACCGGGATGCGATCCAAGTGAGATCATAATCCGTTTCACCACTGCCAAGCCCTTTGTCTTCGTCCGATGTCGGGAACTTCACAGACGCGGCCATGGCATGACGCGCTCCGAGTGGGCAGAACTCAATAAACTGCCATTTTGCACCGATGTTCAAATCGCCGATGCCGTGCTCCCGAACGCACTCCTCCGCGCCGCTCTCTGCAAGAAGCTCAGTCCGTTCCTCAAACTGCCCACCGAATCCGACACCAACCTCAATGCTCGGAACCAGACCATAGGTAAGACCGAACGGGAAGTCCCAATGCTTGCAGTCGGAATCGTGTTCGTAGGCGGTGCCAGCCTCGAACTCGAATTGTCCTGCGTCTGCGGGATCTGCATCGTCAATGGCCAGCGGTCGCCCGGCCAATGCGCTACCGGACATGATCAACATACCCGTCATAACTAATGCCCCCAACACTCGCACATCCTTCATCTGCCAACTCCTTTCAGGTTATCCTCCCTGCTTCATGCAAAGAGGCCATAACACCTATCACAGAATCGTAACACGCCGCAAGTCAAAAAAAGAATTTTTCCCCACTTTTTTTAACACCTCCAAAAACTACTTCAAATCGCTAAACTATTACAAAAAAGCCCGACCTCTTTCGTCAGGAAAGACGCCGGCCTGTCGTTCCGGCGGCCAGGGAAACGTGCTTCAACCCCTTTACGGCCTTGAGGCGTTTGACAATGGCGTCAATCTCGCGCGGCTTTCCCCTGACAGCGACAATCTCCAGGCAGTTGTCGTGATCAAGGTGAATGTGTTGGGTTGAGATAATCATATCGTGGCAATCATGCTGTACGTTCGTCAGCGTCTTGAGGATGTCCCGCTTGTGATGATCGTAAACCAATACGATTGCTCCGGCGACCTCGTCGCCCGCTCGCCATTCCGTCTGCACAAGACTGGACCGAATCAAGTCTCCAACTGCCTTTGACCGCGTGGGACAACGGTCCGCTTTGATTTTAGCGTCGAACTGCCCGACCAACCCTTCGTCAAGCGATATACTGAAACGGGTTAATTTAGACATCACAACCCCTTTCCTTAGTATTATTTTTTTAATAAAAAGTAATACGATACTGGTATAAGGTCAACAATAAAACCATTACCACCCGCTTTTAAGAATGATTCAGGAAGATAATATTTGTTATCGCCAAAAACCGTGTAATAAATATAAGATAAGAAAGTTTGGAATATTTGTCTAACAACAGGTTTACGCAGAAATGTCTAACGAAAAAAATAAGTTTTTCTTTATACACTCTCCCGGATTGGAAAATCTCAATTATCCGTCCGATTGCCCATTCAACCTGTCGCGCGCTGGAAAAGCCAGAAAAATAGCGGCTTCCATGCATCTGCTGAACGGCAACAACCGGACTGAATGGCCGCCGGAACCGGCCGACAGACAGACTTTGGAAACATTTCACACACCGGAATATCTCAACGCTCTGCAGTCTGCCGCCGGAGGCCACCTTGATGCCGACGGATTTCAAATGGGACTCGGAACAATGGATTGCCCTGTTTTCCCCGACATGTATAAATACCCTGTCCTCGCCGCAGGCGCCACCTTAACCGGCGCAAAACTGATAATTGACAGCCAAGCACAGGTGGCATTCAACCCGTCGGGCGGTTTCCATCACGCCCACCCGTCAATGGCTTCAGGATTCTGTTACATCAACGACATTGTACTGGGCTGTATGTCTCTCGCCAAAGCCGGAATGAAAGTAATGTTTATTGATGTCGATGTGCATCACTGCGACGGAGTACAGGAAGCTTTCTACGACCGCGCCGATATAATGACTCTGTCGTTTCACGAAAGCGGCAACTCTCTCTTCCCGGGAACTGGATTCGAAAATGAAATAGGGACTGGCAAAGGAAAAGGCTTCTCGGCAAATGTCCCCCTGCCAGTTGGAACATACGATGACGCTTATGTTAAGGTCTTCCAATCAATTGCTGTGCCGCTAACAGGCGCTTATAATCCCGATGTAATCGTTTTGGAACTCGGAATGGACTCGCTGGCCGGCGACCCGCTGGCCCATTTGCACCTTACAAACAACGCTTACGCGGAAATCATTCATCTTCTGATAAAATTCAACAAACCAATTCTTGCTACCGGCGGCGGAGGATATAACATCGAAAACACCGCCCGCGGCTGGGCTCTGGCATGGAGCATCTTATGCGGAGCCGATTCTGAAAACGACATGGCGCTGGGACTAGGCGGCGTGATGTGCCAAAGCAGTGAATGGCACGGCGGACTGCGAGACCGCGTACTGATCTCACATGCCGGCCAGCGGCTGGCTATAGATACCGCCATAAACAATACAATAGAAGCAGTCAAACGCAATGTGTTCCCATATCATGGAATATAACCGGACATGAAAACAAAACCTGACATCAAAAAAGAACTCGAAACATTATGTAAAGATCTCGGCGCCGCGGTTTTCGGCGTGGCCGACCTTGATATGCTTATAAAATCACACCCTAATCTCCTGAACAGGGTCCCGGGCCAATATTCATACGCCGTCGTATGCGGCGTAAGACTGCAGGACACCGTACTCGATAACATTACCGACCGCCCCACCCCTCTGTATTTCCATAATTACCGTCAAGCCAACTACCAGCTGGACCGCATCGCTTTTATGGCGGCTGACAGAATTCAAAAAGAAGGCTACCTCAGCCTGGCTGTGCCGGCCTCCCAGATAATTATCCCTTCTCCTATGTCCGGTCATATCTCCCATAAACTTTTAGGATATGCCGCCGGGCTGGGCTTTTACGGCAGAAGCAGTCTGCTTGTTAACCCTGAATACGGCGCCCGCCTGCGCTATGTTTCCGTTCTAACCAATATGCCTTTAACCCCCGACCAGCCTATTCAAGACAACTGCGGCTCATGCACAGCCTGCGTTTCAGCTTGTCCCGCCAAGGCAATCAAGGAGAAATTTTCAGACTTTGACCTTAATGCCTGTTATGCTAAATTATCTGAATTCGCGCGGTTACCTTTTGTAAACCAGCATATATGCGGAGTATGCGTAAAAGCCTGCTGTGGCTCAAACAGGAGATCTCATGGGAAAAGCACACCGGACAATGCCTGCTAAACTGTTCTGCGGAATAATCGGCACCAACATGGAACTGATCACCGAAGTATGTGAACATTTAGTGTCAGAATTCGGACTGCTAGACGCTCAAAGTGAAGCCATACCATTTAACTTCACCGATTATTACAAAGCTGAAATGGGAGATAACCTGATCCGGATATTTATATCCTTTTTCCACCTCATTGATCCATCCACAATTGCGGATATAAAAATAGCAACAAACAGCCTGGAAGATAAATTTGTTGCCGACACGCGCACAATGGCAAGGCGCATAAACATCGATCCCGGCTACATCACGGCAAGCAAAGTCGTTCTGGCAACAACCAAGGATTTCGCGCACAGAGTAAGCATAGGAAAAGGTATTTACGCAGAAGTTACATTCAACTTCATGAAAGACGGCTTCAAATTCTTTGACTGGACTTATCCCGACTTTAAGTCCGGAAAATACGACTCGTTTTTCCTGGAAACAAGAAACATGTTCATGGAACAATACAGAACGGACCGTCATGAACATTACAAATGAACTAAAAAAACCCAACGCCGCGCCAATGATACTCTCCGCGCTCGTCCTTCCCGGCGCAGGTCAGGCCATGCAGAAAAGATGGATGCCAGCGCTCATTTTCAGCTTCAGCTTTATATTGTGTTTTGGCGCGGTATGCATTTACGGAATCAAAATCATATACATTTTCTATACTCTTCCATTTACGCCTGACAGCGGGATCCCCAAAGAACTACCCTTGTCAAAAGTCCTTATTTCCTTCGTCTTATCCATCCTGATCTACATTATCAGTCTTATTGACACTTATCTGGCGAACTTAAGACTCTCTACAAAATGGGCGAAAAACCGCCTAAACGGCAACAATCCAGATTCATGTTGAACAAACACCGCAAGATTGCTATTTTCTCCCCTTCACCGGATTGCTGTGTGAAAGGAAATCACTATTGTAATGAAAAATCATGATTGGATCGCCATCCTCGATTTCGGCTCTCAATACAGCCAGCTTATAGCGCGCCGCGTGCGTGAACAGAAAGTGTATTCCGAGCTGTTAAAGTTTAACACCACTGCCTCTGAAATCAAAAAACGCAAACCGGCCGGAATAATTCTCTCCGGAGGACCATCAAGCGTATTCGAAAAAGGCGCACCACTCTGTGATCCTGAAATTTTCAATCTTGGAGTACCAGTGCTCGGCATATGTTACGGACTCCAGATGACCGCTAAACTTCTTGGCGGCCACGTCAAGCCGGGCCACTCCCGCGAATACGGCCATGCCGATATAACAATCACAAAACCAAAATGCATTTTCAAAGGCCTTCCGCAAAAAATAAAAGTATGGATGAGCCACGGCGATCAGGTTGAATCACTGCCTGACGGATTCGAAGTTCTGGCAAAAACAAGAACCTGCCCCGTCGCCGCCATGGGCAATAACAAACGCAAAATCTACGGCCTCCAATTCCATCCGGAAGTTGTCCACACGCCCAAAGGCGTGTCCATCCTCAGGCATTTTATCTTCGACACCTGCGGATGCAAAGGCAACTGGGAAATGGCGCAATTTATCAGAGAAAGCATAAAAACCATCCGCAAACAGGTCGGAAGCGGCCATGTTGTCTGCGGATTGAGCGGAGGAGTTGACTCCTCCGTTGTCGCAATATTGCTCCATAAAGCCATAGGCAAACAACTTCATTGTATTTTTGTGGATAACGGATTGCTCCGTTACGAGGAAGCAAAGCAGGTTGAAGAAACATTCGGCAACACCTTTGGGCTCGACCTGCATGTCATACGCGCACAAGATCAATTTTTGAACGCACTAAAAGGAGTCTCTGACCCGGAAAAGAAGCGGAAAATTATCGGCAAAGTGTTTATTGATGTTTTCGCATCAGAGGCCCGCAAGCTGAACAACGCAAAATTTCTCGCGCAGGGCACCCTGTACCCTGATGTAATCGAAAGCTTTTCCCCCATCGGCGGACCATCAGCCACAATCAAAAGCCACCACAACGTCGGCGGACTTCCGCCTGATTTAAAATTTCAGCTGATTGAACCAGTAAGAGAACTATTCAAGGATGAAGTTCGCCTTCTGGGCAGAGAATTGGGGGTTCCCGGATTTATCGTCAACCGCCAGCCTTTCCCGGGGCCTGGCCTTGCAGTGAGAATACTGGGTGACATCACCGCCGAACGTGTAAAACTCCTCCAGCAGGCTGACTTGCGGGTTCAGGAAGAGGTGCAAGAAATGCCCAATTACAGGGATATTTGGCAGTCATTCGCGGTGCTTCTTCCGATCCAGACAGTTGGCGTCATGGGCGACAGCAGAACTTATGAAAATGTCATAGCCCTGCGTATAGTCGAAAGCACGGACGGGATGACTGCAGACTGGTTCAGGATGCCTTATGATGTACTCGCTAAAATATCAAGCCGTATAATCAACGAGGTCAGAGGCATCAATCGTGTGGTATACGACATCAGCTCCAAACCGCCCGCCACAATAGAGTGGGAATAAAAAAGAAAGACTGCCACTTGCATGACAGTCTTTCCTCGAAATCCAATTGTGGCAAATATTATGCCACCGTCTTCTTTGCCGGAGCCTTAACCAACATTGTCAGAAAAGCCGACAACACCAGCAAGGCCAAGGCAATATAATACGCGTATATATAATTACCGTACACATCGCGGATTTTGCCCACCAGCAATAATGACAAAACAAAACCGCCAACACCCCAAGATGTAAACACAAAGCCATAGTTCATGCCAAAGTTCTTTAACCCGTAAAAATCTTTTGTAATGGCAGGGAAAAGAGACAGATTAGCGCCATAGTTGGCTCCAAGCATCATTGAAATGATAACCAGCATCGGGGTTGCCGCCAGCCATGTATCGGTCTTAGCTTGCGTCATCAATAACATCATAACCGCCTGCAGGCAGAAAAACAACGCGAGCGTAGCCTTGCGGCCTATCTTATCTGAAACCATTCCGGCAATAATACGGCCGGCACCATTACCTATCGCCATCATGGCGACAAGAAAGAATCCATTAGTAAAACCTATCTGCTCTTTAGCGATGGTTGCCAGCTTTGCAATGATCATTAGTCCGGCGCCAGCCCCGCAAAAATACATGAACCAGAGCAAATAGAATTGTGAGGTTTTCAACATTTCTGAAGGAGTATAATTAACATCCTGCTTGGGTGCCGCCGGTGTTGTTCCCGGTTTTGCCGGAGAATCAAAGCGCAACGGTGACGCGGGCGCTTTCAACAATTGTGCCAACAGCATAACAATAACCAAAAACGCTATACCAACCATTAAAACAGCCTGACTATGACCAAACGTTTTAATAAGCTTGGTCATCATCGGAGACGCGTAAACGGGTGAAACCCCAAAGCCGGCAACAACAATTCCCGCAATCAGCCCTGTTTTTTTCGCTGAAAACCATTTAACGGCCGGCGGTGTTGCTGAAGCATAACCAAAACCAATGCCTGCCCCAGCCAACAAACCAAACCCTATCAAATATCCCCAGAGCGTAATACTTCTGATTGGCACGGCAAGCCCTTGAAACAACCCATGGCTTTGACCATAAGCAAAAATATTCGACGCCTGGCTCGCAAGAATCATCCCTAATCCCACCAGCAGACCGCCCAGAGTGGCTACAATCCGCGGCCCATACTTGTCCTGCATACGGCCGGCAGGCACCATAACCAGAGCGAAAACAAGGCACGCTATCGCGTACGGCCATGATTTATCAGTATTATTCCAGCCCCAGTCGGCTGGCATTTCCTTGCTGATAACACTCCATGTATAGAGAATACCCAAAGCAAGATTAATGGCCATTGCCGCAAATGTAACCCTCCAGCCATAATTTTTAACGCATTCCGTCCCACCGCATCCGCATCCGCTGTCTGTCATACTATGTCTCCCATAATAGAAGGCCCGGCACATCATCATGTGCCGGGCCAACGTAGTTTATCCCTTATTAAATCCTATGAATAAATAAGTTTTTATTGCCTGCCCTTAACAAGTTCGTCCACCACATGAGGATCGGCCAATGTCGTTGTGTCGCCAATCTGATCAACAGCATTCTCAGCTATCTTCCTCAATATTCTTCTCATAATCTTCCCTGAACGTGTTTTGGGAAGCGCTGGAGCAAACTGTATTTTATCAGGCGCCGCTATGGCTCCGATTTCCTTGCGGACATGCTTAATCAATTCCTTCTTAAGATCATCTGAAGGCTTGATGCCGTCCACCAGAGTCACAAACGCGTAAAGCCCCTGCCCCTTGATATCGTGCGGCATAGGCGCCACAGCCGCTTCCGCCACACTCGCATGGCTCACAAGCGCGCTTTCCACTTCAGCCGTACCAATGCGATGTCCGGAAACATTAACAACATCATCAATCCTACCCATCAGCCAGTAATCACTGTCCGTATCAACACGGCATCCATCACCGGTGAAGTACAGGTTTTTGTACATGGTGAAATACGTTTCCACAAACCGGTCATGATCTCCCCACATTGTGCGCATCATCGCCGGCCACGGCTTCTTAATGCAAAGCTTGCCGCCTTCATTGCGGTCACATTCCGTTCCGTCATCCCGGAGAACCACAGGCTCCACTCCAAAGAACGGCCTGGAGGCGCTTCCCGGCTTGAGAACATGCGCCCCGGCAAGCGGAGTGATCAGAATACCGCCCGTTTCTGTCTGCCACCATGTATCAACTATGGGTATCTTGCCTTTGCCGATATGATTATAATACCAGATCCAAGCTTCAGGATTGATCGGTTCACCAACAGAACCCAGCAATTTGAGACTGCTCAAATTATAACGCGCAGGCCACTCATCACCCTGCCGGATCAAAGCGCGAATAGCTGTTGGCGCGGTGTAAAACTGCGTGGCCTTGAACTTCTCAACCACCTGCCAGTATCTGCCGGCATCCGGATAAAGCGGTGTGCCTTCAAACACGATGCTTGACGCACCATTTGCGAGCGGGCCGTAAACGATATAACTGTGGCCCGTAACCCAACCTATATCTGCAGTGCAGAAATAAACATCTTCTTCATGAAGATCAAATATATATTTATGTGTCAGCGCAACATACAGCAAATACCCGCCCGTAGTGTGCACAACACCCTTCGGCTTGCCTGTCGATCCGGACGTGTAAAGAATAAACAACGGATCTTCAGCATTCATCGGCTCCGCATCGCACTTGGCTGACGCGTTCTTCATAACATCGTGATACCACACATCCCTGCCGGATGTCATATTGCAGGCCTCATCGTTGCGCTTAATAACAATTACCTTCTCGATAGAAGGACATGCCGCCACTGCTTCATCAGAAATAGCCTTCAAATACACGGATTTTCCTGCGCGCGTCGAACTATTCGATGTAATAAGAATCTTACAGCTGGAATCCTGAATGCGGTCACGAAGCGAATCAGCGCTGAATCCGCCGAACACCACAGAGTGGATGGCTCCTATACGCGCACATGCCAGCATGGCAATAGGCAACTCAAGCACCATGCCCATATATATACAGACACGATCACCCTTCTTAACACCAAAACCCTTCAGGACATTGGCAAACTTGCAGACATCAACGTACACTTCCTTGTATGTCATTGACTTGTCTTCATTGATTTCATCACCCTGCCAGATCAATGCTTTCTTATTCTCACGATTGGTACCCATGTGCCTGTCCAGACAGTTGTAAGCCACATTCAACTGACCGTCTTCAAACCATGTATGCTTGATAAGACGCTTGTCCGTATTCCATTCATATTTGAGCGCATTCTTAGGCTGTTTGAACCAATGAAGAGTCTTAGCCTGTTCAAGCCAGAAAGCCTCAGGATCACTAATGGACTTTTTGTACATTTCTTCGTACTGTTTGTAATTCAAAAGCGCCCTTTGCTTAACCGCGTCAGAAGGCGGAAATGTCCTGTTTTCCGTCATAAGAGAATCTGTCGAGATAGCCTGTTTCTGTTCTGTCATTTTTCATCCCTTTCTATTTGAAACACAAGCAGGTACCACCCAAGTACTGCCTATAATTACCACTGAAACAATCGGGCAAAATATAGCTTAGTGTTGAAATATTGACAAGTATAAACATGTTTTTTCTTTACCGCCGGGCTCTGTAAAAACTGAAACTAAACACATCAAAGAAGCCATAGGTAAAAATTCTGCAGATCCGTATAATTACATTAGAAACAAAACCGGAATTTACACATTGCAACCATGCTTAATAAGACGTTATTATCGCCTGCGATGCATAAATATACGGCTTTTTTCATCGCATTATTGTTATCAACGGTATGCACTACCATTCCTTCAAATGGAGGTGTAATATCACTGGAAACCGTTCCTTCCGCTCACTTTTCAAAAGAACAAGCCGTCATAAATGTCTTCATCACTAATTTCGGCAATGAACCGGCCAGATCCGTTAAAGTGTCAGCCACCGTATCCGGCATATCTGCGCAGGCCGGGGAAAAGGATTTTATTTTGCCCGGCGCATCTCATCAAGCCACCATAACACTACCCCGCCTGCCGCAACCCAACGGCATCCATACCGTGGTGATAACCACAACTTACACAGACGGCAACCAAGCGTTCAACGCCATGTCGTCCATTCCTCTGATCACCGCTGATATGGACACATACAGCGACACCATTTCCGCCTCGCTGACATCCACCGCGTTTTACAACAAAGGGGAAATTGAATTGACCCTGCAGTCGCATTCAAAAGAAAACCTGCCAATACAAGTTTCTCTGCCACTGCCACCAGAACTTAAATGCAAACAACCTGAAAAAAACTTGAACCTGCCACCCGGCACTCCTGTAACATTGAAATTCTCCATAGTTAACATTTCTGCTTCCCTTAACAGCACCTACCCCGTCTTTGCCGTAATCAATTACACTGAGAACAACCTGCATTGCAGTATCACCTCTCAAGGAACCATCAGTATAGAAAAACACGCCCTGCTGGCCCCCAGCGGATTACAGCCGTGGCTGCCATTCGCCATAGCCTATATCCTGATTCTCTGCCTGTCAGCGGCAGCCTGGCTCTGCAAAAGCAAACAACCCGGACCGGGCACCAATCTCCTCCCTGCCGTACAGCGGATGTTTTCGCCCGCGCTCCTCATACTGCTGACATTTTTCGTTTTGTGTCATTTTCCTTTAAGAGAAATTTTCTCTAACACACTCACTGTAGGAGGAGACACACCCGCTCATAATTATCTTGCCAGCCACATGAAACAGCAATTGTTCGAAAAAGGCAGAATCGTATCATGGGCTGGCGGCTGGTGGTGCGGGTTCCCCATGTTCCAGTATTATTTCCCCTTGCCATACCTGCTCACTGCCGTGCTCAGCTTGATCATTCCCTTCAACATAGCATTCAAAATAATAAGCATCCTGGGCATGGTTTTACTGCCCGTCTCCGCATTCATATACGGACGCCTGATGAAGATGGACAAGCCCGGCCCGCTCCTTCTGGCCTTAGCTATGATCCCCCTGTTGTTCGACTATTCACACACAATGTGGGGTGTAAACATATACAGCACGCTCGCCGGCATGATTTCAAACAGCATCAGTTTCCCGATAATGCTGATCTTCATAGGATGCGCCAGCCGCGACGCTGATGACGGAAAATTCCGGCTGACCACAGTCTTTCTCTTCTCCGCGTTAATAGCTTCTCATTTCTTCACATCAATCATGGCAGGCATGATAGTCACATTCATCCCGTTTTTAAAGCCAAAATCAGGCATTCTAAAGGCCATTCGCGTTATCGCCGCGGAATTATGCATGACACTTCTAATCATGGCCTGGTGGCTGATTCCGCTATTGGCCAAAAAGGAATACTCAATAGATTTCGGTGAAAACTGGAAAGTCGTGATTAAAGAACATCTTCCGCCATTATGGATATCACTGACACTTTTGCCGGCGGTTCTTATCGCGCTTGTCAGCGTCTTTTTGCGGCCCGCAAAATTTATCCTTGTCTCGATATGGATGCTGGCCTGCAGTGTTTTTCTGTTTACCTTCGGGTTTGATATCTCACCTGTTTTTGTCAATGTCCGCTTGTGGCCGTTTGTTTTTTATTCACTGCTCTCATTATGCGCCGCCGGAACAGCCGTTATTGCAGGAAAACTAAAAGCGGCAAATTTTATTACCGCGCTGATAACAGGATTAGTATTGTTCTGCGTCATAAGGACACCGCTTCCCGTGCGGCCGTGGGCGGAATGGAACTACAGCGGCCTGGAAAAGAAACCCCATTTTGAAGTCTTTCAAAAGCTCGTACTCCCGTTAAAAGGCACTCCCGGCAGGCTGGCTAATGATTTGCATGATGACAACAATCTGCTTGGATCCAGCAGGATTTTTGAATGTGTGCCTCATCTTACCGGTAAACCGATTCTGGAAGGCGGCATTGTTAATTCCGCCGCAGGCTCGCTCTTTTCATATTACATCCAGAGCGAAACATCCATGGCATGCGCCGGGTTCCCTCCGATAGTTAAACCTAGTCACTTTGATTTCACAACTGCAACCAAACATCTGAAATTGTTTAACGTAAAACATTTCATAGCCAGATGGATCGGCACACGAAGAGCACTCGCCGCTTCAAAGGATTGGCGACTGATCGAGAAATGCCGCGACTGGGAACTTTATGAACTGACAACACATGACGGTAAATATGTCTTCATTCCCGATAATTATCCGGTTGCCGCGCGAGCAGATAACTGGAAAGAGACCGGCTTGAAATGGATGTATAACACCAATTTAATTGATCAGCCGCTTGTTATTCTCAGCCAGCACGAACCGGCCCCTGCCAATTCAGGCACAATCCTTAGCAGTTCCCAGCTGGATGCCGTTCTGACAAACAAAACAAACATTGCCTGCAAACCGGTAGCGGCATCCTCAACATTCACCGGAAACATCATCAGTCAAGAAGAGGTTTCTGACAGCTCCATCAAATTCACCACACAGGGAATCGGATTGCCGCACATAATCAAGTGCAGTTATTTCCCGAACTGGAAAGTGCGCGGCGCAAGCAGAGTTTATATGGTCACACCATGTTTTATGCTGGTATATCCCGAACAACCGGAAGTTGAGCTTTACTATGGCAGTATATTACCGGACAATATCGGCTGGATATTAAGCGCTATTGGAGCGTTTTCAGCCATAATGATTGTGATTCTTGCAAAAAAACAAAGGACCGGAACCAAGCCGGACGGAGACTGCAAATGATGAACCGCTTGTCACTTTTGAAAGGCATAGACTCGACTGTCGGCGCATTCCTTTGCAAAACGCTCGGAAATGTGAATTTCCTGATAAAGCCGGACATCACACCTGCCCCAATAAAACCAGAAACCATCAGAAGAATACTCTTAATCCGTCCCGGCGGAATGGGCGATATGATTCTTCTCGTACCCGTATTGAAAATGCTTCGGGAAAAAATACCTGATGCCGAAATTGATATCGTCTGCGAGAAACGGAATCTGGAAGTCCTCAGCCTGATTGGCATGCGGGAAAACGCCATCGCCTATGATTCATCCCCATTCAAACTGCTTCATCAATTGAAGAAACGCCGTTATGACGTGGTTATAGACACCGAACAATTTCACCATTTCTCGGC
Organism: Lentisphaerota bacterium; assembly: GCA_041306605.1. Classification (GTDB taxonomy): domain Bacteria; phylum Verrucomicrobiota; class Kiritimatiellia; order UBA8416; family JAQBFJ01; genus JBFZFB01. The sequence continues at coordinate 16,478 of JBFZFB010000198.1, read as the reverse complement.
AATATTCGGACTGCTCAGCGGGGCCCCATGCAGGATCGGCTTTAAAATAAATCCGCGCCGCAATCCTCTTTACACGCACTTGATCAGTTATGATCCGGACGGTTTTGAAGGATTGCAATTCATGAATCTTCTCTCGCCGCTGGGCATATCCGTGATTCCTTATAACCTCCAGCACGCCTTTGCCGGCCTTCCCCTCGAAACACCGCCACAACATATCAACGATTTCGATACAAAAGACAGACCTCTAGTCGTTATCCATCCCGGAGCAAGCACCCGTCTAAAGCAATGGGACCCGAAAAAATTCCTGCAGTTAACCAGACAATTAGCGGAACGCTTCAATGCTGATATCGCCTGCCTCGGAAACAAGAACGAACGCGGCATCGCCGCGTCAATAACAGAAAACATACCGCAAACCGGTCCATCAAGGATAAAATCTTATGCCGGAAAACTTGACTTGCCGGCCACAGCTTGTCTGCTGAAACATGCGTCTCTTTTTGTCGGTTCAGATTCCGGCCTGGCTCATCTGGCAATAGCTCTTGATATTCCGACCGTGATAATCTTCGGCCCTACCGATCATATAAAATGGGGTCTTCAGAACGCCCGGCATTTGATCGTCAAAAAACAAATACCATGCTCTCCTTGTTTTATTTTCGGATATCACAAGCCATGCCGCGCAATGGCATGCATGAATGAGATAAGCGTCGAAGACGTTATGGTTCAGTGCGAAAAAGTAATGCCCTAACGCGAATCGCCTGACGGCGCGGGAGTGTTCTTCCTTAAATCATCCACCATCATCTCAGCGTTTTTATACCCGCTCGCCCCTGCCGACCACTTTAAAGCCTCTTCAGCTTTTTCAACGTTTCTTAAACGTGTGTATAGCTCAACAAGAACCAGATGATTACGCGGGTCCCAGAAAGTCTTGCTCACGTATTCCTCCCAATACGCAACCGCGTCATTGAGAGATTTATGCTGGATCAACATGGTGTTAAGCAGTAATAATTGTCTTTCGTGCCGGTTCAATTTCAGTCCCATACTGCACCACTGGTCTGCAATTTCCATCATTCCGGCAATTTCTCTGCCTTCATTATCAAATCGTTTCTGGAACGCAATTCCGGCTACACACGCGGCAAGCCTGAAATTCCAAGGATAAAGAGCGTGAGCCCGCCCGGCGTCAGCGAAAATATCCGGATTGCCGCCTGTCGCATATCTGATTTTATAGTAAAAAACATGAGAGAGTTCCGCTCTTACGGAATATATGACAGCGCATACAGAAAACATCATGATTGCCGCTGATGCGGCAAGAATTAATGAGCGACGAGAAATCATAATTTACCAACAAAATATTTGTTCAGAATTTTCTACTGGAATCAGCATTAAGATGCAGACATCCGCACCAAAACCGGCGGGATATTACCACCTTCTTCTCTGCACCACAATTATATCGCCCGATTTAATAAGCGGCGCTTTCTCTGTGCCGGCTTCTATTTTTTCCGCGTCATAAACCAAAATGTCATTGTTCCGTATTACGCGCACCTCATTGCGCTTGGCAAAATCCGTGTATCCGCCAGCCGTGGCAATTGCCTGAAGCAGAGTTAATCCGGATGTCAGAGGGTATCTGCCTGCCAGCTTAACTTCACCACGCATAAAAAATTCATCCATTTCAGCAACTACTGTAACAGAAATCTTTCTGTAATATCCGCCATCAACATAAGCTCTTTCTATTTCATTTTCAGCTTCTGCAGTAGTTTTGCCGGCAAGCAGAATGGCATCTACAAACGGCAGATTGATCATTCCTGTATCATCTATAATATCAACTATATCGTATGGATTTGGAATGCCGGAAAGATGAACTTCTATCTTATCCCCATTCTTAAGCATTTTTCTCTCTTCGCCAACTGAAGCAGTATTCGCAGGAACAGCGGCGGTCTCCTGCGGATCTGTCGCATTCTGCGTGACAGCCGTATCATAATTCTGCGCTGCAACGAACCATTCTCCCGCATCTCTACCGGCAGCATCAGGCCTCCACCTGGCCATACGCCTGCCTTGAGCAGAACCGGTAGTGCAACTTGCAAGCATCCCGGAAATCAATATGCCGGCAACAACACACCTTACTGCTTGAATATTAAAATTGACCATTACTGCCAGCCTCCCCCTCTTCACCCTTTTTTGCCTTTTTCATCATCATGCTTGGAATAATGCGAATAGGAATAGTAATAATGCTGATAATAATAAGAATAATCACGTGAAATATTAATGTTATTCAATACAACACCAATCAAATTGCCGCCTATATTATCTATCATATCTTTAGCGCGCGCTGAAACCATTTTGGGATATTTGCGATGCTGAATAACCAATAATACACCATCCACCTCACGCACCAGAATGGAAGCGTCGCTTATTCCGATAATCGGCGGAGCATCAAACATGATGACATCATACTGACTCTTTAACAAATCAATCAGTTCTTTCATCTTTCTGGTGTCAAGCAAACCATGAGATACTGATTTCAGCTTCCCGCTGGCAAGCAGATATAGATTAGGCTGAACTGTAGGCTGAATACTTTCTTCCAGAGTTGTTTCACCCATTAACACATTCATAAGCCCTATCGAGTTGTCCATGCCAAACATCTTATGCTGTCTCGGGCGATGCAAATCTGAATCTACTATAAGCACCTTGTCGCCAAGCTGCGCGCAAATAAAAGCATAATTCAGAACCGTCAGGGATTTCCCCTCACCCACGCTTCCGCTGGTAACGCAAATCGTCTTGCCGCCCTTCAGGTTTTTTGAAAATTGAACATTGGCCCGGAGAACACGATACGATTCAGAATGCGATGTTTCCGCTGAACCGCCTATCAGGGGTTTTACTTTTCTCGGAATAACACCCAGAACCGGTACATTCATGTAACGCTCGACATCCTCAATGGTCTTCACTGATGTATCCAGGTACTCAATAAAAAATGCCAGACCAATACCGGAAACCAATGCCACCATGATGCTTAAAACAATATTAAGCACCAAATCCGGGCTCACATTGTCCTCACGTTCAGGCGGCAACGCAGGCTCAATAACTTCCACTATGGTTTTCGGGACCCTTAATTCAATCTTCTCCTCCCAGTGCCGCATCGCCAATCCTTCATGTATTTTTTTAGCCTGATTAAGCTCTTCCATGGCGGTATTGAATTCCCGGTAACCCTCACCCTCTAAAGTTATTTCCGCGGCTTTAAGCTTGTCCATTTCCGCTTCCAGAATTTCAAGCTTCGCCTTTTCAACTTCATATTCCGCCCGCACACCGCGCTTCAGCCCCGCAATAGCATCGTCAATCTTTAAATCAAGCTCCGCTATGCCCTGCTGAATACGCTCCACATCGGGATGCTTCGGCCCCAAATTCTTCAACAGCGCGCTCAACTGAACCTCGCTCTCCCTCTTGGAACTGATAAGCGCGTTAAGAGCCGGATCGCCAATAACATATTGTGCCGAAGAAGTCAGCTCGGCACTGGTCATGCTTGTGACCTTGTCCAGCTTGACCTTCCTGTCTTCCACTGACACACGGGCCTGTATCCGCAAATCCTCCAGAGACGCCAGACTCCTCTTGTCCAAAGAACCGCCGGAATCAGCATACGGCCCGATGACCGCTATCTTGTATTTCCGCCTTATTTCATCCACCTTCCCCGCGGCATCGTCAACCTTCTTCTTGAGATCCGTCACCTCGTCTTCCACCGCCGACAAGGCCTTTACCACGGCATCTTTGCTCCTTTTGGACATCTGCGCACTGTATACATCAACAATAGCATTGGCAACATCAGCGGCCAGCTGACAAACCGTACCCGCTGGTTCGGAAAGATAAATCTGCACATCTATGAGATTGGTGTCACGGTACTGCTGGATCCTCATGCTTTTGGAAACAAGCGCTACCGCTCTTTCGAAAATCTCTTTGCGCGACAAAGCCGAGTATTTGTAAGCCTCCGCAAATTTGTCATCAAGATTAAGCTTCCTGATAACCTCTTCCACCACAGGACGGGACTGAATAATTTCAAACTGCGTGCGCAAAAACAAAGGATTGTATCTGATGACTTCCGGGCTGAAAACCGGAACATCCGAAGTCTCCTCTTTCACCGCTATCACTGAAGACGCCATGTAAACCTTCGGCAATGAAATGGTAATAATTACACCCGTCAGAATCACCAGTAGCGCCACTGAAATAACAATCTCTTTCCTGGCGCAAATAACCCGCCAGTAATCCAGAAAATGCAGTGTCTCTTGTCTTTGCTGTTGTTGTATCATCTACCTGATCCTTTTCATGACTCTACATGCCCAAGCACGCAGATAACCAGCCGTGAATTTATATCAATATGCTGTCTTCAAAACTGTCCGTACGCCTAGAACTCTTTGACAACCATCAGCCTCGTGGCATTTCGCGTGAACGAAGGATATATAACATCAACATCAGAATTAGCATCCTCGTAACGATGTTCCAGCTTGACGGAAGAATTATCCGTCATCTTGTATTGCATGCTAGCCGACACCACAAGCGTCTTCTTCTCTCCGCTCCTACGGTTACCTATCGTTGGCGCCACATGCGCAATTATAGGATCATTGAACGCCGACGGCGGCAAAGAATTATCGTCATATTCCCCTATGTGATAGCCGACTCCGCCTCCGCAAGTGACTTTCGCCGTAGTGTCCCACTCAACACCGGCATTTACATGCTTTTCCCTTTGCGACGAAAACGGATAAACATCAGCATTCCTCAGGCTGAAACCCGCCCCGCCATTGATACGAAAAGAAGGAATCGTATACATCTGAAAACTCACCTCGCCAAACGGAGCGGTTTCCGAACCAAGCGCATTATCATTATAATCCGCTTTTGTAAACCCGGCACGCAAACCATACCTCAGCTCCTGACTGACCACTTTCTCCAAACCTACCCCGCCAAACATGGTGCGAAGCCCCCTGTCAAAACCGGTATAGTTTTCATAATTATATTGCGTAAGACCCGCGTTCAGCAGAAATCCCATGTCCTCCTGAACTTCTCTCCAATACGTCGCATTACCTCCCGTACTGTCTTCATCAGACGTTCTGGCAACAATACTCTTGTCATATTGCTTCAACGTATTATTCGCACTCAAATCAATACTGGACACCTTGTCAGCAAGCTGATAATTGGCGCCGCCTTCCACTCTGTTCAACATGTAACTGCTGTCAGGACGGTCCACCCTGTTATCATGAATAGCAGGATCGTCTGTTTTATTAAACCGCTCATACAACCTCAAATTCAATCGCGGCGTCGTATTCTGATCAATACTTATACCCACATCCTGCATAAGCTCGTTTTCATTCTGTATTTCCGCCGGATTCGTCCTGTAACGATATGACGGGGCATAGTAAAACTTCACCTTGGTAACATCAGGACTCGACTCCTTGGAAATCCGAGGCCACAAATAAACATCTATATTGCTTTCCTTGTCGGCCGACGAGTCTCTGTTGTCGGTAACTTCCGTCAGTACCGACATTGAAAACTTGAAGGAATCACTCTCCTTTGGCTGAGCCAAGCCGTTCAAGGTAATCAATACAAGAAATCCGCATGCCAAAAAACATACCTGCCATTTTTGAATTCTTCTCATAGATTTTCTCCATATTTTCATGGTAGTTTCATGCCTTTAAAAGCCAAAAAACACAGTAAATATTAATTATTATCGCCAATAACCTCTCCGGTCAACATATAAAAACTCTAAAATGCCTTTTATTTGTTCTTTTTTTACACATACCTCTTCTCATTCCTTAAATCCTGCCCGGCAACTTGCCCGGCTATGCCCCTCCTCTCAAATCTTTCGCTATTCACCCGCCTGTTTTACAAGATCCTGTATCTGATTTTTCTTCATTTGAATTTACAGCCCTTATTTGTTAAGTTAAGTTCCAATGATAAATAAATCTTCATATACATATAAATTAACGGACGAACAACAGTCCATACTGTGCGACATCCTGAAGCACGGCAACTATCAGCCCGTTATCATGGAGCACACCAAAATAGCCGCCCGAACACCTGATTGCACAATAGCCCTCTTTAAAAGCGGCAAATGCCTGGTGCAGGGAAAAGGCGCCACAGATTTTGTAACCTTCGTACTGGAACCTCTTGTCATACAGGGCGCCAGCCTGGGATACGAGGAGGTTCTTGATCCACAGATTTCAGAACCACACATGGGTATAGACGAAAGCGGCAAGGGCGATTTCTTCGGACCCCTCGTAATCGCCGCCGCTTATGTTGACAAGTCTCTCATAGACCCCATGCGCGAAATGGATGTGAAGGACAGCAAAAATATAACCAGCGACAATAAAGCCCTCGCCATAGGTCGCAGTCTGAGAGAACTGCTCGGCAATAAATTCAGCATAATCAAAATAGGCCCCGAATCATACAACCGGCTCTATTCCCGCATGCGCAATGTCAACAGCATACTCGGCTGGGCTCACGCCCGGGCAATTGAAAATCTCCTCGATGTTCTTCCCAACTGCCCGAGAGCCATCTCAGACCAGTTCGGAAGCAAGAAACAGGTTGAAAATGCTTTGATGAGCAAAGGCCGCAAAATCGAACTCATCCAGAAACATAAAGCCGAAAGCGATCTGGCCGTCGCCGCCGCTTCTATCATCGCACGCGAAGCTTTTCTCCGCTCCCTGAAAAAAATGGAACAGGATTACGGACTCCCCATTAAAAAAGGAGCATCCGCAGCTGTAAAACTAACTGCCATCGAACTCGTTAAGAAAAACTCCCCGCAAATACTCCTAAAAACAGTTAAATGCCATTTCAAAACAACTGATGAAGTCCTTAAAGAATTGAATATGGACCGTAAAATACTCGGACCCGAAGGCCAAGCGGTATCAAAACCCCACACCGGTAAATGGCACCACTCAAAAAAGGATTCGACTACTCAGGGATCATCTGACTTGCCTTCACAACCCGCTTCTTAAGTCATCAACCAGTTCGGCAAGCCGGCCTTCACGCGCGGCTTTAACAAGAGCACTGCCGACAACAACAGCATCAGCGCCACCCGCCGCTTCACGCGCCTGCCTGCCGTCACTAACACCAAAACCGGCGGCTATCGGCAGATCTGTACATTCACGAAGATCCTTAACATGACCGGCAACGTCACTTGCCACACTCCCTCGCTCCCCTGTCACCCCGGTCACCATGACATAATAAACAAAACCACGCGCGTCTTTCAAAATCAGCTTCGCCCGCTCCTTTGCCGTTGTCGGCGCAATCAATTGTATCATATGCAAATCATGCTTTGTCATTTCAGACTGCAACTCAGCGGACTCCTCAAACGGCATGTCCACCACCAGCATGCCGTCAATACCCGCTTTAGCAGAATCAGCACAGAGCTTCTTGTAACCATAACGATAAAACGGATTCGCGTAACCGAACAACACAATCGGCGCGTCAAAATCAGCCCGCACCCTCGCCGCCAGCTCTATCGTGGCCCGCAAAGTCATGCCGGCCCTGAGAGCACGCTGTGCCGCCTCCTGAATAACAGGACCATCCGCCGTAGGATCGGAAAACGGAACACCCAGCTCCAAAATATCAACACCATGCTCCAGTATCGTCCGGATATTCTTTTCTGATTGAGCCAAATCCGGATCGCCGGCAGTTAAATAGCCAACAAGTCCTTTGCGACCGGCTTCCTTCAGAGTCTTAAATTTTTCTGCAATTCTGTTCATTTCTTTAACGCACCAGCATATCGTATAACCAGCCTTAAAATCAATGCGCAGACATCATTTGGTTACACTGTCAACATCCTTGTCGCCACGCCCCGACAAGTTGACCACAATAATTTTATCTTTCCCCATCAATCCGGCCCTTTTGCCGGCCTCTGCCACGGCATGGGCCGATTCCAACGCCGGAATAATCCCCTCCAGCTTCGTAAGGGTATGAAAAGATTTCAGCGCTTCTTCATCCGTAATACTGCAATACTCAACCCTTTTCTCATCAGCCCACAACGCGTGTTCCGGCCCCACCCCGGGATAATCCAAACCGGCGCTGATCGAATGCGCATTCTTCACCTGCCCGTCATCGTTCTGCAGAAGATAAGTTCTGCTCCCATGAAGAATACCTGTCGTCCCGGCGGCAATGCTCGCGGCATGTTTGCCCGTGGCAATACCTAAACCCGCCGCTTCAACTCCCACAAGTTTCACCCCGGCGTCTTCTATGAAAGGGACGAATATTCCCGCGGCATTGCTCCCGCCGCCCACGCAGGCAATTATCATGTCCGGCAAACGGCCTTCCTTGCCGAGAATCTGCCGGCGCGTTTCAACACCGATAATACTTTGAAAGTCGCGCACCATCATCGGGTACGGGTGCGGACCGGCCACAGACCCTATAACATAAAATGTCGTCCTCACCTCAGCCACCCACGCGCGCAATGCTTCATTCATCGCGTCCTTGAGTGTCCGTGTGCCGCTCCCCACGCCTACAACTTTCGCGCCCAGCAGTTTCATGCGCTTCACGTTCGGAGCCTGCCTTGCCATGTCTTCCTCTCCCATATACACAACACATTCCATCCCGAACAACGCCGCGGCCGTGGCCGTGGCCACGCCATGCTGGCCCGCGCCCGTTTCAGCCATCAACCGGTTCTTCCCCATACGCTTTGCCAGAAGAGCCTGACCAAGCGTGTTGTTTATCTTGTGCGCTCCGGTATGATTCAAATCCTCACGCTTAAGATATATCTTCGCCCCGCTATACTGCTTCGTCAATCGCTCCGCAAAATAAAGCGGCGAAGGACGCCCCACATAGTCGGACAACAACCGCGAAAGCTCCGCGTTAAACGCCGGGTCCGACACCGCGTCCTTATAAGCTTTTTCAAGTTCAATCAGGGCTGGCATCAATGTCTCGGCAACATAACGCCCACCATAAACCCCAAAATGACCCTGTTCATCAGGCAAACTGCTCATTAGTCTTTCCTCTTAACCGCGTCAATAAACGCCTTCACCTTGTCGTGATCCTTCCGGCCGGGACGCGATTCCACGCCGCTTGCAACATCCACACCGCAGGGCTTCACAATCGAAACCGCGTTTGCAACATTTTCCGGCGTAAGCCCGCCCGCCAGCATCAGCGGATACAATCCAGCCAGCAGCCCGGCTTCTTTCCAATCAGCCGCCACTCCGGTTCCGCCGTATTCTCCGGGCACAGCCGCGTCCACAACATAACGCTCAGCCGCCCATGCCGCAGGGTCCGGTTTAACTCCGCCGCTTTCAATCCGTACCGCGCGCCATACCGGGACCGGCATTCCCCGGAATTCATCCGGCTCTTCATCGCCATGAATCTGCACCGCGTACAATCCGCAGTCCCGGGCTATCTTGTCAACCTCCGCTCCGGCTTGATTCACAAAAACACCCACCAGCCTGACGTCACCGCCCAGAGCATCCATGATCTGTACGGTCTTCAACGGAGTTACCCCTCGCGCTGATTTGCCGTAAAAAACAAACCCCAGATAATCCGCGCCCGCGTCCAGCGCGTATTTGGCATCATCCAGATTCGTCAGCCCGCATATTTTTACTTCAACCATCTTCAATCACCGGATTTCAACCTGACCATCATAATTTCAACGGCAAAGCCAGCCCTGTCAAAAGAACTTATTTACGGCCAAGCAATTTTGCAAGCTCACTGCCGGGATTGCCGGCCTTCATCAAAGCTTCACCCACAAGAAAACCGCTATATCCGCATTGTTCAAGAGATTCAATATCAGCCCGGCTTCTTATTCCGCTTTCCGCTATTAACAGACGATCACGCGGTATCTTTAACGCCAATGTCCGCGCGACTTTTAAATCTGTTTCAAGCGTCTTCAGGTTCCTGCTGTTTATACCGATGATAGCGTTCTTGAAATTCAATGCCGTTTTAAGTTCCTGTTCGGCGTGCACCTCCATTATCACTTCCAGCCCGCATTCCAGAGCCTTGTCGTAAAGCAATCCCATTTCATCTTCCTTCAAAGCTGCGGCAATAAGAAGCACAACATCCGCGCCCCATGACGCGGATTCGTACATCTGATATTCATCAAAAATAAAATCCTTCCTCAACACCGGAAGTTCAACCGCCTTGCGCGCGAGAGACAAATGTTCGCCCTTCCCCATAAAATAACGCGGCTCAGTAAGCACCGAAAGCGCCGTCGCCCCGCTCTTTTCGTACTCTTTGGCTATCTCAACAGGCAAATATTCCTGTCTCAATATTCCGGCGGAAGGGCTGGCCTTCTTCATTTCAGCTATGATATGAGTTCCTGAGTTTCTCTTGATACGTGTTATCAGGCTTCTATGTTTTCTTTTAGAAGCCAACTCCATCAGCGTCTCTATCGGCACCTTGCACTTGCTGGCAGCCAAATCATTACGCCGGTCATCAATAATGGTTTTCAGTATGTCAGACACAATTTGATTTCCTGCTTAAATTTTTCATTGCCGCCCCGGGAATCTTCTTCACCAACAACTGAATGAGACTTATGCCCATGCGGGAGAGATATTGGAATTAAAGGGACGCAAAATCAAGTGTATTCATTTAAAACTGCGCCTTGTTCCTGCAGATTGATACTGCCTCCGCCATACGCCCGTTCACGATCGTCCCGAAAAGAGCCTGCCCGCCTTTCGCGTTGATCGTTACAAAATATAATCCAGACACGGTTATAAATACCTGCAAAGGAATTCAAATATATTCCCCTGCAATTTCCTTGATCAATCCTTGTTTATCCGCTTGATGGCAACCCTCTCTGTCTTACTGTTGTCATCTTTTTTGCCAGTAATTCGCTTTATTTCCTTATCAAAATCGGAGATGTAGTCTTCATCCTGAATCACGCGAAATTCCTCATATTCCTGTTCAGCCTTGAGTTTTGCTTTGAGCGCAGATACACGGCCTTTGTCTTTGAGAATGGGGTATTTAGAGAGCTTTAAAAAATCATTAAGAAATTCCGCCCAATCCTTCATGCGCGTCACAATTCCGCGTCTTGCCTGACTTTCTGCAAGGTCGAGATACGCGGAAACAATCCGATTGAGTTCATCGATGTGGGCCTTATTTAGATAATTTTTAGCAACGGAAACATCCGATTTTAAAATCTTGCCGTCCGGAGCATGCTTCCAACTGGTAAGGCCCATATAAATCTTTTTCGCGTCCGCCGAGTCGTAGATAATCTCTGCTGCCGTCTTGCCGGTAATCGCCCAATGAAGTTTGTTCTGAACTGTAGAGAAAAATTCCTTGGTTATAGGCGAATTTGGATCATAGTCTGCCGCAAGCGCGTATATATCCGTGATTTTTTGATAGAAACGACGCTCGCTTGCCCGAATTTCTCTAATCCGCTCAAGCAGTTCCTCAAAATAGTCCTTGCCGAAAATGGTTTTACCCTGCTTGAGACGCTCGTCGTCCAAGACAAATCCCTTTATAATAAACTCTTTAAGTGTTTTTGTGGCCCAAATACGGAATTGCGTCGCTTGATAGGAGTTCACTCGATAGCCTACCGCAATTATGGCGTCAAGATTGTAAAAATTGGTTTTGTATTGCTTGCCGTCAGCTGCAGTTGTTTCCAAAATGGAAATAACTGAATTTTCCTGTAATTCATTGGATTCAAAGATGTTTTTTAGGTGTTTGTTAATCGCAGGGGTTTTAACGCCAAAAAGTTCAGCCATGGCCTTTTGCGTGAGCCAGACGGTTTCGTCTCTTACATACACTTCCACCCGCACATTGCCATCGGCACCTGTGTATAGAAGAAAGCTGGAAGGTACAGGCAAAATATTCTTATTCATGCCAATAATCCTTATTTCGACGCCGTCATGGCAATCAGGTTTTCCAGAGATCGCAAAGCCTTTCCACTGTCTATGGATTCCTGCGCCTTCTGCCAGCCTGCGCTGATGTCACGAGCCTTGCCGCCCGCAACAATAGCGGCGGACGCGTTCAAGCAAACTATGTCGCGCTGAGGACCTTTCTGGCCGGAAAGAACATTCTTCGTTATCTGCGCATTTACCTTGGCGTCACCGCCGGCAATCTCAGCGCTATCAGCATAATCACCTATGAATTTCAACGGATCAAATTCGTATGTCTTGACCGCGCCGTCAATAAGCTCGCTTATTCTGGTTGAAGTTGTCGTTGTAATTTCATCCATACCGTCATGACCATGAACAATAAACGCCCTTTTACTGCCCAGCAGACGCAGCACGTTGGCAAACGGTTCGGTAAGCTCCGGTGAAAACACGCCTATAATCTGACATTTCACCGCGGCCGGATTTGTAAGCGGCCCCAGCATGTTGAACATTGTGCGAACGGCCAGTTCCTTGCGCGCGCCCATCGCGTGCTTCATTGCCGGATGCATCTTCGGCGCGAACATAAACCCTATACCCGCTTCCCTGATGCAGTCTTCCACCGTCTCAGGCGTCACCTCAAGATTGACACCCAGTTCACCCAGCAAATCAGCCGACCCGCATTTGCTTGAAATAGCGCGGTTCCCGTGCTTGGCAACCGGAACCCCTGCCCCGGCAACCACAAATGCCGCCGTAGTGGAAATATTGAACGTACCGCACGAATCACCGCCGGTTCCGCATGTGTCAACCACATCAGAAAGACCCGTATTTATAAATACCGCATGCCGCCGCATCGACGCGGCCCCGCCGGCCAGCTCGTCAACACATTCGCCTTTCATGCGAAGCGCCACCAGTAAAGCTCCAATCTGAACAGGCGTCGCGCTTCCGGACATGATAAGATCAAACGCTTCCGACGTTTCATCCTGCGTAAGATTTTCTCCCCTCATCACTTTTTCAAGGTATTTTTTCATTTCTCTCCGTTAGCTTTGCTTTTTGCTTTCTTCAACAATCTGGAGAAAATTACGCAGGAACCTCTTGCCGCCCGGTGTCAGCACGGATTCAGGATGGAACTGTACGCCATAAGTCGGATGCTTGACATGGTGCATCCCCATTATCTCGCCATCGTCACTGTACGCGTTGACCACAAGCTCTTCCGGTAATCCCTGCTTCATAACAGCAAGCGAATGGTACCGCCCGGCGATAAACGGGTTTTTCATTCCGCGATAGAGATCTATATCATCATGTTTAACCAGCGACGTTTTGCCGTGCATTATTCTGGACGCGTTGGAAACCACACCGCCAAAAGCCACACCCATACATTGATGACCAAGACAAACACCCAGCAACGGCAACCGGCCGGAAAATCTCTTTATCAGATCAACCGAAATCCCAGCCTCCCGTGGCGTGCAAGGACCCGGCGAAATGATTATGGCATCGGGCTTCAGCGCCTCAACCCCGTCAACACTGACCTCATCATTCCGGAGAACTTTAATGTCGGCACCCTGACTGCTCATCATCTGCACCAGGTTGTAAGTAAACGAATCGTAATTATCTATAAGTACAATCATAAAATCTCCACACGTTTCATCCGTGTTCCGTCAAATATTCTGCCCCATTTTTGGGTTGATCAATGGTTTCACAAACAACTTACAGCAAAATGGTCTCCTCATCTCCTCCTGATACAGGTTGTTGATTTAATTTGAGACGCCAGTCCCGAATTAAATCAACTCTCTTCTCCTTCTTGCTTCTCCGTGTCTCCGTGTACTCTGTGGTAAATATCTTCTTCTCTTCTTTACTTCTTGTCTTCTTTACTTCTTCTCTTCTTAACTTCTTGTCTTCTTACTTCTCTTTTGGATATTGGATATTCAATTCTTCCTTAATCATGCCCATTTTTTCATTCAATTTTTGACACTATTTTTATCCGCCAACCTCCAGCCCGGATAAAGCCATTTCAACTGACTTCTGCATTCCTCTGGCTTTGTGACACGTTTCCGCGAATTCTTTTTTCGGATCGGAATCATAAACTATGCCGGCTCCGGCTTGAATGGAAACATTTCCGTCTTTTATATCAAGAGTACGGATTGTAATGGCAAGGTCCATATTGCCGCTATAACTTACATACCCCACGGCACCGCCATAAGTACCCCTCGGCTCCTTCTCCAGTTCGTGAATTATTTCCATCGCCCTGATCTTCGGGGCCCCCGAAAGTGTGCCGGCCGGAAAAGATGCCTTTATGACATCATACGCGTCAAATTCTTTCTTTATAATGCCCTGCACATGCGAAACCATGTGCATCACATGGCTGTACCGCTCAATAACCATATAATCCGTCACCTGCACACTTCCGTATTCCGCGATGCGCCCGATATCATTCCGGCCCAGATCAACAAGCATCACATGTTCCGCTTTTTCTTTTTCATCCGACAGCAGTTCATCTGCCAGATTTCTGTCGGCCTGCTCATTTATGCCGCCTTTTTCATCAGTTCCGCGCGGACGCGTTCCGGCTATCGGCCGCAATTCAACTTTATTGCCCATAAGCCGCACCATTACCTCGGGCGACGAACCCACCAGCGTTTGCTTCCCGATTTTCAGGAAAAATGTATAGGGAGACGGATTCAACAAACGAAGCGCGCGATAAATCTGAATTGGGGAAATTTCTGTACGCGCCGAGAATTTCTGACTGAGCACCACCTGAATAATATCACCCGCGTAAATATATTCTTTGGCCTTGTTGACCATCCCTTTATATTCATCTTCGGTCACGTTGGAGCTGAAGCTTACCGGCGGGTAACTGCTGTTTTCACAGCGCGGAGCAGGTTGCCGTATCATTTCGATAATTTCATCCACCTGCTTAATGGCGCGCTGGTAGAGAGCACGGATTTCTTTTTCATTACCGGCACACCGGTCGGGTCTTGTGCAAACCACGATTTTCACCGTATGCCGGATGTTGTCAAAAACTATCAGCCGGTCGGCTTTCAGGAACTTACTGCAGGAATCCACAGCGCCTTGCGTCTTTTTCGGGGGCGGCATGTGCTCAAACTCGGCAATAGCCTCGTACCCGATAAAACCAACCGCTCCTCCGAAAAACCGCGGTAACCCTTCAATTTCAGCCACCCGCAGTCCTTTGTAAACATTTCTAACCGCCTCAAGCTCGCCCGTGCGGCCATGCGAATGATCCGCCACCAGAAGCAATTCGGGGTCAACCCCCACGAATGAATAACGGCCCCACTTCTCGCCGCCCTCCATACTTTCAAGCAGAAAAGCATTTTCACGGTGTGCGAATCTTTGCAGTACTGAAACGGGGGTTTCTGTGTCAGCAAGTATCTCCTTGTAGACAGGGATCAGATCATATTCCCCCGCCAGCCTGATGTAATCTTTTTCATTTGGATGGAACATACCTTAACCTATAGCCATCTCTGGCCAAAAGGTCAAGACGCGATAAACACGCGATATCAACATCCTGTCTTGACTTTCGCAACAATACACGGAACATATACGCATGCAATTGGAAACATTGGACATTCTATTCAATATTTTAATGTTTTTTATGTGGTTTGCCATCTGGCCCTGCAATAACAGGGATTTAGTGTTTAACCCCTACCTCACCCGGATAAGCCTGACGTCTGATGCAATTATCAACTTTTTAAAGCCGGTTTTCTTCAAAACCCCGAAACCCGTCATTGCTGTATCTGCCCTGCTGTTCGTTATATTGTTCCGGGCCACAATTTTTCACAGCATGATAATTTCACATGAATCTTCATGGCAAATCCCTTTCGGGTGGGAAAACATCATACTGTCAGGAAAAGTCAGCATGACATCATCTGCAATTTTCAGTTTGGTTTCTTTTGTCATGTTTATCTTCAATATATGGGGCATTTCCGTGCTGTATCTTGCCTTCACGCGCAATACGCCGGGCACCCGCATTGGCGGCATGATGTATAATTTATGCCACCCATGCATCATCGCTCCGCTTTTCGCCCGGCCGGTCATAATAATCGCCATAGGCTCTCTAGTGTCATTTCTTCTGCATTTAACCCATCCGCAGATTGAATTAATCCTCAGCTTACTGGCATTGGACGTCAGCAAAACAAGCATAATATCGTTCATAATCCGCGGCATTGCCGGATGGGTGAATATTATCCCGATATTGCAACAGACAATGCTCATACTCATCATCGGCTCATGGCTCTCTTCCATGACCGCATCGCGATCACTTGCTTCAATATGCACTGAATGGATAGATTTTCTTCTCGGACCGCTAAGGCGTTACCATGTATCAATAGGCCTGTTCGACATAACGCCCCTGCTTTTCATTGTGGCAACATGGCTGATTCACGGCATCTCGATTACCGTGCTTTCTTTTGCATACAAGATTCTATGACATAAGAAATAAGCCATATGCAGAAGGAACTAGAAGGGGAATTTGACGGGACTTGTCATGTCGAATGACGTGATATCAGGATATGATTGGATAGTAGAAGACGGGACCAGTCATGTTGAACCAGTCATGTCGAATGACGTGATGACGTGATGAAGTGATGGTTCAAGAAATCTGAATAAAACTCTCGTTTCCCATCCGGGTCTGGGAGTCTTGGGGTACTCCGGATCCGGGAAGAATAGTTTTATTTCAGATTTCTTGAACAGTTTTCCTGATGG
>JBFZFB010000197.1:0-7955 GCA_041306605.1 Lentisphaerota bacterium | reverse complement strand
GTAATAAACATTTCCCGTATACAGATTCCAGAAAGCCAAAGCCCATTTCATTATAGACCTTGTAAGCACAACCTATGATCTTTTCAGTTATATCTTCATATTCCATCCCTTTGGCTTTCTGTACAAAAAGATTAACATGATAAATCCTGTCATCCTGTCAAATTCTTTCTGTAAATGGCTTAATTCTTACCACATAACGAACCCAAAAATGCCCTTTTCTTTTAGCACCATATTGATGTATCATCTACTTTCATTCAATCACAGAAGAAAGGAAGAACCATGAATAGCGATCAAATCAAAAAAGGATGGGAACGAACACCGCACCGGAGCCTTCTAAGGGCAACTGGCTTATCCTCTGAAGATATAAACAAACCGTTAATAGGAATTTGCAACTCATTTGTTGAAATAATACCGGGCCATGTTCATCTGGACAAGGTAAGCCGGTATATCAAACAGTATGTACGCAAGGCAGGCGGCACCCCCATTGAGTTCAACACAATAGGTATCTGTGACGGCATAGCGATGGGCCATATGGGCATGAAATACTCCCTGCCGAGCCGGGAAATTATTGCTGACAGCGTGGAGACAATGGTCAAAGCCCATTGCTTTGACGCTTTAATCTGCATTCCCAACTGTGATAAAATTGTTCCCGGAATGCTTATGGGAGCTCTTAGAGCCAATATTCCAACCATCATGGTAAGCGGCGGCCCAATGGCTGCAGGCAAAACACCAGAAGGCAAAGTCCTGGATCTTATAAGTGTCTTTGAAGGTGTAGCCGCCCACAAAAGAGGAGCTTTAACAGACCAAGATCTGGATACACTGGAAAAATACGCATGCCCCGGTTGCGGATCGTGTTCAGGCATGTTTACCGCAAATTCCATGAATTGTCTATGCGAAGCCATGGGCATAGCTTTACCGGGAAACGGAACCATTCTGGCCACTGATCCGCGCAGAAAAAAACTTTACAGGCAGGCTGCCGGCCGCATTGTGGAAATGGCATTGGCAGGCGGCCCTCTGCCGCGCGATATTGTAACAGTTGAATCATTGGATAACGCATTCGCAGTTGATATGGCAATGGGAGGAAGCACTAACACCGTACTTCACGCTCTGGCTATAGCCAATGAAGCCGGATTGTCTTACAACCTCGAAAGAATCAACAATATATCCAATATCTGCCCTAACATCTGTAAGGTATCTCCTTCATCGCCCTATCACATGGAAGATGTTGACAGGGCCGGAGGAATCAGCGCCATATTAAAACGCATCTCTGCAATCAATGGCCTGTTGCATACCGGTTGTCTCTCTGTAACAGGCAAAACCATCCAGAAGATATACTCCCGGGTGGAAGTGAAAGACGAATCCGTTATCCGTACTCTCGATAACGCGTATTCACAGGACGGCGGACTGACGATTCTTCGTGGCAACCTTGCTGAACAAGGAGCTGTAGTTAAAAAAGCCGGTGTAAGCGCTAATATGCTCAAGTTCCAAGGTCGCGCTATAGTATTCAACTCTCAGGAAGATGCATGCGCTGGCATTCTCGGAGGCATGGTTAAACCGGGTCATGTGGTGGTAATACGCTATGAGGGCCCTAAAGGCGGACCCGGAATGCAGGAAATGCTGGCACCAACATCATACATAATGGGACAAGGCTTGGGCGAGAGCGTGGCTCTCATAACCGATGGACGATTTTCAGGCGGAACACGCGGAGCCTGCATAGGACATGTTTCACCCGAGGCCGCGGAAGGCGGTTTGATAGGCCTTCTTAAAGATGGTGATATTATCTCGATCGACATCCAGCAACACCGGCTGGATGCGGAACTTTCGCAGGACGAGATCCAGCGCCGGAAATCTCAAGTTCAGCCTTTTGTTCCTAAAATCAGCACCGGATGGCTGAAAAGATACACACAGGTTGTGCAAAACGCCAGTACCGGAGCAATTGTCAGGTAATGCCATCCGTATCTTTCAAGACAATAGGCTGTCGGCTCTGTCGGCTTAATCAGGCGGAAACAGTATGCTTATATAACCCACTCTAAATTTTACCTTGAATAAGTCGTTGATATTGTGTGAAATACGTCGACAACTAAGGAGAATGTCTTGAATAAAAATAATGAAACTGCAATCAAACCAACCCGTGCCGATGATTATCCTGAATGGTATCAGCAGGTTATCAAGCATGCCGATATGGCTGAGTCCAGCCCTGTACGCGGATGCATGGTAATTAAACCCTGGGGATATGCCCTGTGGGAAAACATAAGATCGGTCCTTGATGTTATGTTCAAAGAAACAGGACATGTTAACGCATACTTCCCTCTTTTTATTCCCATCAGCTATCTCGAAAAAGAAGCAGAGCATGTTGAGGGTTTTGCCAAGGAATGCGCCGTAGTAACCCACCATCGCCTGGAAGCCGGCCCTGACGGTAAACTGATACCGGCAGGTGAACTGGAGGAACCGCTTGTCGTGCGACCGACATCCGAAACAATCATAGGCGCATCATACGCCAAATGGGTTCAGAGCTATCGCGATCTTCCAGTGTTAATAAATCAATGGGCCAACGTAGTAAGATGGGAAATGCGTCCAAGAACATTTTTAAGAACCACGGAGTTTCTCTGGCAGGAGGGACATACGGTTCACGAAACACGGAATGAAGCATGGGATGAAGCCGTAAAAATTCTTAATATATACAAGATCTTCGCTGAGGAATATATGGCCATACCTGTTATTACCGGCGAAAAAACTCCGGGCGAAAGATTCCCCGGCGCCGTTAATACGTTCACCATAGAAGCCATGATGCAGGACAGAAAAGCACTGCAGTCCGGCACCAGTCATTTCCTTGGTCAGAATTTCGCAAAATCATCGGAAATCATGTACCAAACACGTGAAGGCAACCGTGAATACGCATGGACAACTTCATGGGGCGTGTCAACACGCCTTATAGGCGGAATGATCATGGTGCATGGCGATGACAATGGCATAATTTTACCGCCGCGTCTGGCTCCTAAACACATCGTTATCCTGCCGATAATCAGAAAAGATACAGATCGTGAAAACATTCTCACATATTGCAATAATATTGCGGATAAACTCAGACACCAGAAATACAACGACAAACCAATTGAGGTTATTGTCGATATGCGCGATATGAATGCCGGCGAAATGGGCTGGGAATGGGTCAAAAAAGGCATCCCAATACGCGTTGAAATAGGTATGCGCGATATAGAAAAACAATCTGTATTCGTGGGGCGTCGCGACAAAGATGCACGTGACAAGTACAGCGAAAACGCTGAATCATTTATCGCAAATGCATCTAAAATCCTGAATGAAATTCAAACCAGCCTGTATGAACGGGCGTGTGCGTTTATGTCTCAAAACATGCGCGTAATTGATACTTGGGAAGATTTCCAGTCTTTCTTTACACCTGCCAGACAGGATAAACCGGAAATACACGGCGGATTCGCCTCTGCACACTGGTGCGAAAATCCCGAATGTGAAAAGAAGATCAATGACGACCTTTCTGTAACTATTAGATGTATTCCATTTGAAAATAAAACAGATGAACAGGGGAAATGTGTTCTGTGCGGGGGCAAAAGCCAGCGCAGAGTTATATTCGCAAAATCATACTGATACACGCGTAAAGGAGAAGATTGTTATGACCAAAAGGGATTTGATCATCAGAATATCAAACGAAACAGGCCTTGTTCAGGAAGATGTAAGAGTGGTAATTCAAAAAACACTGGATTATATTGTCGAAACATTGTCAAAAGGCGATCGCATAGAATTCCGTGACTTTGGAATATTTGACGTATACACCAGAAAAGCACGCATAGGCCGCAATCCCAACAAACCGGAAAACACCGTTCGCATACCTGCAAGAAAAATAGTAAGATTTAAGCCCGGAAAGATAATGAAATCTAAAGTTGCCAAAAGTTAACCGTTTTATTAATCAGGACTAAAAATGACCGGTAACAAAGAAATTCCTATCGCCCCTCGCGGCATGAGAGACTTTTATCCTGATGATATGGCCATTAGAAACGCCATCTTTGAAACATGGAGCAATACCGCCCGTTCTTTCGGCTTCCTTCAATACGATTCATGTGTTGTAGAAACCCTGGATTTACTGAAACGCAAAGCAGGCGAAGAAATAATCGACCAGATATACTCTTTCACCGATAAAAGCGGCCGGGAATTGGCCTTGAGACCAGAAATGACCCCCACCCTCGCCCGCATGATAGCGTCCCGACAGGGCTCATTAAGCTTCCCCCTGAAATGGTTCTGCATAGCCCAGTGTTTCCGTTATGAACGCATGTCGCGCGGACGGAAACGAGAGCATTATCAATGGAACATGGATATCGTTGGTGAAGAATCCGTGTCTGCCGAAGCCGAAATCATAGTCGCCGGAATAACCGCTCTAATGCGACTCGGCCTGAATCAAAATGACTTCAAGGTCCATTTCAACAGCAGAGCTCTGATGGCCGACCTTTTTGCCAGTCTTGAGATACAACAGGAATACTATCAATCAGTGTTCCTTGCTCTC
This sequence comes from Lentisphaerota bacterium, assembly GCA_041306605.1. Taxonomy (GTDB): domain Bacteria; phylum Verrucomicrobiota; class Kiritimatiellia; order UBA8416; family JAQBFJ01; genus JBFZFB01. The sequence goes on along the minus strand of JBFZFB010000197.1, from coordinate 3,424 downwards.
GATAAACGCGGAAAAATCAGTGATAACGAGGTCGGCGACAGCCTTAAAAACGCGGGATTAAACTCCGGTAGTATCGACAAAGTATTCAGCATACTTGATATTGCATCATTAGATAATGCTGTCGACCTCATAGGTGAAAACACGCCCGCAGTACAAAATGCCATTACCTTCACAGAACTTATTAAAACTTACGGAGTTTCAGAATCTTTGAATTTTAATATCGCAGTAGTGCGGGGACTGGCATATTACACGGGCATCGTATTCGAAGCATTTGATGCCGAACATAAATTCAGGGCCATTTTTGGCGGAGGACGCTACGATACACTTCTTAACGAAATCGGCGGAACACCTGCATCCGCCGTAGGTATGGGATTCGGTGATGTTGTTATATCTGAACTGCTTGCCGATAAAAAAATAGTACCGAAAACCACCGGCTGGTCTTCCAGTATGACAATCGGTTACATGAATGAAAGTCAAAGAACAACGGCAATAAAGGTAGCTTCAGCAATGAGAACAAGAGGCATGTCAACAGACCTGTCAACACGCCCCGAAACCGCAAAACATTTCTTTTCAAAAGCAGATAAGGGTGGATACGCGAAAGCCATTTACATCGGCCCAGACGATATAACTTCCGGCAAAATACGCATAAAAGACATGATGAACAGGTCTGAACAAGAAGAGCTACTTGCCGATATAACAACCCGATGAGGCAATCAAATGCCTGCTTCCGCCTTGTCTTTCGGCAAATCCAGTTTTATATGCAATTCACGCAACTGTTTTTCTGAAACATTGCTTGGCGCGTTCATCATCAAGTCTTGAGCCTTCTGATTCATCGGGAAAGCGATAACTTCACGGATATTTGTTTCATTTGCCAATAACATCACGATTCTATCTATGCCCGGAGCAATACCACCGTGCGGCGGCGGACCGAACTTAAATGCGTTCAGCATAAATGCAAACTTTTCCTCCACTGCAGATTTAGAATAACCTGCTATTTCAAAAGCTTTATACATTATTTCCGGTTTATGATTTCTTATCGCACCACTCGATAATTCGACACCATTACAGACAACATCATATTGATAAGCCAGTATAGATAACGGATCCTGCTTTTCCAACGCATCCATACCACCCTGAGGCATGGAGAACGGATTGTGCGAGAATATAACAGAACCAGTATCATCCTTCTCAAACATCGGGAAATCAGTAATCCAGCAGAAACGAAACACGTTTTTATCAATCAGATCAAGATCTTGCCCAAGCTTCACACGCACTTCTCCTGCAATTCTATTTGCCTCATTAGCCATATCGCTAACAAAGAAAACCACATCACCAGAACCAACATTGCACCTTTGGGCTAACTGTTTCAAGTCGTTCTCGGACAAGAACTTAGCAATAGGTCCTTTGACTTGGCCATCTTCCCAAATCAAATAGCCCAACCCCTTTGATCCTACTGATTGGGCAAATTCAACCATCTTATCAAAAAAACTCCTGGGCTTTTCTGCTATCTTACCGACGGGAATGGCGCGAACAACCCCGCCCTTTTCAACCACTGAACGAAACGCATTGAATTTGGATTCCTTGAACAAATCCGATACATCACAAATCTCTATTGGAATCCTCAAATCCGGTTTATCGGATCCGTATTTCAACATTGCTTCCCTGTAAGGAATTCGCTTGAAAGGAAGTTCATCCACCTTCCGCCCTTTGGCGAATTCACAAAACAAGCCGCCCAAAACACTTTCTACCGACGTTAACACATCTTCCTGCTCAACAAATGACATTTCTATATCAAGCTGATAAAACTCACCCGGCGATCTGTCAGCACGCGCGTCTTCATCTCTGAAGCATGGAGCTATCTGAAAATAACGGTCCATTCCAGCCACCATCAAAAGCTGTTTGAAAAGTTGTGGCGCCTGAGGTAGAGCGTAGAATTTACCCGGATGCAGACGGCTTGGCACAAGATAATCCCTGGCACCTTCTGGTGAACTGCATGTCAAAATAGGAGTTTGTATCTCATTAAAACCGAGATCCAGCATTCTTTTCCTTAAGCTTGATATTACACTGGAACGCAATGATATATTGGCCTGCATTTTGGATCTGCGTAAATCCAGAAAACGATATCTAAGCCGCAAATCTTCAGGGCCAACATCATCCTGATCCCCGGCAAGATAAATAGGTGTCTGTTCTGCCATGCAGTCTACAACCAGCTGATCTGCCACCAATTCAATTTCTCCCGTCGGTAAATCCCGGTTAATGGTATCTTCAGAACGAAGGGTGACTATCCCTGTGACAGTTATCACGCTTTCAAACCTTAAACGCTGGCACATATCAAAGAACTCTCTGTCAGGCTTTATAACCACTTGGGTCACACCATAATGATCTCTCAAATCAATAAACATCAAACTTCCATGATCACGCTTCCGGAAAACCCATCCCGACAGGCGTACTTCCACAGACGCGTCCTTCCCCCTTAATTCACCGCAAGTATGAGTCCTATATTTATGCATAAACCCCTATTCTATGGTAACGGTTGTTCCAACCGGTATTAGTACATACAGTTCTTCTACTTCCTGATTCTTCATTCTCACACAGCCGGCACTTTCCGATTTGCCAATACTGCTATCATCCCATGTGCCATGAATCCCGTATCCTTTTGCGTCAGGTGTGCTTCCAACAGATTTCAAAGACATCCAACGAGTGCCCAGAATGTTAGCTTTGTCACCGAATGGTATCATCTTGCCATCCGGCTGCCACCATGGCGGATTCTTTTCCTTAGTGGAAATAACAAATGTTCCTTTTGGCGTCTTATTCAGCTTGCCTGTAGCTACCGAATAACGCTTAAAGAAAGCATTATTGAAATACAGGACAAGATCATTTCTCGACGTGTTTACACTTACGGCAAACTTTCCGCTAAGAATCTTCAGTTGGGCCCCAACCTTTATACGATTTGAATCTTTTATTCCATTGCTTAGTTCTATCAAATCCGGGGTTGTTCCTGTTTTTTTAGCAATTTTCTGCGTGAAATCACCCTTTGCAACAACATAATCCACCTTTTCCGGCATCGGCCTGTCCGTCATAACCAATTCTATATTAATCCTGCCCAGCTCCTGTTCAATTTGCAAAACGGCATTTTGATCGGTGATTTTTTTTATCATATCCAAATATTTCATTCTAGCCCCGACTAAATCACCTCTCATTCCCATTTCTTTTGCCGCCGCAAGCAGTGCAGATTGATCACCTTGCGGTTCAACATCCATAGGAGTATTTTTCTTTACATCAACCGTTACGGTTTTAACGGTACGTGGATGTGCTGATTCCACAGCCTTTTCGGATATTTTTTCCTCAACAGATTTTACGGAAACGGGATCAGGATGAGGCTGATTACCATTCCAATACCGGTAGAACATAAAGGTAGCAATAA
>JBFZFB010000196.1:0-9030 GCA_041306605.1 Lentisphaerota bacterium | reverse complement strand
CGAATTGCCGAATTAAAACTTGCGCAACAATTGGGTTTGATTGCTTCCAGCAAAGAAGTGGGATCGATTATACAAAAGAGCAAAAGTTTCACGGTTAATGGAGTTTTCGACAAGGAGAAATATAAGGCAACCATTCTAAACCAGTTTGGCAGTTTGGAGATATATGAGACGTTTTTAGCGGAAGAGATAACACTGCAGAAACTTGTCAATTCACTGGAAGCTTCAGTGTGGGTGTCTCCGTATGAATTAACACGCAAATTGGCAAATCTAACTGATTCGTTTTCTGTGGAATATGTAACCATGAATACATCGGATTATGCCGGAAAAGTTAAGGTTGCCAAAAAAGATGCGGAGAATTTCTTTAATGAACATAAGGATATGTTCACAATTCCGCCCAAGGTAAGTGTTGGGTATGTTGAGTTTTCTGTTTATGATTATTGGACCAATATTACGCAGGATTCGGTGTCGGAATTCGACATATCAAAATACTATGATGACAACAAAGAATTGTATGTAAAAATAGATACAAATGATGAAGCGGAGACGGTGCCTATGTCTCTGGATGAATCGAAAAGTGAGATATTAAGCATATTGAAAAGGGATCGTGCGGTACGGAAGGCCAAGGATGCCGCGACTGAATTTGTTATAGCTCTTACACCTGACCGGCAAGGCCGTGCCGATGACTGGAATTCAATTGTTAAGGCGTATGGCCTGACTTCTCGAACCACGGATTATTTCTCTGTGACCGAAAAGGTGCCAAATTTGAACGTTGAGTCCAATTTCAATATCGCCGCATTCAAACTTGATGCCGGTAATCCTGAGAGATATTTCAGTGATGCGATTATCGGGGAGGATTATGTTTATGTTATTTGCGCTAGTGATGCAAAGGATTCTCGTGTACCCGATTTTGAAGAAGTTGTTGACCAAGTGATGCCGTATGCGAGACGGCAAGCTGAGGAAGATGCGTTGATAGAACACGCGAAGCAGGCCAGAGTTTCTATCGAAAAGGCTTTGGCCGAAAAGAAGTCGTTTGCCAAGATTGCGTCAGATCTCAGTCTCACGGTTATGACAACAGGCGTATTCACAGTATATGGCATGCTTAATGACGAGGAATCCGGATACGCCGATGTCCTTATACCGGGTGTTATTTCATTGAAGGCAGGCGAGTTGACTGAGCCGCTTGAGATGGAAGATGGTGTAATGCTTGCGTACGTAGCTGACAGGGAGGCTGGGGATAACGCCACTATACAGCTTTTGAAACCTCAAGTGATAGCGTCTCTTGATCGTTATCGGTCCGGAGTATTACTGGATAAATGGTCTGATACCGTTTTGGATGAAGCTAATTTTGAGGATGTGACACAAAAGCGAATTGCAGAACAAGCAGATATGGATTCTGATTCCGGTCCAATGGATTCAGATGAAAATTCTTCCAACTCAATTCCTCCTGATGCTGAATGAACCGACGCGCATTTTTGATTGTTTTTGATTCCGTTGGCATAGGCGAAGCACCTGATGCCTTGGATTATGGCGATCATGGCGCGAATACTTTGGCGCATATATCTCAAGCTGTTAACGGATTGCATTTGCCATTCATGGAAAGCATGGGATTAGGCAATATTCCGTCAATTATTCCCAGTGGAATTGCTATAAAGGGAGTTTCGCATGTTGATGTGCCCTGCTCCAGTTTTGGCGCTATGCGGGAGATGTCGCAGGGCAAGGACACGACTACAGGGCATTGGGAACTGGCCGGCCTTATGCTTGAACAGGGATTCAAGTTGTTTCCTCATGAAGAACCGTCATTCCCCTATGAGTTAATAGCTGAGTTTGAATCCCGGACAGGCCGCAAGGTTATAGGCAATAAGGCGGCCAGTGGTATTGCAATAATTTCAGAGCTGGGGCCCCGTCAAATGAAAGAAGGTTGCTGGATTGTTTACACAAGTGCTGATTCGGTTTTTCAGATTGCAGCCCACGAGGGCATTATACCATTGAACGAATTGTATAGAGCGTGTGAGGTTGCCCGTGAATTATGCAATCCTTTATTTGTAGGGAGAATAATAGCAAGACCATTTATTGGCAGGCCTGGTGCTTTCACTCGCACGGAAAATAGAAGAGATTATTCATATCCCCTTCCCGGGCCGACGGTCATGGATAAGCTGGTAGAAAACGGTATTAATGTTGTTACCGTCGGCAAGCTGGATGACATTTTTGCAGGGCGCGGCATTTCTACTTCTATTCACGTTGAAAATTCAACGGATGCTCAAAACGCAGTTATTGATATGGTCATGAAGCGCCATGATCAGACAAGCTTGATTTTTGCCAATTTGATCGATTTTGACATGCTTTACGGGCATCGTCGCGACGCAAAAGGATATGCCAAGGCATTGGAGATGGCCGATTCTTTTCTTGGTGACCTTATGCATCATATGACAGCTGATGATTTGCTGATTGTAACGGCTGATCATGGGAATGATCCTACTTTTACTGGAACTGATCATACCCGTGAGTTTGTTCCCCTGTTAGTGTACAGGCAAAATGTAGCAGGTAAATCTCTGGGAATAAGACAAGGTTTCTATGATGTTGCCCAATCATTGTCTTCTTTCTTTGGCATAAAAGCAATTTCAAGGGGAAGAACATTTCTTTGAGAAATGTTTATTTTGATCAAAAATCATGGTGTCGCAATGATTTTACTCCGCATGCCAATGGTGTAAATATGGCAACAATTGTTATTGTGATAAGCCATGCGAAACACCAAAACAGGTCCTTGTTCAGTTGGGCATCGCTAATTTTGAGTATTGTATGAAGATGGAATATGGTTCCAAACGGAACTATTGCACAGAGCATAAAAGCGAGACTCAATACCAGATTAAGAGTGCCGCCGAATCCTGACACAATTGCGGCCGGATTGCGTTCGCGTAAATCAATAAATATTGCCCCCAAACCGGTTGCAAGGGCACTGACGGCAAGCGAAACAGCGGAGACAAGGAATATGGTTGTATATGTAATGGAAGGATCTATTCCAAGCATGGAACCAGAAAGCAGAATAAGCGACACGCTTACAGCCAGCATGCCGGAAGCCGCGACAATAAATTTTGTTATGAGTATTCTTGTAACTGTTGTTGGAGCCAGACCCAGAACCCAGAATCCGTGTCCTTCAAGGCTTAATTGCGGATAAACAAATCTGGATCCCAAAGAACATATTACTGCTGAAACACTGAAAACATTAACAAAAGCAATAATGTTTAACCATAGTCCCGACATGAAGTTCTTGTAACCGAAAGATCGCAAATGAGCGAAGTAAAGGCCCAGTAATCCAAAGAATATTAATGCCTGCGACCATTGCATTGGATCTCGGAAAAATATCCGGATGTCTTTAATGACCATTGCTCGAATGTCACCGGTCAACCATTTTAAACAACGGTTCAACCAGGGGAACAATATGGGTTTGTGTTTAGCATAACCTTTACTGCCATTAACTCTTTGCCATGATTCGTAAAATGTCTTGTATCCCAGCCATTCCATGCAGATACATCCAGTCATGCCGGTCGAGAAAAGCATCAGCCATAACATTATTCCCCTGCTCCATTCTCCTCTTGAGAGGCACATAATGCCTTCGGAAACCCACCAGCTCGGCAATAAAGCATTTGAGGCCAAAACAAGGCCGGGAACGAATTTTCCGATACTGAACTGAATTTCTGTGGAATATACTTTTACTTGTCTGGATAATATCCACATCGAAACAATCATAATAACGGCAAGACTCCACACAGCTGTCTTTCTGATAGCAGGCCCTATAGGAAACCATCTTACTACTATCATAACGATGATGCTTCCTATTGCGGAACACAGGAAGAGAAAAGGCAGAGAGAATATTAATGTCCACAACGCTACAAAAATGGACATTTTTTCATGCCATGCATAAGCCCCAACAAAAGGAATAATTATAAAGCAAAAAGACCAGGACGACAGGAGTGATGATTGAAAGAATTTGTAGATGGTAATATGTGATATGTCGAAAGGCCGCACAATGAGGAATGGAACTTCATCTGAACGGTACATCGTAGCGTACGTTGTAACAATACTGGAAATGATCAACATGGCACCCATGCCCAGAAAAGCCAGGGAAAACAAACGGCCTATGATCATTGTTCCGATTCCGCCAAGGCTGGCTATAAAATTAAAAACATCGATAAAAAGAAAAAAGAGGCCGGATTCCAAAGCCAGTGCGAATCCCAGTATAAAGAATATTTTAAATTTAGACTGTTCTCTTATGACTCTTGCAGTATTTGCAAGATGACATTTACTTTTTACGAACAGTGCGGATATCGCTGACATTTATTTTCCTCTGTTTGTAATTATTGCTGCATGATTCTTCATCAAAACTCTTCCGCGATACGGCCGCCTGTGAGTTTTAAGAAAACCGTTTCCAGATTGTGTCCACCATGTTTGTCCAGCAATTCCTTTAAACTTCCAAGCGCCACTAATTGTCCATTTAGTATAATGCCGATGCGATCGGCGATATCCTCCGCTAAAGCCAGAATGTGCGTTGTTAGAAATATTGTCATGCCGTTTCTGGTCTTACTCTTAAGCATGTTTTTTATGAGTCGTATTGTGTAAGGATCCAACCCTATAAGCGGTTCGTCAATCAGGAGCACTTCCGGATTATGAAGAAAAGAAGCGCAGTAAATCAACCGTTGTCTGAATCCATGAGACAGGTCTTTTATCAGGCTGTTTCTGTAATCTGCCAGGCCGAATATTTTAAAGGATGTGTCAATTGTATCTTTAACTTTGTCATCAGGTATGCTGTAGAGATTGCCGGTGAACTCAATGAATTCTGTTGTTGTAAGTCTGTCGTAAAGATACGGCATATCGGGAATGTATCCGAGCCGTTTCTTTACCTCCACAGGATCTGATTGAATGTCTATGCCTGCTATTTTTACCGAGCCGGATGAGGGACTCAATAAACCTGTCATGATTTTTATGGTGGTTGTTTTGCCGGCCCCATTAGGGCCAAGAAAGCAAAATAATTCACCGGCAGGAACATGCAGTGATAGTCCTCTCACAGCATGCACAGAACCAAAGGTTTTGTTGAGATTGCTTATTTCTATCATATTTCTCTCTTTCGAATTATGTTATATGCCATTCGATATGATGATTATTATTTTTCCTCTAATATTTCTATTTGCAACTGACCTATTACTTTCAAAAGTTTGATTTGATCCTGAAGTTCTCCCTGTACGAGTGAAATGTGAGTGGCATCAACGGCCGCCTGCCCCCATGATGGAGTGGGATCCATTTCCAGCCATCTGCCGACAAAAACAGATGGCCATGCGTGATAGTAGAAGGCGTTTTCATGGTAAGCTAATCCAACGTTTATTTTGGATGGTATTCCAGCTGCTCTGGCAAGGGCCACAAATAGATATGTACACTCATTGCAGTCCCCTTTCATGGTTTTTAAAACATCCAAAGCGGAAGGCAGGCTTATTGTCATTTGCGGTTCAACATTGCTGTAAATCCAGTCAAGTATTGCTACTGCCTTCTCCAAAACATTTGTTTTAACGCCAGTTATAGATTTTGAGCGATTAATGATGTCAGGGTGGTCAGATTGTATTGCCGGAGAAGGATCCAGAAAGGCTTGCAATCCATTTGTTGAGATAAGCCCGGTTTCCGAAAGTGCAGGAGTTTTGTCGGCTGATACCGTCAGGTCTGTCTCGTAACCACTTGTCTTTTCCATGTTTTGACGATGAGACAAAAGTTCGTCCGGTGCAAAATGGACGCCGGTCAATTTGAGTCTGATACTGTTGCATCCGCGTGGGTTCCTTAACTTTCCTTTGCAGCGCACAGCCATCCCCGCCAGAATGTCTTGCGGTGCTTCACCAGTCCTTAACATGGAGGTTGCTTCTTCGGGAGAACACTTTTCCATTGTCCATCCAAACGGTGTTTCCTGTCGCAGAACAATGCCGTCAGTGTCAATCCACGACATTGCGGTCATGCCTCCGTATTCTGTTGATAAAACGGTAGCGGCATATTCTTTGCCGGCAATGGATATAAGTTCTTTTCTAAGCGCCTGTATCGTAAGAGTTGTGGTTGCCAAGGTTGTCGGGTCGATTGTTTTAACAGTCATTTTCTGGCCCGGATGAAGGTTTTTCATGGCCATTTCTGTCATAGGAGAATAAAGAATGACATCGTCAGGAATGATGATAGTGGATTTTTGAGAGGTATTGGGGGTTGAAATGGTAACGTTGAATTTATCGCTATCAGCTGCCCTTTCGGCATTCAGGCGCATTGTGTAGCCGTGTGTTGACATGTTGAATTTAAAGTCCTGCATTTGATACATCAGGTTGAGTCTTGCAGATGTGTTGACGTAAATTCCCTGACGTTCGCCCATCATGCTTATGGACATATTCACCTGGCTGTTGATTTCGTGTCTATGGATTGGATCAAATTCATCTGTTTCCATACTGGTGTGGCTATAGCCGATGGGTGCGCCTTTAAACAGGATCTTCATCCATGAGTCCATGATTAATACATCGTCATCGAACAGACTGCGATAACCGTTAAGAGAATGTGTGAAGTAATCGGGGAAAGCTTCGTATCTGATCAGCCATGTCACCATGCATAACCACAAGGCGATAACTAATGTTCGGATGTAAATTTTAACAGTTGGCTTCTTTTGTATACTGTTTTTCATAAAAACATGAATAAGTATATATCTTGTAATAATTTTATGAAAGAAGAAGATTTAAAGAAAATGGTACCCCGGAGAGGACTTGAACCTCCTACCTCAAGATTAGGAATCTTGCGCTCTGTCCAGGTGAGCTACCGGGGTATACGAATTCAAATGCTTATATTTATCAAAACATCTAATGATGGCAAGGTCATTCACGTGAAAGTGGAAACATTGCATGTGTAAATAGGGTTTATAACGTATCTGGCGTTTTTTTTGCAGTTGTTTTTTTATGTCTCTTTTTTGTGAATAAATCGAGCTGGTTGTCTTTTATGAAATCGTAGTTCTTCAAAATGCGTATTATTTGAAGAAGATCTGATTTCTCGTAGTTCTTGTTTGTGTCAACATGTGTCAGTAGCGCCTGTAACATTGTCTGGAAAGAAATAACACCATCGACCCCTCTTTCCCTCAATATCTTGATGGTTTTGCTCTTTAATTCGCCGGACGCGGCCAGCTTGGGAAGGCAAAGCACTTTAGCCATGGAAGATGAACCCAAAAGTTTTTCTGCGGCCCTCAGGGACCCTGCCTCTGTAAAGCGTAATATTTCCGGCGTTTGCTCAAGTGTTGAAGCGTAAAAACGTTCGGTATGCCAGCCGCGTATTGCAACAACAGCACGCGCTATGTTCTTGAGATCTTTTACCGTCCAGACCATGTGTTCCGGAACCATGTGTTCCGGAACGGAAGGGTTAAACACGATAATATCAACTTCTTCACCTGCTTCTTTTTGACGGCCAGGAATCATGTATTTTCGCGGCTGACTTGTAAGGTATCCGAGTGATTCGAAAAACTCCCTTACTATGGATTCATTTACAGATGACACGGGACACCTCCTTCATATACTGATTTTTCGGTTTGTGAATTCATTGATTGCATTTTTCTTCTAACCATAAATGTTTTATTGTTTCCGTGGGAATCTCACAGCCGAACAGAACTGAACCGAGCTTTTCCGCCAGTACAAATTTTGGTTTGTTATTCCTGCCCTTTTTGTCTTTCAACATGGTGCTGTTTAAATTATTCCAATCAGGTTTATTTTCTTTGATTGATGTGGGCAGACCTAATCCGGAAAGAAGGTGTATCATTCGATTGCAGTCATCTGGTGCAAAATTCTTTTCTGATACCGATAATTTTCCGGCGTAAGCCATTCCTATGGCCACTGCTTCGCCATGCAGATATTTGCCGTATCCAGACAGGCTTTCAACGCAGTGTCCTATTGTGTGCCCGAAATTAAGAATGGCTCTTACTCCGAGTTCCTTTTCGTCCATTGCGACTATTTCCGCCTTAATCTCGCAGCATCGTTTGATTATCTGTTCCAGTATATCAGGGTGACGATCCAGAATGTTTTGTATGTTATTTTCAATCTTTTCAAAAAATGTTCTATCCCATATAACGCCGTATTTAACAACTTCCGCTAACCCTGATATGTATTCTCTGGCAGGCAGTGTGGACAGAGTGTCTAAATCAGCTACAACTTCAATAGGCTGATGAAATGCGCCTATCAAGTTCTTGCCTTTTGGGAGGTTGACTCCGGTTTTGCCGCCGACAGAACTGTCGACCATTGCAAGAAGAGTTGTTGGCACTTGAATGAATCGAATACCGCGAAGGAACGTGGCTGCAACAAACCCGGCCAGATCGCCAACCATCCCGCCGCCAAGAGCAACGATGATTGATCCACGGTCCAAACCGCACTCAAGCGCCTTTTCGTAGAGCATAGCGGCACATTGGATGTTTTTGGATGCTTCTCCTGCCGGTACAGGCGTTATGGTTGATTCTATGCCTTGAGCCTGCAGTGCCTTTTGACATTTTAATCCGTAAAACGGTGTAACACTTGAGTCTGAAACTATCATTGCTTTTACGTTCTGTTCACTTTTTAGTGAGGTTCCTACCGGCAGATTGCGTCCAATAGATATGTTGTAAGACCTGTCGCCAAGATTTACTTTAACTGTTTCGCTCATGTCATTCTTTGTCCTATTTTTATGTCATGTCCGCAGATATAAGCTTTTCCATCCATAACCTTTTTACCTTGTGGCTGTACCGTGATAAGGCGGATAGCCATACGTCCGGTCATAACAAGCGGCCCATCTCCCGTTATGTCCACTATTTCTCCCGGTTTTCCTGTGGCGTTTTCAACCCGTGTTTTTAAGACTCTCAAAGTTTGCGAGGTTTTGTTGTCGGACACCAAACACCAGCACATAGGCCACGGGTTAAATCCGCGCACTCTGTTGTAAATTTGTTCTGCCGGCATAGTCCAGTCAATTTTTGCTTCTTTTTTGGAAAGTTTTGGCGCAAAAGAGGCGTTTTCTTCAATT
>JBFZFB010000195.1:0-18818 GCA_041306605.1 Lentisphaerota bacterium | reverse complement strand
ATCAGATTCTGGAGTTCCTGGAGTTTCCCGATTGGCGCCTCTGGATGGGCCTCAAGGAGGATCGTCGAGAATTGCGATGGCACCTTGCTAAGTCTGTCTTTCTCGACTCGTTCTTCCACCATCCTACCGAGAGACTCCTCCGTGATGGTCTTTCCGTCGAATGACAGCCCTCCATCTTTGGCTATGGCGACCGGGCGTTCGTCCATCACGTCAACGACAACACGTGGCGGATCCTCTCGCCGACACCCGATCATCACACCCAGCATTAGGGCCGCAACCGTTCTCTTGATCATTTCATCTCCGTGCCCAACGAGTACTTATTCACACTAACTAAATTTTAAATGCACCGTGCATTTAATATGGAATAAGTTTGGCGAATGAAGGGCGCAAAATCAATATAAATATTAGAAATTATTCTTCCGACTTTGTCTTTTACCAGCTTGACAAGCAGGGCGCAAAAGGACAAAGTCAGTTTGTCCCTAGAAAGGCAGGTTTTATGGGGGTAAATAAGGTTAAAGATGGTAAGCGAATTTGGTTTACTCAATGGGCGCAAGTGCTTGATGATGAGGATATTACGGGCACGGAGCGGGTCTCGTATCGCCATTGGATTGTCCGCTATCTGAAGTATTGCAAGGATTCCAAAGAAACCGTTTGCCGTTTGTCTGGCAGAGCTTTTTATAAGAAAACGGCCTCGGTAAAGGCAAATGATGGCGAAGCGTGTAAGGCGGCTTTATCATGGTTCTTTAATACGGCAGAGAATCCCGGACCGGCTTCGCTAGGAGTGGATTCGGCAGTTGACGCGTCTGCCAATTTGCCACGTGTTCCGCATAGCGATGTTCCGCCGCCGGCAAGTGCCGATTTGGGGTCAACCACGTGGGAACGGCGGATGATTGAACGGATACGCATCCGTAATCTGCTGTGGCGCACGGAACAAACTTACCGGGCATGGGCGTGGAGATTTGCCGCTTTTCTGAAGGATATGCCTATCGAAAATGCCGACGGTGATGATGTGAAACGGTTTCTGACTCATCTTGCTGTGAAAGCGAGGGTTTCTCCTTCTTATCAGAAGCAGGCTCTTAATTCTATAGTGTTCCTCCTACGCGATGTTTTCGGAAAGGATCTTGGCGACTTCAGCGATTTTGCACGTCCGCGCCGGTTTGCCCGTATTCCGGTGGTTTTGACCCGCGAGGAGTGCTATCGGCTATTTGATCAGCTTTCCGGTACTACGCGACTGATGGCAGAACTTATGTTCGGTAGTGGTTTGAGGCTCCTTGAACTTTTACGCCTGCGGGTGAAAGACGTGGATACTGTCCGCTGTATGATCACTGTGCGGGGCGGGAAAGGTGACAAGGATCGTATGACGATGCTTTCGGAGTCGCTGGTGGAGCAGTTGCGGGCGCATAAGGAGAGGTTGCGGACGCTTTACGAAGAAGACCGAGCTGCGGATATTGCAGGAGTCTGGCTTCCGGAAGGGCTGGCGCGGAAGTATCCAAAGGCGGGTGAATCGTGGGAATGGCAGTGGATATTTCCGTCAAGGCAGTTGTCTATTGATCCGCAGACCGGCATGCGGCGCAGACATCATGTTCAGGATGCCGCGTTTCAGCATGCCATCCGTGAAGGGGCGCGGCGCGCCCAACTGGATAAGCGGGTTACTCCGCATACATTAAGGCATTCTTTTGCTACTTATCTGGTGAAACACGGAACTGATATCCGCACAGTTCAGGATCTGCTGGGGCATGCGGATGTGAGTACGACTCAAATTTATCTTCATGTTATGAAAAAGCCGGGCATGGGCGTGAAAAGCCCGCTGGATAATTTGTGATCACTATCAATGTGTAAAACAGAAGCCGGAATTTGAGAGTGAAAAAGGCTGAAGTAAAGACCCCGCTCTTGGCGGTCTTTGTGTCTTTGCGAGAGATATTTCCTCGTACTCCGCCTGCCCGCATTGCCCGCGGCTTCAAGCGCTGCAGGCTGGGTGGTGAGAAAAGTTCCCGTATCTCCCGTGTTCTAATCTGATGCAATATTCCGGTTAAAACAACCCGTTTCCGCCTCAAAAACAGCTCTGCATAACATTAAATAATTGCTTTTAACCCGTTTTTATAAAAAACTAACCATCCAAATAAATTTTGAAGGAGAATAATCACAATGGGATCGTCTGTAACAAGAAAATTGATTGAACAACATATCGTCGAAGGATCATGGAAACCGGGCTCGGAGATAGCCATCCGTATTGACCAGACACTGACTCAAGATGCCACCGGCACAATGACTTATCTCCAGTTCGAAGCAATGGGTATTTCTAAAATAACCACCGACCTCTCCGTCAGCTACATAGACCATAACACAATCCAAGTCGGCTTTGAAAATGCCGACGATCATAAATACCTGCAGTCAATCGCCGCGAAATACGGCATCGTCCTCTCACGCGCCGGCAACGGTATATGTCATCAGGTCCACCTCGAGCGTTTCGGCAAACCCGGCAAAACATTGCTCGGCGCCGATTCGCACACTCCCACCGGCGGCGGCATCGGCATGATCGCCATCGGCGCCGGCGGACTGGATGTGGCCATGGCAATGGGCGGGGCCCCATTTTATCTGATATGCCCGAAAGTCGTGAAAATTAATTTGAAGAAGAAACTAAAACCATGGGTTTCCGCCAAAGATATAATACTCGAAGTGCTCCGCATCTTCGGCACAAAGGGCAATGTCAATACGATATTCGAATACAGCGGCAAGGGCGTGGAATCCCTCTCCGTGCCGGAACGGGCAACAATAACCAATATGGGCGCCGAATGCGGAGTAACATCATCCGTATTCCCCAGCGATGAAACTACACGCGCTTTTCTGGAAGCTCAGGGCCGTGCCGCGGATTGGACTGAAATCAAAGCCGACGATGACGCTGAATACGACAAAGTTGTGGATATTGATCTTTCCGCGCTTACACCGCTGGCCGCAGCGCCGCACTCGCCCGGAAATATTGTAACGGTTGATTCTCTTCAGGGAATCGCCGTGGATCAGGTATGCATCGGTTCCTGCACGAACTCATCATACGCTGATCTTGTCATGGCCGCAAAAATCATGAAGGGCAAAACCATAGCGCCAAACGTCAGCCTGATAATAGCACCGGGCTCAAGACAGGTATTGCAGAACATAGCCAAAGACGGCTATCTGGACGACCTGATCTCTGCCGGCGCCCGCATTGATGAATGCGCGTGCGGCTTCTGCATAGGCAACAGTCAGTCGCCTTCCTCCAAAGGCATCTCACTGCGAACATCCAACAGGAACTTCGAAGGACGATCCGGCACCACTGACGCCAAAGTTTACCTCGTATCGTGCGAAACCGCCGCCATAGCCGCAATCAACGGCCGCGTTATAGACCCGCACCTTACAGAAATGAAATATCCCGCCACAAGAATGCCAAAACAATTCCTGATAGATGACAGCATGTTTATCTTCCCGAAAGACACGGCTGAACCGGATAAAATAATCATAACGCGCGGGCCAAATATCGGCGAACCGCCGAAAAACGATCCGTTCCCCGCCGACATCAAAGGCATTGCCTCGATAAAAGTCGGCGACAAAACAACCACCGACCATATAATATCGGCCGGCGCGAGAATGAAGTACCGCTCCAATGTGCCGAAATATTCCGAATTCGTGTTTGAAACAGTCGATCCCGGCTTCGCCGCGCGCGCGACGCAAGCACGCGACGCCGGAAAACACAACATCATCATCGCCGGCGCAAGTTACGGCGAAGGCTCTTCGCGGGAACATGCCGCCATTTGCCCGATGTTCCTCGGCGTCAAAATGGTGCTGGCAAAATCATTCCAGCGCATACATTCCGACAATCTGATCAACTTCGGCATACTTCCGGCCGTGTTCAAAAACGACAAGGATTATGAAAAAATCGAACAGGGCGATGAGCTCATTGTTTCCGGAATCACCGGAATGATACAGAGCGGTAAATCGGCCACACTGAAAAATAAAACCAGAAATACAGATATCGAAATAACATTTTCTCTTTCGGAACGCCAGAAAGTCATCCTGCTGGCAGGCGGCTCTCTTGCACTTCTGAAACAGAAAAAATAAGAATCTCAAGGAAAGGAAATATCCCGCATGCGCAAACAATTGGAAACAAAAAATATAATCGTTGAAATGGATGGCGATGAAATGACACGTATCATGTGGACCATGGTCAAGAAAGACCTGCTCGCCCCATTTATAAAAATTAAAACCGAATATTACGACCTCGGCCTCGAAACCCGCGATAAGACATCAGACAAGGTCACCATTGACGCGGCCAACGCCACAAAAAAACATTCCGTTGCTGTAAAGTGCGCCACCATCACGCCTAACGGCGACCGGATGAAGGAATATAAACTGAAGCAGGAATGGAAAAGCCCCAACGGAACAATCCGCGCCATTCTCGACGGCACGGTTTTCCGCTGTCCCATCATGGTGAAAAACATCAAACCTTCGGTTGCCAACTGGAAGAAACCGATAGTTGTCGGACGTCACGCCTATGGCGATATTTACAAAAACACCGAATTCAGGGTTGACGGCCCCGGCAAGGCTGAACTTTTATTCACCGGCGCCGACGGGAAAGAGAAATTCCGCCAGACAATACAGGAGTTCAAAGGGCCCGGAATCATACAGGGCATTCACAATCTTGATTCATCAATAACAAGTTTCGCGCGCGCCTGTTTTGAATATGCGCTCGATCAGAAGATTGATCTGTGGTTCGGGGCAAAAGACACCATATCAAAAACCTACGACACAAGATTCCGGAATATCTTCGAAGCAACCTTCCAGAAGGAATACCAGGAGAAATTCAGCAAAGCCGGAATAAATTTTAGTTACACATTGATTGACGACACCATAGCCCGCATCATGCGTTCAGACGGCGGCATTCTCTGGGCATGCAAAAACTATGACGGCGATGTGATGTCGGATATGGTCGCTTCATCATTCGGGAGCCTCGCGATGATGACCTCTGTCCTCGTTTCACCTGAAGGTCACATGGAGTTTGAAGCCGCCCACGGCACGGTGCAGAGACATTATTACAAACATTTAAAGGGCGAATCCACTTCCACCAATTCCATGGCTTTGATCTTCGCGTGGTCGGGTGCCATCAGGAAAAGAGGTTTGCTCGACAATACACCTGATGTTGTTGATTTTGCCAACGCGCTGGAAAAGGCCGCATTGCTCACAGTTGAAAACGGGGTAATGACAGGCGATCTTGCGCGGCTTGCTGATCCGAAGCCCGGCAAAATCTACGGCACGCAGGAGTTTATCGCGGAGACAGGCAAAACGCTTGCCGGCATCTGGAAATAAAGAAACGGCCGACTTTTTTATATTTGCCCGGCTGATCTGGTTCTGCTTTGCCAGCGCCAGATGATGAGAAACAACCATATCACAGGAAGGCCGGCCCAATAGGCAAGAACTATCTTGTGAGAATGCCACCATGGAATTCCGCCGCTGAATGCCCAGTCTGACACCGGATAGAACAATGTCGTGCGGAATTTCCCGAGATTATGCGTAAACGCATCCATCAGAATATGAACCACCCACGCCAGTGACGGAACAAAAAGCGACTTGCGGATCAAACACAAAACACACGACACAAACAACGCGCAGATCAGGCTGTGCATGTACCGGTAAAGCACGATTCCATACCCGTCGAAATTATGGAAAAAATTATCGGGTACATCCGAGAAAAAATAGCAAAAGTAAGGAACGCCCATGGAAACAATATCCGGCAGAATGCCGAACAGCATGGCAGTCCATACCGTCCAGTCGCGCAGAATCGGCTTTTTGCATCCTTGCAACCCCCCGGCAATTCCGTTTCTACTGCAGACAGTCGGCCCGTACAGCGCGTGCGCCAATATATCCATTTGTCGCCCCTTGCATTCTCAAATTAAGAGACCGCAATCAAATATTAACGTTTAATCCATGCCATTGTTTTCGTCTTGTCTCTCAAGGCACAAATTAATATTCTTACCGCCACAAGAAGAATAAACCATCTTTGACAGTAACGGGAATGAAAAAATCATGAAAAGTCTTTTTATCAATGCCATAATAGAAAACATGGCCATGATCCCGTTTTTATTGATAATTTATGGCCTTGTAGAATGGTTTGAAAACCGTTTCGGTGCATCAGTGGAGCAGAAACTTCAAAAAACCGCCAAAGTCGGCCCAGTGCTTGGCGCCGCGTTCGGGTGTATTCCGCAGTGTGGATTCTCTGTTGTGGCAAGCGCGCTGTACGCGCGACGCATAATTACAACCGGAACGCTTCTCGCGGTATTTCTGGCCACATCCGATGAAGCCGTTCCCGTATTGCTGGCACAGCCGCATCACGGCAGAATTGTCATCGCGCTTCTTGCAACAAAATTTATCATAGGCCTGACCGCCGGCTATCTTATTGACTTAGCCTTACGCGGCAGACAGAAGCAGGCGGCAGTCTATTCCGGCGAACCTTTATCTCAAAAGACGGAGCATACAGGTTGTTGCAGGCATGGCGTGTCAGGAAACAAGGAAAAACTGCAGTGGTTGATTCACCCCATGCTCCACACAGCAAAGATATTCGCTTTTATTGTAATCACAACTTTCGGCATAAATTGTCTTTTAGCGTTCATCGGTGAAGAAAGCTTTAACAGAATACTGTTCCGTCAGTCCATATTACAACCTCTGCTGACAGCCTTGGTAGGACTCATTCCGAATTGCGCGGCGTCTGTGGCCATCGCGCAGGTATTCCTGAAAGGCGGCTTGAGTTATGGCTCGGCGGTTGCCGGCCTGTGCAGCAGCGCGGGTATCGGTATTCTGGTTCTGCTCAAGGAAAACCATGATACACGCGACACAATCCGGGTCTTACTGCTCCTGGTTGGAATCAGCACTGTCGCGGGAATGGCAATTCAATTACTGTACGGCTGACAAAAAAACGTGACTACTCGTATCAGGGTTCGGGGTTCAGGAAATCCACAAGAGGTTCCATGCCGTGAGCATCCGGATGCACTCCTGATGTCGATTTGACACTCTTGGCATCCAATTCAGACAGGATTACCCTCAGGTCCGCCCTCAGGGCCGGAGCCCTTCCGGGGCGAGGCGAGGACCTGCCGGGTCCGAGGACAGGATGGGGTATGTTTGCAGTATCCTGTAGATCTTTCCATTTCTGTCAACTGCCGCAATTCCGCCTTGATTCATCCCCGCTCATCCACAAGTGCCACGCGCGGTCCATGGGCATTTTTCCACTTGCAAGGCGCGGCGGTTGACCATCCAAACCTTATGAATGCATATGGGCCTTGCTGAGCGTGTTCAGTCACAAGCTTGATTGTTTTCTCCCGCACTTACAAGAACGGATTTCGGAAAGTCAAGGGGGGTACACTGTAAGTGTACCGCCTTGACTTTCCGGTACCGTAGATCAACAGGACGATCATATTATCCTGTCTTCTTTATCTCAGAGTCAGCTGTCCATCTATAGCCGGGCGAGGCATTATTCCCTGAACTCTGATGCCTGAACCCTACCCGCCTGAGTAGTTACAAAAAAACACAGAAAACACCAATTAAAGGCCCAAAAAACAATATTCCTGTTCTTTCATGAATACTTCTGTCATATTCCCACCTGTTAATAATAAAGGATAAAAGTAAGCGTTATGTTCAGGGCAACATTTAAGAATCTTTTCATTCTGGCGTGTGTATGGGCTTTGCTGGGTTTCATTCTGGGAACCGAACTGCTTCTTGGTCCCGTCCGCATAGTAACAAACATCTGCCGTTCGGATCCAACATTCTTCGGGCTCGAAGCTCCGCTTGTCAGAACTTTCATTCTTCTCCTGATCGCCGTCTCGCTCAGCATAAGCGTTTACATCACAGCATGCATTGTAAAGACAGCGAAGAATCATGTCCGGTTCGGGCTTTCTGTTCTCCTAATCGCGTGTTTCAGCATGACTCTTTTTTTCTGGCTGAATCCTGAAAAATTCGGACGTCCTCTTGAGGCCGACACCAACACCGACAGCGAGCAATTTGTTGTGGGTTCATATCCTGACGAAGCCACATTGAAAAATCTCAAGGCTCAGGGTTTCACAGCCGTTATATCGCTTCTGCATCCGGCAGTGGTTCCGTTTGAACCAAAACTCATTGAGGATGAAAAACTGGCGGCCGCAAGAGTCGGCATAACACTGATTCAACTGCCCATGCTCCCATGGATAAGTGAAAACCGCGAATCTCTAGCGCGATTAAGTGCCCTGGCCAAAAGCAAACAGGGCAAATATTACATGCACTGCTATCTTGGAAAAGACAGGGTCAACGTCGCCAGCAGAATAATAAGACAGACTGGCGCCACAGGCGGATCACGCACCAAAGCACGGGATCTGAAAAACCGGACATATCTGGAACGCGGCGACGTTTTCATGCCTGAAGATAAACTCTATGTAATACCCTACCCGACCGATGAAGAATATTTGAGTTATATAATCGCTGCTGATTTCAAGACCGTGGTCAGCCTGATGCCGGATGATTCCGAGAAAAACCAAACAATCATAGACCGCGAAAAGAACATGCTTGAGATGCATGGAATAAAATTTATCCATTTCCCCGTATATTCAACTCCTTACGACCCTGAAAATATGATGCAGATAGCCACCTCGGTGAAAAATATGGAACGTCCGGCGGTAATTCATGATTTCTTCAGCCCGTCCTTCCGGACGGAAGCTTTTCTGCAGAGTTTTATTTATGCCATCCCTTCAATTCCTCCTTCACTGCTGAGCAATAATCTCAGCGTCGGCAAAGTAAATCTTATGGCGCCAAACGTAGTAGCCGGACAGCGTCCGGTATCTTTGGAACAATTTGCCGAACTCGAAAAAACCGGCATAGCTACTTTTTTGTTTCTGGGAGACAACAGCAGCAGGGAAGCAGTAAGAGACGCTCAATTGACCCGGGTTGCGCAATTTGACTGGCGCTATTTCTGCAAACAGGACGGAAACAGCGATTTGACAAACATGCTGGCATCCGACGGCCCATGGTATATTTATGGACCCGGCCTTGACGCCGCCATTCCCGTTCTGAAAGCCGCGCTACCGGCGCCGCTCCCCGAACTCAAGCCTCCCTCACCAGCACAGCCAATTGCCGTCCAAAAAACTTCTTTCCTGAAAAAGTTTCTAAATTCAAGAAAAGGCACGCTGACGCGGCATGATTCATCAAACAAAATCTCTGATTTCTTTTTTGCAGTAATGCCTGACGTAAAGCAAATAATATTATTTGGCCCCTTCTGCCTGATCTATATTTTTGTATGCGCAGCTTATGCCGCGCGGTTGCGCGTGAAACGCGGCGTGCGTGCCCCTTACACCCGGAAGATTTTTCATTTTCTGATATTCACAATGGCAGGAGTACTGCAGATGCTCGCGGGACTTCCTGTAGTTGCGTTATTCGGCGGAATAGCCAGTTTATGCGTGCTGTACGCGACGTACAGGGGGGACGGGTTTCCTTTCTATGAAGTAATGGCACGCCCCACTGACGCGCCTCACCGGACGCTTTATATTATTGTTCCATTGATCACTACCGCGCTCGGCGGCATACTCGCAAACATATTCTTCACTCCGTTCGCTTATGTTGGTTATTTCGTCGGCGGCTGGGGTGACGCCATAGGCGAACCAGTCGGATCACGATGGGGCCGCCATAAGTACCGGGTCCCATCCATGATGGGTGTGCCAGCGACAAGAAGCATTGAAGGCTCAACTGCCGTATTCCTCGTAAGCGCGGCGGCGGCTTTTTTAGCGCTGATGCTGGGAGGAATAAGTTTGGAAACGGCATTACGGGCATCCTTATTCTGCGCTCTGGCCGGAACACTCGTCGAAGCTGTAAGCACGCACGGACTTGACAATCTGACAATACAGCTGGCAGTATCAGCGGTCAGTTATTATTATTTGAGGAACATAATTTGAAAGAGCTGCTGCAGAGAATTATCAACGACCAACTGGCTGTTTCAGCAATAGGGTGCTGGCTGATTCTTTCCATACTGCTCATCGCGCTCGTCCTTCACCTCATCACTTTGCGCGGAAGAAAAAACCGGCATGAATCAAGAATCATAAAACTAGGGGCTCTGCTTCAAGATACGCTGACAAAACTGAAAAAAGGGGAAATACCCGACGCTGAAATCATAAAAATGTTTGGCGGAAAAAATACCGCCGTTCTGCGCGAGTGTGTTGAAGACTTATGTTTCGAAAAATCTGATTATATTGACGAGCTTCGCCGGATATCCAACATAACCGGATTAACACGCAAAATGCGGGCTGAAGCCTTGAGCAGGGACAAATGGATCCGGACCCTGGCCGTACGATGCCTGGCCGCACTTGGCAATCCTGAAGACATCCCTCTTCTTAAGGCTGTTGTTGACAAGGACAACTTCAAACCTGCAATACTAGCCGCCAGCACCGGCCTGGCAGCATGCAAGGAAGAGTCTGTCATTGCTGACATTATTGAGCGCCTGTTCGACAAAAACAGACCAAACAGGGACATGCTGTTGTCGGCCCTTACAATGATGGGCCAGAACAGAGCGGAACAAATTGTCGGCGTGCTAACCAGCAGTTCACTGCATGACGACGTCATCTCCACTCTTGCAGACGTTCTTGGCGTCTGGCATTACAGGCCGGCCCGGCCGGTTCTCGAAAACATTCTGGAGCAAACACAAAATCCGGAAGTACGACTGCATGTCATTGAAGCTCTTGAGAAAACCGGCGACGCTTCAACATGCGCGAAAATAATGCCGCATCTGAAAGATGCTGATTTCCGCGTAAGACTAAAAGCGGTAAACGCGCTGGAACGCCTTGCCGGCGATGCACATATGGACCGTGCGGCCGATTTACTGCTAAACGATCCCGACAAATGGGTTAAGAGAAACGCCGCTGAAGCCATGTCCCGGATGGGCGCCAAAGGTATGGCGAAACTTGAAAGCTACAAGTCCAATAACATCAACTCAGTAAGGTATGTGGTCAAACTTGTGCTGGCGGAAAAGAAATTCGGCAGGATGCGCTGGAGATTCAGATATGCAGAATCTATTCCATGACATTATTTTTGTTTTCTTCAACAACATGATATTCTGGTATTTCGTGGTGTTGAATGTTTTCTATCTGTTCCTGCTTCTGCTGGCCGCCGGAACTCTCAGCAGATACCGCAACCGCATGAGAATGGAACGCGGCATAAAACTTCCGGAAGAATTCATGAAGCCTTTTTCCGTGCTGGTCCCTGCCTATAACGAAGAACTCCATATTGTTGAATCAGTGCACGCCCTGCTCTGCCTGAATTATACCGAGTTCGAGGTAATTGTATGTAATGACGGATCAACCGATAACACTCTTGATGTATTGATAAAAGCGTACGATCTCGAGAAAACAGATATCGAACTGCCCGAAGAACACGCTGACGCTCCTTTAAAATGCGTCTATTTCTCAAGAAAAGATTCACGGCTGGTGGTTATTGACAAAGAAAACAGCGGCAAGGCATCCTCGCTCAATCTGGCCGCAGCTTATTCCAGATATCCTTACGTTTGCGCGGTTGATGCCGATTCATTACTCTCCAAGGACAGCATGGAAAAACTGATGCAGGAGTTTATCGCTGTTCCGGGCACAGCAGCTGTAGGCGGTATAGTACGCCTTCTAAACGGCAGTGATGTGCAGAATGGAAAAATCACCGAACTCAAACTCCCGACAAGGATAGTGGAAAGAATACAGATCGTTGAATATTTCCGCGCGTTTCTCTTCGGCCGCGTTGGGATGGCAAGACTTAATGTGCTCATGATTATTTCCGGCGCATTCGGAGTTTTCAGACGCGACCTGCTGGAGAAAGCCGGAGGCTGGTTCAAAAACGCAATCGGCGAAGACATGGAACTGGTCGTAAACCTGCAAAGGATGATCCACGAACAGAAGCTGAAAAACCGAATCGGCTTCGCGCCATACCCGGTCTGCTGGACAGAGGCTCCGTCCACCTTTGAACAGCTCGGCACACAAAGAGACCGGTGGCAACGGGCATTGACCCAATGTATGTTTCGCCATATAAAACTGTTTTTCAACCCGCGCTACGGAACACTAGGCCTCATCGGATATCCCTACTATTTCATTTTTGAAATGATCGGAGCGCTGATAGAATTCATCGGATATCCCGTAGTGATTTTCGCCTTTATTCTTGGTGTTATCAATATGACTTATTTCCTGATGTTCCTTGCCATCGCGTTTGTATGGGGCTTGTGCATCTCATGCGCGTCCCTTGTTCTGGCCGAAATGTCTTTCCAGAGATATCCCGAACCTACCGCCCTGAGAGATCTTTTTATAGCGGCATTTTTTGAAAACTTCGGCTATCGCCAGCTCCACGCCTATTGGAGAACAAAGGGCATGATTCGTTATCTTTTCAGTAAAAACACGGACTGGGGCCACATCAAGAGAGTCAGTTTCGGACACAAACACGAGGATAACACGTGAAACACATAATCTTGTTTGCAATATCAATTGTTTTTTCGGCCATAACCGTAATACAAGCGCAAAACAGCAACACTCTCGACACAGTAACGACAAATTCCTTCTATAAGAGTCCGATCGATAAAGCCCGGGAACTGCGGCTCAACGGCGATGTCGACGAAGCTGAAGCAATTTACAACAGCATTATAGAAAAAAACGGCAGAGATGTGGACGCTCTGGTCGGCAGAGGTTTCTGCAGAACAAGAAAAGTTGAGCGACTGGATGAAGCTCTCGCAGATTTTCAGAATGTAATAGTGATGACACCGGGTTATGTGGACGCCTACATCGGCGCCGCTGTTGTTTTAAAACGCAAAGGCGAAAATGAAAAAGCAGATCAAATGCTGACACAATGTGAACAGGCATGCGAATCTAACACTAACAAACTCCGGTACCTTGCGGAATCGGCCTGGCGCGAAAGCTTCTTCCCGATAGCACGGAAAATAGACAAGAATTACGGCATGACCCCCGAACGCAAATTAATCCCCCACCCGAATAAAATCACCCCGTCATGCGCCACAAGCTGGCTCGAAACAGGACCGGACTGGGATATGCTCGGCCTCGATTACTCATACAGATCCATGCCCGACACCACATGGTACTGCGGCTTTGAAGAATGGTGGCGCTATGATACAACGGACTGGACAGCCCAGCTGGGAGCATCACACCGGAGAAATAATTTCTGGTCGGCAAACTACTTCTTCGACTTTTCAGACATCCCCGGTTTTCTGGCCGAACAGAAACACAGTGCAACCGTTAATATGCGCGTTTACAGATCAACCATATTCGGCATCGGTCCGCGGCTTGCCAAATATAACGGACATTGGTCAAAGAAAATGAAAGTTTCCCTCACCCAGAACTATAGAAACTGGTTTGCCGACTATAGTTATTCTTTCGGAAGAGATTCCCATGACCATAAGTCCGGCAGTCACGCGTTATCAACAGGTTATAATCTAGCACAGCAACTCTCGCTAACGGTTGGAGTCAGCACGGGTGACGAAACAGTTGAAACAGGAAGGGCCGGTCATTACACATTCAGGAGCGACACAGTGGATTCCTTCTTTGTCCGATCCGAACTGTATCTTACCGGAACCATGGGCGTGAGCGCGGCTTACCTGATTGAAGACCGGAATTCCGACCTGTTCCGGCGCGAAGCACGCCTTTCCGCGTTCAAAATGTTCTAGAACGTTTCGAAGCTGATTCCATGTTTCTTTCGCATTTTATATTGCTTTACCATCAATTATCTTGGTGATAGATTCCTTTTTCGTTGTTTCTTTAAACATAAAAACAAGGAAAAATCATGCAGGAAATGACACATAAAGAACGTGTACTTAACGCTTTGAACCGTAAACCGGTGGATAGATTCGCTTGGACAGACGGTCTATGGGGTGAAACTCACGCCAAATATGTCCAGCAGGGATTAATGCAGAAAGATGAGGACGCTACAACTCATTTCGACATGAGCGTACGCAGCGGCGGCTGGCTCACATCCACAGCTGATCTCGATTTTCAAAATAAGATTATTGAAGAGACAGAGGAAACAAAACTGACACTTGACGGCAACGGCGCGAAATTACGTTACTGGAAGAACCGCTCAGGAACACCGGAACACGTTGATTTCACTGTGAAAGAACGGGACGCCTGGGAGAAAATAACAAAACCGCATCTTGTAAAACTCGATCGCCGCCGCATCCCGTTTGAAGGTTACAGGGACAGCAAAAAGAAAGCCAAAGAGGAAAACCGCGCGTTCTGCTGGAGCGGCGTGGCGCCATTCGAGCAAATGCATCCGTTATGCGGTCATGAATACATGCTCATGGGAATGGCCCTCGACCCTGACTGGGTGAAGGACATGGTAATGACCTATGCCGATATGACCATAAGACATCTGGAAGTATTGTTCGGCGAAGAAGGCGCGCCTGATTTCTTCTGGTTCTACGAAGACATGGGCTTCAAAGAAAGACCTTTTATGTCACCGGCAATGTATGAAGATATCATGCTTCCCGGTCATAAAAAACTGTTCGATTTCGCGCACGATTACGGCTGTAAAGTTGTAGTTCACTCCTGTGGCTTTGTCGAACCGCTGGTACCCGGCCTTATCCGCGCCGGAATGGATTGCCTCCAAGCCATGGAGGTCAAGGCCGGAATGGACCTGCCGAAACTGGCCGGAAAATTCGGCGACAAAATATCATTCTGCGGCGGACTGGATATTCGCGTGATAGCGTCTAACGATCGCCGCAAGATTGATGAAGAGCTCAAAAAAATCAACGCCGTAATCAAAGCCGGAGCGGGATTCATCGTGCATTCAGATCATTCCATTCCGCCTGAAGTTGATCATGACACACTGAAGTACTTTTTTGAAAAAGGCAGTTTGATGGCGAAAGGCTGATAAACTTATCACAAAATCTGCCTGTCAATTCGAGCGAAAAGGGGGACACATGGAGAAATACCGCGCTTCTCATCCGCATCATACATTATGGTACAAAGCTCCGGCTCGCGACTGGCTTGAAGGACTTCCCATCGGCAGCGGCCGTCTGGCGGCAATGATCCTCGGCACATACAAGACAGAACGTGTCGCGCTTAATCACGAATGGCTGTGGAAAGGAACAAACCGCGAACGTGACGCTGAAAAGAAAGCTCACCTCCTGCAGTGCGTTCGCGATCTCCTGCTCGCCGGCAAATACGAGGAAGGAACCCGGGCCGGCGGCGAAGCGTTTGGCGGGAATGACGGATTCCGCATCGACCCCTACCAGCCGGCAGGCGACCTGTACATGGAATTCAATCATTCTTTCGTACATAACTACATCCGAGAACTCGATCTGAAAAAATCAGCCGTAACCGTTCGCTATCAGGCTGACGGCAATATATTCACACGGCAATATATAGCCCATCTGAAAGAAGACCTGATCATGATCCACGTTGACGCGAACGGTAAACCGTTCGACTGCACTATATGGCTTGACCGCAATCGTGACCGCGACTGCTCGCTTGCTTTTGACACAACTGCCGATTGTCTCTCAATGGATGGCTCCATAAAAAACGGCATATCATTCAGAGTCGAATCAATTGTCAGGCAAAAAGGCGGAACAGCACATGTGCTTGACGGCCGGAAAATCGCGGTTGACCAGACAACTGAACTTGTAATCGCCGTAAACATGGGCACATCCGCTACAGGGCTCGACCCACGCAAAGAGTGCGAACAAAAACACATCACAAAAACGCCCGACTGGAACACACTCCTGAAATCACACATCGAAGAACACAATCAGCATTACGGCGGCTTTGAACTTGAAATGCCCCTGACTGAACCCGACCTGCCGACAGACGAACGTATAAAACGCGTTCGCACCGGCGGAAGCGACCCGGCGTTAATGCTCCTTTATTTCAATTTTGGACGCTACTTACTCTGCGCGTCATCCGCCAACGGTCAACTGCCGGCAAATCTGCAAGGTAAGTGGAACGAAGATATGTATCCGCCGTGGGATTCCGATTTGCATCATGACATAAATCTGCAGATGAACTACTGGGCAGTCGAACCGGTCGGCATGCAGAATTACGCCGAAGCGCTTCTGCGGCACATAGAAAGATTTGTGCCGCATGCCCGCAAGACCGCCATGGACCTGTATGGATGCCGCGGAGTGTGGTATCCCATCGCAACTGATCCGTGGGGACGCAGTACACCGGAATCAAAAGGCTGGGCAATATGGATTGGCGCCGCACCATGGCTGGCACAGCACATGTGGTGGCATTATGAATACAGCCTGGATGAAAAATTTCTGCGCGACCGCGCGTATCCGTTTCTCAAGGAAGTTGCTTCTTTTTACGAAGACTATCTGATCAAAGACAATAACGGCACACTGCAAATCGTTCCGTCTCAGTCCCCCGAAAACAGGTTCAAGAATAGCGGCGATGCCGGCCCTGTCTCTCTGTGCGTCTCCGCCACAATGGATGTTCAGCTCGCGCGGGACCTGCTTGCACACGCTATAAAGGCAAGCCGGATCCTTAATGTTGATCAGGATAAGAGGGAAAAATGGCAGGACATGGTTGAACACCTGCCTGAAATGCAAATTGGATCGAAAGGCCAGCTTCTCGAATGGAATCAGGAGTTCGAAGAAGTCGAACCCGGACACCGCCATATTTCTCATCTGTTCGGTTTATTCCCGGGTGAACAGATCACCTCCGAGGAAACACCCGACTTGTTCGCGGCGGCAAGAAAGTCGCTGGAACTGCGGCTTGCCGCCGACGGCGGACATACCGGCTGGAGCCGAGCGTGGACAACATGCTGTTTCGCGCGGCTTGGCGACGGCAACAGTGCGTTCAATCATCTTGAACATCTGGTTGTTGATTTCGCCACAGAAACACTGCTGGACCTGCATCCCCCGAGAATTTTTCAGATAGAAGGCAACCTTGGCGGAACAGCCGCTGTAATTGAAATGCTTCTGCAAAGTTATCATGAACGCATTCACCTTCTGCCCGCCCTGCCGTCACAATGGCCGGAAGGCAAGGTGCAAGGCCTGCGCGCGCGCGGCGGATTCAAAGTTGGAATAGAATGGAAAAATCACCGCCTCGTTAAAGCGGAAATAACCCCAGTCAAAGACCGCGTCTGCAAAATCAAAACTTCAGGCCTGGCACTGAAAATTACCGATTCAAATGGAAAACCGGTCAGCGCAGAAGAAAAGAACGGTATTATTTCGTTCCCGGCAAAGGCTGGAGAAAAATATTCGGTTTTATGACACATTGACAGTAATACCCGTTCACATAAAAACTGTTTGTTCAACTATTGTATTTGCAGAGAATCTTTGTGCCAGACCGGTTCATTTATAACCATCACGCTTGATTGAGCGATCACAAAAACCGGAGCGCGTCCTTTTTTCCACTCAAAAGACACAGGCACACGCTGCTTTTTACCCGCTTCCACGAGAATATCTTTTTTTACTTCAGGCATCAGAACAGCGTCTTGGGGCTCAACTTGAAAAGTAATAGTACCGCTCACCACTCCCTGTAGGGGCCCGGTAAATATCGCGTTCAAAATCATATTTGTTTCTGTTATCTGGTATTCCGGATCCAGATTCATTCCATACCATGGATTAGGAAGGCGGGTGGTTTTGTCTGTGAGCCGCAAAGACTGACCCTGCCACTTGAAATCAACCTCTGCATTAACCGTGTCTTCTTCATTGCTTTGAGAAGGCTGTAGTATTTGCGTCACATACACTTCCTCGCCAGCCGGCACTTTCACATGCCGGGCGTAATCCGCGGTGTTTGTACCGTTAGGAGCGGTTACTGTTATCCGGAGTGAACCTGAAGCTTTCTTCGCCGGATCAGGATTTCTCATAATAGCTATCACGCCGTTTGTCAGTTCCGGCCTGTGAACCACATCCAGCGTCAAACCCGAAAAATCCACTAGCGCCTGCTGTGCTGTTTCATTTGTCATGGCCCCGATATCACGGGCTATCTTCTTCATGTTACGATAGAATTTTTTCAACGACTTTTCACCGGCTTCTCTTCCTTCCTCCATCGATTTGCTCATTTCATCCCTCAGCTCCGCAAGGATGGGAGGCACGTTGGTGCCGAGTCGCCAGCCTGTTTTGACTACACGGGCAAACGCATGATCAACAGGGCTCCGCCAGATATTGGCAGGCGCCGGTTCGTTTAAATCAACATAAACCTGACTTTCATCAAAACATGGCACCATCTTGCACGCGGTTTTCACGGCAAATATCTCCACCGGTTCAGTCAAAATACGACTCTTCTGTTCCGGTGTCAGTGGAATTACCGCGCTGACGCACGGTTTGCTTGATTTACCAACCCTCACTTCAACTTTGAGGTCATTACCCTTTACAGCGGCTGTAATGCCAGCCTGTTTCCTGCGGGCAAGCGCCTTGACCGCTTTCGGAGGCAATGTTTGGAATATGTTGGTGATTCCCAAAGGACTGCCTTCCACAATAAAAGTACTGCCGCCAGCAATTCCCATTCTTAATTCACCTGGCACAACAGTACTGCGTGCGTCCATTCCGGCGCTGAATGAAAAAGCTCCCCCGTTATTGAAATACCGGATCTTTATCTTATGCAGGCCCTTGTTGAGTTTCACACTGCCTGAAACAGCCGATGCCCCATGAAATCCACCATTATCAACCAGTTGTTGATCATCTATCCACAGCCAACTGCCATCATCACTGCTTATTGTAAACTTGCAGGCACTGTCCTTATTCATCTTCAGCCAGCCATTCCATTCCACCACAAATGTATCCGTCAGATTTTCCGTAAGAGAGCCTTTTTCCCCAAGTGAAACCCGATCCTCAACACCCTTGCATACCAGATCACCATTGG